>NZ_JBTXLU010000011.1:0-117705 GCF_054871745.1 Enterococcus sp. LJL98 | reverse complement strand
TTCCACTCAACTAACGTAATGTGATATGATTCTGAAATTCTTTCAAAAGTCGCTTTAGCATAGTCAGATATTTCATCATCAATTACTTGTCTACGATATTTCGTCACTAAAACAAGGTGGTAATAAATAAGAAATACTGAATGATTATTTGTATCTAATTCCATGTTACATCAACTCATTTCTTATATAGACTGATTATAACATAGAACAAATTAAAAAATTTTCTTTTAATGGTTTTTCCTTTAATTTTTTCAAATACTTCAAAACATGTTTTGAGGGTATGATCTCATAAGCCAATTTCTTTAGCCAGCTCCTCTTTAGTCATTGCTTTAGAGCTTGCAACCGTTTCTTCTCCAATGGTTCTAAGCGCAGAAGTTAATTGTGCTTTTCTACTTTTGAATTCTTTTAATATCTCTTGATTCTGATAGCCTTCAGAAAGGATATCAGATAAAATATCCTCACTAAAATCAAAGAACTCTTTTTTGGGTGTTACAAACTCATAAAAAATACCATTTTCTACAAGTTTCGCTTCAACCTCTACACCATTAGGAACATCAAATTCTCTAGGAACTGTTAACATAATAGAGTTTCCTTGTTTTCGTGTTTTTGTAATCATAAAAATCCTCCATTCCACAAAAATGTAATTACTCGGTAATTACATTTTACACTATTTTGATCGAAATAGAAAATAATAAAACTCCTTCAGAATGTTCCATGAAGGAGTTTTAAATATGGCTTATAACAGCGTTTGAATGTTGTTGAATAAACAATACGCTTAATCTTCTGCATTTAGGCTTGCCATTAAATCTTTCGTATCTTTTACTCTAGTAACATCCCCACGTTCGTAGTCCGATAGAGATTGCTCAAAACGATTAGAAGCGCTCAATTCAAATGGAATAGACCTCGTAGTAAGAACCCTCTTGACATATAATCGCATTCCAGTAGAAAGGTCTAGTCCCATCTCTTCGAAAATTTCTTTCAACCTTTCTTTTTCTTTATCTTCCAATCTAAAACTTATTGTTTCCATGTCCGTCACCTCGAATCTCTTGTAACATGATACAAATACAGTGTGAAACATGACATATTATCATTTTTACGAACCTTCCTCTCTAATACGAAGCCTCTCTCCACAAAAAATTTCGGCTCTGTCATTTACGGGATTCCAACAAGATCGATTTCGATGACTCAATTCTATCCGACGAAGGGACTCTTTCGAACCGATATCTTCACAATTACGTAAGCGCCGAATAGTAACGTATCTATCATTAAATAATAAAGATACCCGTTGAAAGTGTACCAACTCTGTAGTGACCTCAAAAAGTTAGATCAAAAACCGAACTTTTTAAGGTCGCTTTATTCCGACAGATATCTTTAAATTTCCACTCATCAATCCCGATTCATAATGAGCTATTTTTGTTCCTAAAATCATTCGACTTTTTAAGCAAAATCAATTCTTTCTTTCAGAGCTTCGGTTAGCGGACCATAATCCACCTTTGAAAAGTCGGTGACATCAATTTCATATAGTGTACCTAACTCAAAGTTGTCATATTGACGATCGGTAATAATTTGGCGGAATGCCTCTTTTGTAATATGATTCGTTGCGAGTTCGCGATTTTCTAACACATCGCCATAGTGATAACGAGTCATAATAAAGCTTAGATGACGGTCCATTGCACGATCTCGATGATAACGACGTTGCCAAAGTGTTTCAAAGTCTCCTACGAGTCGAATTGTAATCACCTCGTAGTCATATTTTTGGGCCATCTCTGAAAGCCGACCTTTTTGTTTGTCACTAAATGGATATTCCGAAACAATCAGTCGCTTTCCCGCATCCATATAGAGTGACAGCACTTGATAATAAAAGGGCCAAACCTTTGAATCTTCCAATTGTTTTTTTTCATTTAAATCATTAAAACCAACAGACTCGGCATAGTACTCTTTGGCTTCATCCGGCGTAATGACAAACATCTGTGGAAAAGTTTGTTTTAGCTGATTGATTAAATACGTTTTCCCTGTTCCTGGACTTCCTGCTAACAAAATCAAATGTTTTTTCATTGCTATTTTGGTGCCACTGGATTTTTTAGATTCATAAACAACCCAATTTTATGTTTAATAATTTGTTTGACTGCTTCATTTGCAGGAATGATGTTATGGCGTAAAGATTTATTGACTTCTGTTTCTCCAAAAGTTTCTTTTGCTGTTTTTGTCCAGTTTACGAGTAATTCTGTTCCAACATTAAATTTTCGAATGCCATTGTCGATCAATTCTGCATAGTCTTCTTCTTTCACGCCCGTTCCACCGTGAATGACTAATGGCACATCAACGACGGCATGAATTTCTTTTAACAAGGGTAAGTTGACTTCTGTTTTTGATTTAAATTGTCCATGATTCGTACCAATCGCGATAGCCAAGGCATCAATTCCGGTTTCTTTGACAAACTCCACTGCATCTTCTGGTCGTGTATAAACCTTATCATCCTCTGCTACATGAATGCCCTCTTCCGTTCCGCCAATCGTTCCTAGCTCACCTTCAACGGAAACACCACGTGCATGTGCATACTTAACAACTGCTTTTGTTTTTAAAATATTTTCTTTAAAAGGTAAATGCGAACCGTCATACATAACTGAAGTAAAACCACTATCAATGGCTTCTTTAATATCATCAAAATCTCTCGCATGATCTAAATGCAGTACCGCATCAACCATTTCCTCATCCGCAATAGCTTTCATGACGTTGACGAGGACTCGAAAACCAATATAACGGGCAGTGTCTACGCTTGTTTGGATAATAATCGGCGCACCCATTTCTTTCGCTGCCCGTAGCATATCCGGCAACATTTCTAGGTTATGTGTGTTAAAGGCACCCACCGTAAAATTCAGTTCTTCTGCTTGTTTTGTCACTTCTTTTAATGTTGTATACATGATTTTACCATCCATTCATTTCTCATTTTTATTGACCACTAATAACCATTTCTTTAGCAATTTGTCGCATCTCATCCATTTTCCCCATATAATAATCAATTCCCGCATCCTCTCCGTTACGAGCAGATTCGGCACGTTTGAGATTATAGAGCTGCATTAATTTTTTATATCCTGTACCAATTGATTTTTTTAAGGAAAGGCTTTGTTCTAATGAAATAATTGCAGCATCTATTTCACCTAATTCTGCTTGTTTTAGCCCTAATGATTCATAGGTACTTGCAAGTGGTTCTTCCACCATGATGGCTGCCTCTAAAACAGCAATCTCCTCTTTGAGCTTCAACCGTTCCTCTTGCGACAATTCTTCAACGACAGGTAAAACCTTTTTCTTTTCTTTTTTCTTAAAAAAATGAAACAATTTTCTTCACTCCTTACTCTTAGAACATTTTCAAGATAGGGCTTAAGATCCATGCGTATAAGAATGCTGCAACAACCGTATCGACATCTGTAGCCGTTGCATTGACAAAGCCCATTTGATTAAAGATACCGATTAATAACGCCGGTAAGAGAGTAATAAAGAAGCCATGCGCAATCCCACCGATAATCGCTCCTCTACGACCGCCGACTGCATTTCCAAAAATTCCTGCTGTTCCTCCTGCAAAGAAGTTCGTTAACATACCTGGCAAAATCATTGCAAAGCCAAATGTTGGTAAGACAAACATAGCAATGACCGTACCAATCGTTGTTGTAATGAAGCCTAAAATTACTGCATTCGGGCTATAAGGGAAAAACACCGGACAATCAAGCGCAGGTTTTGCATCAGGGACAAGCTTCATCGCAATTCCTCTAAACGCTGGTACAATTTCACCCAATAACAGACGAACCCCTGCTAATAAAACATACACTCCAACAACAAATTGGATTGCTTGTAAAAAAGCAAACATGACATAGTTTTGCCCACCTGAGAGCGGACCGGCAAAAGCTTCTCCGGCAAATAATGCCGTAATGATATAAAGTGGAACCATTACAACCATCACAGATAAATAGGTATCTTGTAAGAACTCAAACGCTGCGGGTAATTTAATCTCTTCAATTGATTTCTTGTTTTCACCACGTTCACCAAACAACCATGCCACTCCCGCTTCAAACATGTACCCAATTGTACAAAAGTGACCTAAGGCAATGTCGTCTGAACCAGTGACTTTCCGAATAATCGGTTGAGCAATTGCAGGCATCGCTACCGCAAAAACAGCCCCAACAAATCCACCAACTAAAATGAGTATCACGCCTCTTAAACCAGCGAAATAACCAAAAACCGTCGTCATCGTTGCCATCCATAAAATCGCTTGTCCTGTTAAGAAGATATACTTCCAACGCGTAAATCGAGCAATTAAAATATTAAAAATAAAAATCGCTAAGAAGGTTAAAGCAATGTCTCGACCTAAACCAAGATCATTCATCGCTTGTCCGTTGATTGACTCAATCGACGGAATCACTCCCTGCATATTGAAGCCTTCCGTAAAAATTTCACCAAAATAAATTAAACTACCAACAATAATACTTGAACCGGCACTTAAGACTTGGAACCCCAACAATGTTTTCAACGAACCTGAAATCACTTGCCCGACTGATTTCTTTTGTAACATCAGTCCTAACATGGCAATCAAAGCAATAGTAATCGATGCTTGTGTTAAAATGTTTTCAATAATAAAGTTGATAACGCCCATTTTATTCCCCTCTTTCCTTTTATCCTAAATTTAGATAACGCCTTTCCCCTGTAAAACTGGTGTGATTTTTTCTTCGATTTCCGCTTTTGAAACAATATTCTTTAAGTAGATAATCGCTGTTTGTGGGTCTAAATGAAACTTCTCAAATTGCGTACGGAAATTCTCAGCCGTAATGATTAAGTCCGCTCGCATCGAAGCCGCTGACGAGATATCCACATGATCTAACTTCGCAGACACCCCTAATTTATTTAACACATCCTCTGCCGACATCTGGGCCGCAAAGCTACTTCCCAATCCTGCACCACACACAAATAAAATCGTTAATTTTTTCATTTTATAGCCTCCTCATTTTTCTTTTCTTATTTAAACAAGATTGTTTTAAACGCTTCCACATTCGGACTTGCAATTAAACGTGTCAATTTCTCTTCATCATGAATCAATTCAACAAGTTCCTTCATAATATTTAAATGCGCGTACGAGTCCGTCGCTGCTAGACAAAAAATAATTTTCACGGGATCAAGTTCCTCGTTACCAAAGTTGACGGGTTGTTCCATCGTTGCCACACTAATTCCTAATTTATTTACACCATCTTCTGGCCTGGCATGAGCCAAAGCGAGATGTTTTCCAATCACAATATAAGGACCGAATTCATTGACGGCACCAATCATCGCATCGACATATTTCTCTTCAATCGCCTCCTCCTTCAACAATGGTAATGCGACCGATTCAATCGCTTCTTTCCAATCACTTGCGTTTTTGTTAATCAAAATATGATTATCAAATAATAAGTCTTTTAACATCGGCTGAATCTCCCTTTTATTTATCGTTAATTGATGTGCTTCAAAACTTTCTTCTAATTCTTGATAGATGGCACGACTAACCTTTCCACCACTTTTGTCAATCATTTGTAAAACATCGTTAAAAAGACTCGTTTGATCCTTCTTTTTAATTTCCAATCGTTGGTACTGACTGTTTGTATCTAAGAAGTGGCGAATCATTCCTTGATTTTCCTTATTGATAATCGGGCTCGTCACTAGTGTTGGCTTGGCGTGCATCACCAAACTATAAGTTGAAAAAACTAAATCCACATCTAGACGATCGATCACTTCAAGGTCTTTTGAACTTAAAACAGCGACAATTTGAATTTCTGGATATTTTTCTTTCAAATTTTCAGCCAATAGATTTCCAGTCGCAAAACCATGATTACAAATCACGACACACTTATAAATCAACTGAATGTCTTGCTTTAACGAGCTCGCAATCGTTGAGAAATGAATGACGAGAAAAGCCACCTCATCTTCTGAGATTTTCTTTCCAACGACTTCTTCAATCACTGGAATGTATTGACAAACCGCTTGATAAATCGCTCCGTAATTCTTCTTAATATTTGTCATTAAGGGATTTGTGATTTGAATGTTGTTCTTCAAGCGATTGATCAAACCAGCTAAATGCTTGTAGAGTGCCTCGTAAAGCGTCCATTCCTTTTGACTGAAAGGAATTTTTGTTTCTGCTTCTACAAATTGAACTAATTGAATGGAAAGAAGTTGTGCTTGAACCCACTCCAGTGAATTGTTAATATCCTTGCCATTAAATGTTTCAATTGTCGAAGCAATATAATCACGTTCGGCAATCGATGGTTGTAACTGAAAAGCTTCTGCGATCCTATCAATAAAATGACCAAGCATTTGATCCTCAGTTTCTTGTTGCGTTATATTCGAAAATAAAAGGCTTTCATTTAATTGAAGGCGATGAATCCAAATGAGTGTGAATAAAACAATTTGATTCTTATAGAAGTTATCATCAAAATGCCTCAATTTTTGTTGATAAATGGCGTCGACACTTTCAAACTCTTGCTTCGGGAGGTAACGATATAAAATCTTTTTCGAAATCGAAAGTTGCTCATCTCTTCCCTCACTACCATCAATCACTCCCACTTGTCGATTAATCCAGTCATAAAGCATCGTTCGAATCGAACGTTCCAACCCTTTCAATACAAGCCCTTGTTTACGAATGCTAATCAGTTCAATGCCATACTCTTGAACCTCCGCCCGTAAGCGTCGCATGTCCTCATCCATGGTACTTTTTGAAATTAGATAGACTTCTTCTTGTTGATAAAGGTAGATTGGCTTGCCCGAAAAGGCCAAGGCTAATAACAGATCAAAACTCCTCTCTTCACGGGTTAAATAAGTCATTTCTAACTGTTTTAACGCTTCAATTAAATTCGTTCGTTCTTCATCTGAAAGGTCCAAGACGATTCCTTTTTGATGAACCGTTACGATTTCAGATAGCCCTTTGTGTAATAGAAACTCATTGGCTTCAACAATATCGTTATTAATCGTTCGAGGACTCACGTCAAACGTACTGGCTAACTGTTTGATTGAAATTGGATAACGCCTTGAGACAAGTTTTCTTAATAATTCGATTGTTCGAGTTTTCATGTTTCTGTCCCTCACTTCTGACCTTAGTATATGATTCCGCTTCCTTTTATGAAAGTACCGTTTGTTGCACAATCTTCACGCAATAAAGTAAGCGCTTCATAAATGTATATAAAAATAGATAAAATGCCTAACTCTATCATAAGAATTAGACATTTTATCTATTTTATAACTTTTCGATCAACGCTTTCAAGTAGTCTTTCAACTCTTCTTTAATTTCAGGATGCGTCAACCCATATTCGATGTTGGCTTCCAACATCCCCATCTTATTCCCCACGTCGTAACGCTTGCCTTTAAACTCATGCGCGAAGACGCGTTGGGTTTTGTTTAAGGTATCAATCGCATCGGTTAGTTGAATCTCGCCACCTAGACCGGGTTCTTGATTAGCTAAAATCTCAAAGATTTCCGGTTTTAACAAGTAACGACCGATGATGGCTAAGTTACTTGGCGCATCGGCAGGTTTTGGTTTTTCAACGAAGTGATTCACATCGTATAAACCTTCCGCCACCTCTTCATTTGGCGCAATCACGCCATACTTATCCGTCTCTTCATGCGGGATTTCCATGACAGCAAGTGCCGAAGCCTTGGTTTGATCGTAAGTATCGATCAGTTGCTTGGTTAAAGGCACTTCATCTTCCATAATATCATCGCCTAGCATAACAACGAACGGCTCATTTCCGACAAAAGCTTTCGCTTGCAAGACCGCATGCCCTAGCCCTAAAGGTCGTTTTTGACGAATAAAGTGAATGTTAATGCCTGTCGTTTCTTCAACTAAGGCCAACAACTCATCCTTGCCTTTAGACGAAAGGTTTTGCTCAAGCTCCAAATTCGCATCAAAGTGATCCTCAATCGGACGTTTCGCCTTGCCTGTTACGATAATAATGTCTTCAATCCCCGACTCAATCGCTTCTTCTACGATAAATTGAATCGTTGGTTTATCAATAATCGGCAACATTTCCTTTGCGATTGCCTTGGTTGCAGGTAAAAATCTTGTCCCCAGACCTGCTGCTGGGATGACTGCTTTACGTACTTTGGTCAATGAAATGAACTCCATTCTAAATTAATTTTCTCCGAATACATCGCGCGTATAAACTTTCTCTTGAACATCAAACAACTCTTTTTCAAAACGATTGGAAATAATTACATCTGAAATTGCTTTAAATTCTTCAAAATCAGTCATTACTCTAGAATTGTAAAAATCAGGTTCTTTTAAAGAAGGTTCAAATACAACGACTTCAATTCCTTTTGCTTTAATCCTTTTCATGATTCCTTGAATTGCAGATTGTCGGAAGTTATCCGAATCAGCCTTCATCGTTAGGCGATAAACACCGACTACCTTAGGCGATCTCTTTAAAATCATATCTGAAATATGGTCTTTTCTTGTACGGTTCGCATCAACAATTGCAGACATGATATTTTGAGGAACATCTGCATAATTCGCCAACAATTGTTTGGTATCTTTTGGCAAACAATATCCTCCATACCCAAAGGAAGGATTATTATAATGATTACCAATCCTTGGATCTAAACCAATTCCTTCGATAATTTGTTTGCTATCCAGTCCTCTGATTTCAGCATAGGAGTCCAATTCGTTAAAGTAAGCCACACGCATCGCAAGGTAAGTATTAGCAAACAATTTAATTGCTTCAGCTTCCGTTGAATCAGTATAAAGAATTTCAATTTCTTCCTTCTCAGCACCTTCAGCTAAGAGATTGGCAAAAACTTCCGCCCTTTTTGATTGTTCACCAACAACGATCCGTGAAGGATATAAATTATCATATAAAGCTTTTCCTTCTCGTAGGAACTCTGGAGAAAAGATAATATTATCTGTATCAAACATCTCTTTTATCTTCTCGGTGTACCCTACTGGTACGGTTGATTTAATAACCATCGTTGCCTCTGGATTAATCGATAAGACATTTGCAATGACTGCTTCAACTGTACGAGTATTAAAATAATTTAATTCAGAATCATAATTCGTTGGTGTTGAGATAATCACGTATTCAGCATCTTTAAATGCTTTATAGTTATCCGTTGTCGCAACTAAATTTAATTCCTTTTCCAAAAAATATTCTTCAATCTTCTCATCTTGAATAGGCGACTGACGATTATTTATCATATCTACTTTTTCTTGGATAATATCCAAGGCAGTAACTTCATTGTTCTGAGCCAACAGAACCGCATTAGAAAGACCTACATATCCTGTACCGGCGACTGTGATTTTCATGTTTGCACTTCCCTACTTTTTCTTATAATACTCTACATACCAATCAGTAAATCTTTGCAACCCTTCTTCGATTGATGTCTCTGGTTTGAATCCTATCATTTCTTGTAATTTGTCCGTTGAGGCATATGTTGCTGGTACGTCCCCTGCTTTAAGTGGTTCAAATTTTTTCTTAAACTCAACTTTTCTTCCAAGTGATTTACTTAGGCAGTGTTCTAATGTAGTAATAAATGTCATCAATTTTTCCGGATTATTATTACCTATATTAAAGACTTTATGTGGGACTGACTCGATTCCTTTTTCCAAACTAGATGGCGGGCATTCTATTAATCTTGCTATCCCCTCTACAATATCATCAATATACGTAAAATCACGATACAAATCATTTTCAAAATCACCATTATTAAAGATCTGTATCGTTTCATCTTTAAAATATTTTTCTGTAAAACCAAAATAAGCCATATCCGGTCTACCCATTGGACCATAGACTGTAAAGAAACGTAGACCCGTTGCAGGGATTCCGTACAAATGACTATATGTATGAGCCATTAATTCATTTGATTTCTTAGTAGCTGCATATAAAGAAACTGGATGATCGACAAAATCACTTTCTTCAAAAGGAACTTTTTTATTTGATCCATATACTGAACTTGAAGACGCATAAATCAGATGTTTTACTGGGTATCGTCTACAAGCTTCAAGAATGTTAAAGAAGCCTGTAATATTGCTCTCTATATAGACATCTGGATTTTCTATAGAGTAACGTACTCCTGCTTGTGCAGCTAGGTTAACTACTAATTCAGGATGATATTCATCAAAAACATTCATCATTTCATTTTTATTCGATATATCTGCTTTAATAAATATAAAGTTATTATTTTTTTTATTGATTCTTAATCTAGATTTTTTAAGGTTTACATCATAATATTCATTTAGATTATCTATCCCAACCACTGTGTATCCTTTGTTTAAAAGCCTTTCTGTTAGGAATGATCCTATGAAACCTGCTGCTCCTGTAATAAGACATATGCGTTCTTTATTAGTGTCTTCCAATGTCTTCCCTCACTTTAAATATTTTCAATATATTATCATTGTATTGTTTTTATCAAATTTAAATTTAAAAAAATTATGTCCTTAAAGCCACTTACTTAACTTTTTTTATAATAGTTTTATACTTATACACAAAGAAAATCATCATAAGAATTTCTACAATAAAAACTATATAGATCGGTGCCTTTAAACTAATTATTGCAACCAATACAAATATTATTATTCTTATAACTGAAGGTGTCCAATCTACTCGAATATCTGTAAACCTCCTCACCAAAACATATCTAGACGTCAACATTAATAATGCTCCGATGACTTGCCCCGATACAACCGCTGACACACCCATTACTCCTATTAAACTAGTAGAGATAACTACTGTTGCTACGGCTCCTAACATTGTTGTGGTAAATTGATATTTAGTCTTGTCAATTGCTTGAAAGACTGACCCGACATGTGACGCCATAATATTAAATAGCGAGTACAGAATTAACCATGGCGCTAATTTAAATGAATGATAATATTCTGTATCAGCAATAAACTTATAAAAAATAGATATTGCAGGTATAGATAATATCGCAAGTGTCTGGAATATAACAAATAAGTTTTCAAGAGTTTTATTAAACGATTCTTGAATTTTTTTATTTTTTACAGACAAGATTGCTTCTTCAATAATAGCCATAGTTACAACAGAACCTAACATCGTAATAATTAGTGAGAATTTATTGGCAAATGAATATAACCCATTTGCTTTTACTCCAAGATTAACTGTAACAATACTTCGAGCAAAGCCTGACATAAACCACGCAGAAACTAAATTTAATACTAATGGTGATGAGAAGACCAACATCTCTGTTAATAACTTAATATCAAAATTACTGAATTTTGTTCTTTTAAGAATTCTTAATTTGCTTTCAATAATTAAAAATATTGATATTTGCCCTAATATATATGATATAAACAAGCCAGTTAAAGATGTTTTTAAAAAAACTATAAGAATTATAGTAAATATGAAATTTATAATTGTTGATGAAACACCTGAAATAACATATAATTTATTCGATAAAGATCGAGCATAATATTGCCATACAGTAACAATACTATTTATGACCATCATAAATACTACTAGTGCTAAGTGTGGCATCTCTTTGTTAGATACGATTGAAAAAATTGATGCTCCAAACACAAATAACACTAACATAAATAATGTAAATATAGTTGATGTAGATATTATCCGTTCTTTTTTTCCCTTTTTCTCTTCTAGTAATACAAATTTTAAAATAGCTTCCCATATGGCTAATAGAATTATTGGATTTAATATATTCATTATTGTTTGTGTAAAATCATAATAACCAAAATCTTCAGTCGTTACATAGAATGCATAAATTGGTATTAATAATGCGGACATTATCTTAGATGATAAATTCCCTATAAAATATATTCCCGTTGTCTTCATCAATCGTTTATTCATAGATTCTCTCACCCCTTTATAGTCATATATATTTTTGAATAACCAAATAGATAGAAAGTTTATTTATATTTTTCAATCTATTCTTGTTCTTAATTCATGCACCTCGACTAGCTTCTACATAGAATATTCTAGAATAATCAGGATACTTTATTAAAATAATAGACATTGCATTTATATATTTTTTCCTAACTACTATACTAAAATAATTGCCCATTATCCTAATAAAAAATTTGAATTCTACCTAGTTCGATATTTTTCTTTATCAATATCTTCTAAAATAAATCTCTTCTTTTCATGACTATTTAATCCCTTTGTATTCACTATATAACTGAGACTCGACTCAATATATGAATCTAATGATTTAATTACTCGTGCTGGAACTCCTCCTATAACCACATTTCCACTAAAACTTTTTGTAACAACACTTCCTGCTGCGATTGTTGTATTATCTCCTATACTAACTCCAGGGAGAATTATCGAATCTACCCCCACAAAAACATTATTCCCGATTTTAATTTTACCAACGATATTAGCATTTTCGTACTTTGAATCTATTCCTCTTAGCACCCACATTCCTCCATCATGTGTTATCAACTTCACACCTTCTGCTAGGGTTACATGATTACCAATTTCAATTAAGTAAGGTTCTGATGAAAATTTAGTAGAATAAAATCTACATTGTTTTCCAACCTTCGCTCCTTTATTTTTTACAATTTCAACAGCATATGTTTGGGCATACCGTTCACTACTTATAATAAAAGACATTAACTTATAATATATTAATCTCAAAAAAAACTTCAAAATTGTGCCTCCTAGTTTATTAAACTTAAAAAAACTTGTTCGTACTGAGATGTAATTTTTTGTACATCATACTTTTCCTTTCTAATAGCGCCTAATTCTATATATTTATTTAATAACTCTTGATTTTCCAGAAGAAGTATCAGCTTCTCAGCTAGTATATTGTGGTTAGAAACAGGAATAAGAACTCCATATTTATTGTCTTCTAGAATTTCTGCGGGGCCTGATTTACAATCAGTTGCAATTACAGGCGTTCCGCTAGCCATCGCCTCAACAATTACATGACCAAAACCTTCCCATTTAGAACTCAAAACGAATACATCAGAATCATGTATATACTTATATGGATTATTTTTAAATCCTAGAAATAATACCTTATCCTCGATTCCTAGGTTTTTACACAATAATTTTAATTTTGGCTCTTCTGGGCCTTTTCCTAAAATTAATAATTTCGAAGAAGTAATTTCGGTTACTTTGGCAAAAGCTTTAATTAATGTATCAAAATCTTTTTGCTCTGCTAATCTTCCTATCCCAATAATAATCTTCTCTGTTCCAAACCGATAAGTTTCTTCTATTTTTTCTTTTTTCAATTTATCAATATGGCTTAAATTTATAGGGTTATAAATCACATCAATTTTTTTTTGTTTAATTTTAAAATTTTCTATCAAATCATTCTGTACACCTTTAGATAACGCTATAATTTTAGTAGAAAAAAAGTTGTATAGAAAATAAGTAGTTAATTTGTTAATCCTAGATACACTGCCTGCTTCTGTTCGATTATTGGTTTCTCTTATTATTAGTGGTATTTTTTTAAAGGTTAAAATCTTTGATAAAATAAGAATTATGTTGTTATTATTTAGAGTACTAAATAATAAATCCGGTACTTCTTCAAGAATTACTTTTTTTAATCCTATCACTGTTTCTCTTCTTTTATTTTTTTTCAAGTTAATAATTTTTATATCTTTATTTACTAAGTGAAGATAATCGTTATTTTTTTCGGTACCCAAAACCAATATTATGGAGAAAGAGTTTCGATCCATATGATTAATTATATTAACGATTGTTCTTTCTGCTCCACCGCCAGATAGATTATACATATAAAATAAAATTTTTTTCTTGTTTTTCATATCATTTCTCCTGTTTTTCTAACACGATACTCTCTTCAATATATTGTATTTATAACACAACAAAAAATATGAAGTAATAAATAGATTAAAATAATGGTATCCCATAAAGCTAGTACTCTTATAATTCATTAAAAATAAGATAATGAATAGCACTAACAAATTTCCAATATACAATATCTCTTTCATATTACTTTCTTTTAACAAATCAAAAAAAAGAGTTAGATAAAATATCATCAATATTAATAATCCTACTATTCCAATTCCTATTAATAAGGTAAAGTAACCATTATCAGTTCGAATTGATTCTACTCCTCTCCAGTTAGTCTCTCCATTTCCCAATAAATTGTAAAACAAAGACTCTTTGTTAAAATATCTCGATACCTCAGCAATACCATCATTTGTTAGTATATTCATTGTTTTTGATTCACTTATATTTGTAATTTCTCTAATTTGCCAATTAATTGTATTAAAAAAGTTTGGTAGATTCTGTATTAAAAATCTAATTGATATATTCACCGTTACTCCGAGTATTACAATCGAGCTTATTATCGACCCTAGTTTTCTTATACTAAAATCTTCCAACGATACTTTGCTTAATAAGTATATGATGATTATCACTGCAATTAGTATCACTGCAGTCCTGGACTGTATCACTGAGAACAAAAATAATAATATGGTAAGAATCAATTTTATTTTTTTATTATTTAAGTAAAATAAAGTATAGTACGTTAAATATACTGTAATAAGACCAGCTTTTAGGGGACCATCCGCTATCCCATTCATTCTATAATCCATTCTATTTGTGATACCGAAATAATAGTGAATATTAAAAAGCAATCGTTCTATTATTTTTACATCAAGCATTTGCAAAATAATAATAATATTATTTAACCATAAACCAAAATATAGAGTTCTAAATATTTTATCTATACAAATTTTTTTAAACAGTGTCGCTGTCACCAAAACAAAGAGACTATTTCTAATTAATTGATATGTATAGTAAAATGTTAAGTTTAACAGTCCATTAACACCTATTAATAATGTAAAGACTAAGAAAAAGGATAGATATTTTTTGTTAATTCTAATATGAGTATTTACAGTTTTTTCCGAATACATAATCAAAATTAACAATAAATTAATCAATGCATCTATAGGTAGGTTGAAAATTGTTGGGAAATAAAAATTAATAAATATATATATATATATAATAAAATAATTAATCATATTTTATTCACTTGCCTGTATTTTAATAGAATAAATTCTACCAAATATATTGATTGGTATGGTAATAATAATTTACATGAAATTAATACTTTTTCTCTTAAACTTAATTTGTTAAATGTTGAAAAGACTAGTAATTTATGTCTATTTGAAATATATATACTTGCAAGTCTATAATCATTAGATTTCTTTCTTTTCACTCTCACACTGTTCGGATTTATCCGATAATATAATAATGGTTCTTTTATATAATGGAAAATATATTTATCTTCTACTAATCTACCCCATAATTCTTTATCTTGCCCAGTTATGTAATTTTCATTATACTTATTTTTTATCATTATATCTTTTTTCATCATAACAGTCGGATGCGGTATGTAATTATGAATTTCAATTATTTTTAATATTTTTTTTAGTTTTTTTGGTCTCCACCCTTCACATAATTCTTTTCCTTCATGATCGATTAACATAGTGCCAGAAAATACGATATCTACATCTTCCTTTTTAAGGATATCAACTTGTTTTTTTAACCGATCAAGAAAACAAATATCGTCACCATCCATACGAGCAATCAGTTCTCCTTGAGCTATATCTATCATATTATTTAAATTTTTTGTCAAACCTAGATTTTTATGATTAAAAAATAACTTTATTCGCTTATCTTTTCTTTTATACTTTTCCAATATATATCTGCTACGGTCTGAAGATGCATCATCTGTTATTAAAAACTCAAAATTAGAATATGATTGGTTTAACACACTTTTTATAGCATCTTCTAGATACAATTCATTGTTAAATACTGACATAATGATAGTTACCTTTATATCTTCTTCATAATTTTTTCTCGACATATTCATCCTCCTTATGTATCTACTAGTTTTCACTTTCTTTTATTGAATCACTATGACAAAAAATTTAAAGCTCTATTCATCTAAAGAATTTTATTCTTACTATCTACATCGCAATATATATATAGACACTTCGGTATATATTTTTTTATAAATTTTGATTTATATAAAAAAAAGAAAGAACCAGTTTGAAACTATATTAACTTTTCCTTTCCAATAAAAAGGACTCAGTTATTAATTAATGAACACCTTTCAAGGAAACCCCTTTAACCTCTATTTAAACATATCGAACCAATCATATTCAGTAATCGATATTAATACTGCTATTTACAATACAATAAAGACATATAATCCTTTATCATTGTGAATAACTACCTTGATTGTGTTATTTCCCCATTGCTATTTTAGCAATAAACTGTAATAATATTCTTCAATAAAACTTACAGTATCTTCTAACTCATAGCCGCTATTTTTAAAATGTTCTTTGTTATCTACTTTTCCTCTATCCTTATGATAATTATCAAAAGCTAACACTTCTTTTGCCCACGCAGTTTTTTCTGCCTTCAATGAAATAAATTTAACAAGGTTTGTAATTTCAACTTCTAAAGGAATATTATCTGATATTATACTTGGTAGTCCACTTGCCTGGGCTTCAATAACAGCTAGCCCCAACCCTTCAAATAGTGATGGAAATAAAAATACATCCAATGCTTGCAAGATATTAGGTATGTCATCTCTAACACCTGTAAATATAACTCTAGATGTTAATCCTAAATCTCTTACTTTTTTTTCAATATTCTTTTTTTCCTCTCCTTCTCCTACTAACAATAAAACTGCAGATGAATTAATATCACTGATTTCTTTAAATATTTCAATTAAAAAAGTATGGTTTTTGGCATGAACAAAGCGTCCTACGTGCCCTATTACAAATTTATTATCTATTTGAAATTCTTTTCTCATGTAATCTCTCAATGATTCATTATAGCGAAATTTATCACTTTCTATTGCATTTCTAATAATGCAAAACTGACATTGTTCTATTTTTTTTTTACCAAATAACCATCGTCCAGCATCAGTGGAACAAGCCAAAAAATTCTCAGCAATAAATCTAATTGGATATTGATACAAATCCTTTACCATAGCAGAAAAACCTGTTCCTGATGCTGTACTGTGGCTATGAATTATTGTTTTCAGCCTATATTTTTTTGCTATTTTTAAATATATTGCCGCCGTACTACGTATATGTCCATGAATGATTTGATGATTTGAATTAATCTCAAAAAAATTCAACCAAGCTTTTTTATACTTCCCATGATTCTTACCAGTGTATCTAGGAACTCGATATATCGTTCCACCTAATTCTTCTATTTCCTTATCGAACGCACATTCTTCATCAGTATGCACCACGAAATCAAACTGAATCTTACTTCTATCAATATTCCGATAAATATTCATAATCATCGTTTCTGCGCCACCACGATTCATTTCCCCAAAAACATGAAGTATTCTTATAGGCTCAGACATTTTACAAATTCCCCTTATACCATTCTATCGCTTCATTGATTCCCTTTTCAAAAGACCATTCAGGATTATAACCTAACATTTCTTTTGCTTTACTAATGTCCGCATTACTGTGCTTAATATCACCTGCACGATCAGGCCCAAATGCCGGGTCAATCTCCTTACCCAATGCACTACATAGATTATAATAAATATCAATCAAGTATTCTCTTCCACCAAAAGCTATGTTAAATGCTTCTCCCGCGTACTCAGAAGATGCTTGGCACGCTCTTAAATTTGCTTCAATTACATTATCAATGTATGTAAAGTCGCGACTCTGCTTGCCATCGCCATTAATCGTTGGTTGTTCATCATTTATAAGTTGTTTAATAAACTTAGGTAACACGGCCGCATAAGCACCTTCTGGATTTTGCCTTCTCCCAAAGACATTAAAATAGCGCAATCCATATGTATCTAGCCCATATAATTTAGCATACAGTTTGCCATATTCTTCAGCTACTTTTTTAGTTAGAGCATATGGAGAGAGGACGTTCCCTTCTCTCCCCTCTTTTTTAGGCAATGTTGGCTCATCACCATACACAGAAGAACTTGACGCATACACAAATTTCTTCACACCCTTTTCCTTCGCAGCTTCCATCATATTCAAGGTACCGCGAATATTAATATCTTCGTACAACAAAGGCATTTTAATACTTCTTGGCACACTTCCCCAAGCTGCTTGATGCAAAACATAATCGACACCCTCGCAAGCATTTAAGCAAGTATCTAAATCACGAATATCCCCTTCAATAAAAGTGTAATGATCATTTCCAATAAATTCGTCAACATTTTGTTTCAAACCTGTTGATAGATCATCCAAACAACGGACTTGGTAGCCCTTATCTAGCAATGCCTCACATAAATTTGAACCTACAAAACCTGCACCACCAGTTACAAGAAACACACTGTCTTTATCAAATTCAATCTCTTTGTATCCCATTTTTTTCCTTCTTTCTTATAAACGCCAGTATTGGTATCCTGCTGTTTCGTACTCTTTTCTATTTAGAAGCCCTTTAATATCAACTAATACTTTTTCTTTGTTACTTGATTGTTTAAACATTTGATTAAAGTCTGTTTGATTTAATTTTAAGAACTGATCATGCCCTACTGCAACTACTATGGCATCCATCTCTTTCACATCTTCCAGGGTACTAAACTCAATCCCATATTCTTCTTTCGCTTCCTCAATATCTGCTTCTGGATCAGCGATCATAGGTGTGATACCATATTCTTTTAGCTCTTTGACAATATCAATCACACGTGTATTTCTTGTATCAGGACAGTTTTCTTTAAACGTAAAGCCTAAAATCGCTACTTTTGCATTTTTTACTGGGACATCCGCTTTAATTAAATTTTTAACGAGGTTTTCTACAACATATTTCCCCATATCGTCATTCACTCGACGGCCAGATAGAATAATTTGTGAATGATAACCCACTTGCTCAGCTTTGTATGTTAAATAATAGGGATCAACGCCGATACAATGTCCACCGACCAGACCTGGAGAAAAGTTTAAAAAGTTCCATTTTGTTCCCGCAGCCTCTAATACAGCTTTTGTGTCTATTCCTAGACGATTAAAAATAATTGATAATTCATTCATAAACGCAATATTAATATCGCGTTGAGAATTTTCAATTACCTTTGCCGCTTCTGCTACTTTGATTGACTCCGCACGATATACCCCTGCATCCACTACAAGTTCATACACTTTAGCAATTGTTTCTAATGATTCCTCATCCATGCCAGCAACTACCTTGACAATCGTTTCTAAGCGATGCACTTTATCGCCTGGATTGATACGTTCCGGTGAGTAGCCAACTTTGAAATCAACCCCATGAATTAGTCCAGACTCCTTCTCAAGAATCGGGATACAGACTTCCTCTGTTACTCCAGGATAAACAGTTGATTCAAACACAACGATTGTTCCTTTGGTTAAATTACGTCCTACTGTACGGCTAGCTGATTGGAGTGGTGTCAGATCAGGAGTATGATCCGGTTTTACTGGTGTCGGCACGGCAACAATATGAAATTTCGCCTCTTTTAACTTTTCCTCACTAGAAGTGAATTCTACAGTTGTATTTTGGATAACTTCATCGCCAACTTCTTTGGTTGGGTCAATCCCTTGAATATACTGACTAATTTTTTCTTTGCTGATATCGAATCCAATAACGTCCACTTTTTTCGCAAAGGCTACCGCAATCGGCATACCTACATAACCCAAACCCACTAAAGATATTTTCACTTCTCTATTTTTAATTTTTTCATATAAGAGCATTAATCACACATCCCCTAATGTTTTCTGTATCACTTCTAAATATTTATCAACAACAATTTGACGGTCAAATTCATTCTTCATTTTTTCTCTAGCTGAAATTCCCATTCTTTTCCTCTTATCGTATGGTAACTCGATAAAATGGAGTATTCGTTCTGCTAGTTTTTCTGCATTCTTAACTTCAAAAGTATACCCTGTAATATCATTAACAACGGCCTCACGACATCCTGGAATGTCTGAAGCTATTGTGGGTACCCCGGATGCAGATGCTTCCAGTATAACATTCGACATGCCTTCATGATAAGATGGGTGTAC
This sequence comes from Enterococcus sp. LJL98, assembly GCF_054871745.1. Taxonomy (NCBI): domain Bacteria; kingdom Bacillati; phylum Bacillota; class Bacilli; order Lactobacillales; family Enterococcaceae; genus Enterococcus; species Enterococcus sp. LJL98. The sequence continues at coordinate 97,742 of NZ_JBTXLU010000011.1, read as the reverse complement.
TAGACAATGAATAAAAGAGTAAATCTCTTTCACATTGGTTATCATTCCATGATAAATTATCTCTCCTTCTTCATGAAGTTTTTTTAACTGTTCTTCGTATTCCTCCTCACAAAAACCACATACATGGAACTGAGTCAATGGATATTTTTCTTTTACTATTTTGATTGCAGATAAATATTCATTTATCCCTTTTTGCTCCATTATTCGAGATATGTAAGCAAAATGAATAGTTTCACCAGTAGGGTACTCTTGAATTTGAAATTCTTCTAAATTTACTCCTGAACCAGGAAGCAACTGATATCTACCCGATGCAATATTGTGCTTAGAGAAAAAATTCATGTTTTCTGTATTTTGAAAAAAAACTTTATTTACTTTTGAGAAAGACTTTCTATACAACAACGTTATTAATTTTTGTGTAATACCTTCTTTCTGTATTCCTTGTCCCAATCCAGTAATATTAGCAATATAAGGAACATGAAATCTTTTGGCTGCAATTCCTCCATAAATATTCGGTTTAATAGTAAAAGTTAATATTATATCAGGTTTAATATTTTTAATTAGTTTTGAATATTCCAAAATCAATCGAAAATCAGTGATTGGATTTGTACCGTGCCTCTCGATTGTTATTGGCACATGAATACATCCCATTTCTTTCAAGTAACTAATTCTTTCACCATTTGGAGACGAAATAATTACCTCATATCCTTTTTCTAATAGGTTTATTACAATTTCTTTTCTGAAATTATAAATAACGATATCATGATTTACCAAAAATAGTATTTTCTTTTTCATCTATTAAACTCCCTCAGTACACTGGATAGAGTTTTTAAAATCTCGAACTTGATAGATATTATGTTTATACTTACTCATTGTAGTTTCATACACCAAATTCCCAAAAATCTTATTCACTATCGATTGCTTAATTAAAAGTCTGATGATTGGATTTAGAAATTTAAACAAATAAATTTTCTTCCCATAAACAGCTCCAATTTCACGCACCAATTCACTCGTCTTAACATATTCTCTATTTTGAGGAAAATACAAACCTGATTCTTGTGCTGCAATTAATTGTTTCAGGAACTCACATAAATTATCAATATGCAACATACTTCTCTGATTTGGGTAGTCAGGGAAAACCGGTGTGTATCGAGCTAATTTGGCAAGTTTTGGATAATTCCCTTTTGAATCTTTCCCATAAATCATTGGAGGACGAACAATTGCAACTTTAAACTCTTGTGTCTCTAAAAGCTGGATTCCTTCTTCTGCCTCGAGTTTACTCTTACCATAAAAATTACTTGGGTTTGGGATGGTTTCAGCTGTGATAACCCTTTGACTCGCTGTACTCTCTCCGTAAACAATGATACTACTCATAAAAACAAATTGTTTTACCCCTTCTGCTTTCGCTTTCATGGCAATTTCGATTGTTAAATCACGATTCACTTGATAATATAATTCTTCCATTTTGGGATTGCGTGAGACATGGGCAATACCCGCAAGGTGTAAAATAGAATCATACTCCGAAAAATCCTTCTCTTTCCAGTCTTCTCCTCGAACACTAATCGCATCGACTTGGTACGCTTCTGGGTATTGTGCCATCCATTTTTGAAAGCTTGTTCCAATATAACTATTTTTCCCAGTAATAAGGATTTTTTTCATGATTATTCACGCTCCTCATCCTTCTTAACGCCTGTCCCACCTTCAACAACGCCATCGTGTTTCGCTACAGAGACAATCGTACCAAAGAAACATTTTACATCCATTGGGAAACTAATTTTTTCAGCATACTCACCATCAAGTTTTGCTTTTACTTCAATTGGAAGTTCATCTCTCCCATTGATTTGCGCCCAACCGGTAAGTCCCACAGGAATATCATTTGCACCATATTTCTCTCGCTCTTCGATTAAGTCGACTTGATTCCACAAAGCCGGTCGTGGTCCAATGATACTCATTTCACCTGTTAAAATATTAATGATTTGCGGCAGTTCATCTAGACTGGTTTTTCTTAAAAACTTCCCAACCTTGGTAATCCATTGGTCTGGATTGGTTAATAAGTGAGTCGGTGTATCTTTTGGAGTATCAATCCGCATGGTACGAAATTTTAAGATATTGAAGAAGACTTTCTCTTTTCCAAAGCGTTTTTGTTTGAAAAATACAGGCCCTTTTGAATCTAGCTTAATTGCTAGAATTAAGACTAAAAAAACGGGTGATAAAATAATTAATCCGATTAGTGCTAATACGAAATCAATGATTCGTTTGATGGCTAAATAATTCATGCTTTCGTATCCTTTCCTTGGTTCGCATACGCAACCACTTCTTTTGCTAATGCTTCATTTTCTTCTGGTAATTGTTTGACGAAGGCCATGACTTCTTCTAGTTTCGGTCCTTTGATATTGCCGACAAAGATTTTTTCAAAGACTTGTTCGTCATTTCGTTCGCTATCTAGCAATAATTCTTCGTATAGTTTTTCACCTGGGCGAATGCCGCTTTCGACGATACCGATTTCCTCTTCGCTATAACCGCTGAGGTGGATCATGTTTTTTGCTAGATCAACAATCTTCACGGGTTCGCCCATGTCTAAGATGAAGATTTCGCCCCCTTTGGCTAAAGCGCCGGATTGAATGACCAAGCGGCTGGCTTCTGGAATGGTCATAAAGTAACGGGTCATGCGAAAATCGGTGACGGTAATCGGGCCGCCTTTGGCAATTTGTTCCCGGAAAACGGGAATGACGCTGCCTCTTGAGCCTAAGACATTTCCAAAACGAACCGCGGAAAATTTTGTGGCGCTATGTTCATTTAATCCGGTGACGATGAGTTCTGCAATGCGTTTGGTCGCTCCCATGACGTTTGGTGGGTTATTGGCTTTGTCGGTTGAGACCATGACAAATTGAGCGACACCGGCTGCTTTGGCTGCTTCGGCAACGTTTTTCGTGCCGTAAACATTGTTTTTCACCGATTCTCTTGGATTGGCTTCCATCAGTGGCACGTGTTTATGCGCGGCTGCATGATAGACAATTTGCGGATGGTATGTTTGCATGATTTCCATCATGCGCGCTCGGTCCTGGACGTCGGCAATAATTGGAATAATTTTGGTGCTTTTTTTCGAAAAGGTGTTTCTTAGTTCTCGCTCGATTAAGTAAATCGAGTTTTCTCCATGGCCAACTAACAAGAGTTTTTTTGGCGTGAATTGCATTAATTGTCGACAAATCTCAGAGCCAATCGATCCACCTGCCCCAGTCACTAAGATGACTTGATCGGTTAATTGGTCTTTGATGCGGTCGATGTCTAACTGAACTTCTTCGCGACCGAGTAAATCTACCACGTCAATGTTTTTCAAGCGTGAGATGCTGATTTTCCCTGAAGCAATTTCTTCAATGGAAGGCATAGTATTCACTTTCACTTTTGTTGGCTTTAAACTTTCAACAATTTCTTTTAGTTTCCCTTGCGGTAGCGAAGGGATTGCAATCGTCACCATCTCAATTTGATGCGCTTTAATCAAAGCGGGTAACTCTTGCGTCGTACCTAATACGCGAATGCCTTCCATATAAACGCGTTGCTTATTGGGATCATCATCGACAAGTCCGACAATTTGAATCTCTTCTGCGGTTTGTGAACGCAAGATGCTCGTCATGAGCACGCGTCCACCTTCGCCAGCTCCAATAATTAAGGTCCGTTGCGCTTTGATTCCTTTGCCCTTTAACCAACCGTTTTTTCGTTCAATGTACAAACGCCATGTTAAACGGCTCATAATAATCAGTAAGGTTGTCAGCAAGAAGGTGAAGGTCATCATGCGTTTACTGAAAGTTCCATACCTCAACCAAATAAATACAATCGTTGTAACGGACATACTGATGGTTGAAAGTAAGATGGCGATCATTTCTTTTAAATTGGTGTAGCGATTCATGCGTGTGAAGACTTTAAACAGACTTCCGAAGACAAAATAAGAAACCGTCGTTGCGAAGACGAACGATTGCATAAAATGAAACCCTATTGGTATAAAAGCTTTCATAAAAAAATAAGCCGAAAAATTGGCGAAGAGCAAGATCAAGAGATCGACTGCTACAATAATCGCAATTTTTCGTTTTCGTGTTAAAACAAACATTGTTGCGCCCCCTAAAACAACCCAAATTTTTTCTTTTTCATTTCTTGATGCGCCGGATAGTCAACGGGATCGCCATTGACGAGGTCTTTGGCGACTTGTTGCATCTGTTGCACTTTTTCTTGGCCGAATTCTTTTTCGATTTCGGCATATGCTTCTTTTAAATAGAAGGCTCGTTTCTTGACGCCATGGGCATCAGATGCGACCATCTGGACGAGATTGTGACGGACCATGATTTTGGCGGCTTTTTGAATTTTCTTACCAAAAACGCCCACGATACTCGGTGCCGTTAATTGGGCCAAACATCCCATCTCCAGGTAAGGCACTAATAAATTCGGGTCTTCCATGAACTTCGCGTTCCGTTCTGGGTGGACGATGACGGGAATGATTCCTCGTCCCCTTAATTCAAAAAATAAAGTTTCACTAAACGCTGGGACATCCATCGTTGGAAACTCTAGTAATAAATACGTATCGGTGATGTCGGTAAATAAAAGACGATCTTGTTCGAGGTCTTCGATGAGGTCACCTGTGACACGCACCTCTTGACCTTCAAGTAAGGTCAAAGGGAGGTGGCGTTCGTCAAGCGTGGTTTGAAGGGAGTCAACCGCTGCAATGATTGCTGCTTTTTCATTCTCGTAGCGGCCGTTATTATGGTGAGGCGTGCATAAGAGGTGGGTAATGCCTTGTTGAATGGCAGATTCGGCCATGGCAAGGCTCGCTTCAATGTTTTCTGCTCCGTCGTCGAGACCGGGAAGAATATGACAGTGTAAATCAATCATTGGGGTTCACTCCTTTTTTTATTTTTTGTACGAACTATTCGTAATAGTATCCTTGTTTTTCTGTTTGTGTGGTTCCATTGTAAACCGCGCCTAAAATGGTTGCATCAACGAGCGCTAAGGCACTCTTGGTTTTTTTCAACGCTTCTTTGTTCGCAACTTTTTCACGAATCACCAGGAGGGTGCCGTCTGCTTTGGCAGCCATGATTTGGGCGTCGGTTACCGCCATGACTGGTGGAACGTCAAACAAAATGACATCAAAGGCCTGTTTTAATTCTTGGATGATTGCCTCCATCCGCTTGGAATCGAGTAATTCCGAGGGATTGGGTGGTTTGGGACCGCTTGTTAGCACGCTTAGTTGTGGAATTTCTGTTGTTTGACAAGCTTCTAAGACTGCATCTCCTTGAGCCAAACTCGTACTTAAGCCACGCATGCTAGGCAGTCCAAAAATCGTTGCAAAGGTCGGCTTCCGTAAATCGGCGTCCACCAATAAGGTCTTTTGCCCGGCTTGTGCAAGTACCACCGCTAAATTGGCAGCAGTGGTTGACTTGCCTTCTCCCGGTAAGGCAGAAGTAATCACGAGTGTTTGCAACGGTGCCTCTTCTTTTTTGATAAATTGTAAGTTCGTCCGTAGCGTACGGTATTGTTCTGAAATCATCGCTTCTGGTTCGGTTAATGTAATCAAGCCGACTGCTGGTGCTGGGGCTTGTTTTTGTTTTTTTGCCATCTTCTTTCCCCCTTAAACTTTCGACCGTTGCTGACGTGTTTTTTTCCTCGTTCGCTTCGGTTTCTGGTTCTTTTTATCAGGGGTCGGATGTAAGATTTCTTGGGTCTTTTTCACACTTGCCGTTCTAGCTGACATTTGTGGAACCACGCCTAGAAGGGGCAAGTCGAGTACATCGGATGCATAGTTTTCATCTTTAACGGTTCGGTCAAAGAGTTCCAATAAGAAACTCAGAAAAACACCACACAGCAAGCCCAGCACAAGCCCAATCGCTAAGTTTAATTGGTGATTGGGTGCAATCGGACGTGGATTGGCCACGCCACGAGAAACGATGGTAATCTCTTCCACATTCATCAAGATGGTCTTGACGGTCTCTTGAAAGACTTCTGCAGTGGTATTGGCAAGCCACGCTGCTTCTTGCGGATTGTTTGCCGTGGCTTGAATCGCAAATAGCTGTGAGTTTTGCGCCTGCAAGACTTGCAAAGCGGCTTTAATCTCACCCGTCGTTCGAACGAGGCCCTGTTTTTCTTCCAGACGTTCTTTCACTTCTGTTGCTTGGGCGTCGCCTTGTAAGATGATATCCTTGTAGGTATTTAACATCTGTAAGTTAAAGTTAATGTCGTTTAGATTGCCTGTTTCAGAGGCGGGTAAAGAAACGATTAACTGTGCGCGTGACTGATATTGTGGTGTCACCAAATAAAAGGTCCATCCACCAGCAAGTGCAAGGCCAACGAAGGTGCTCATCAAAAGGATGGCAAGGTGTCGGCGAAACACACCAAAAATTTCTTTTAGACTGACTGTCTCTTCCATTTATCTACTCTCTTTTCTTCATGAAAGCTTCCACTTTACTTTGAAGGCATTCATTTTTATCGTGATTCATGATTTGTTTTTTGAAAAGAAAGATGCTTTCACAAATGATCGGCTTCGAATCACTGGATGCACTCCAGTGATCAAGCAGGATTTTTTGTTAAAGGAATCTTTCACAAAAACTTTAATCAAACTCATAATATCACGACTAAAAGTCGATATCCATGCTCGTTTTCTGCTACAAATGGCGTCATAAAAGGACATTTATTGCTTCACGAACTTTTGATTTCGAGCGAAGATTTTTTAGAGAGCTGACTGGTTGTCAGTTTTTTTGGTGATTGCTTAGTAATAGTAATAACCTTGATCTTTTGCATGGGCTGCGCCATTATAAACGGTGCCTAAAATGTGCGCCTTCACCAAGGTCAATGCTTCTTTAGCTTTGATGACTGATTCTTTATTGGTCACATTTTCACGAATAACTAATAAAGTGCCATCAACTTTTGAAGCCATAATTTGAGCATCCGTGACGGTAATCACGGGTGGCATATCAAAAATGATGATGTCGTATGCTGCACGTAATTCGGCAATGATTTGGTTCATGCGTTTGGAACCTAAGAGTTCAGACGGATTCGGTGGCTTAGGACCACTGGTTAGAACACTGAGATTCTCAATCGCGGTCGTTTGACAAACTTCTAAGACGTCTTGATTGGTACTTAATGTTGTGCTTAAACCTCTTGCATTATTTAATTGAAAGGTTTTGTAGACGGTTGGTTTCCGCATATCTGCATCCACGAGTAAGACTTTTTGACCCGATTTTGCAAAGACAACCGCTAAGTTGGCTGACGTCGTGGATTTCCCTTCTCCTGGTCCAGAAGAAGTGACAACCATCGTTTGCAAACGACGATCTACGGAAGATGCAAATTGAATGTTGGTTCGGATGGTCCGGTATTGCTCGGAAATCGGTGACGTTGGATCAGTTAAGGTAATTAATCCCACCGCTTTTGTTTGTGATTCTTTGAGATTCTTTTTAGACATCGGCTTCTCCTTCTATACTTTCGAACGGCTGCGGCGAGACAAGTCGGAAGTCGTTGTCTTTTTTTGTACAGCTGGTTTCATCATTTTTTGTGTGCCTTTTGCGTTTAGTTCTTTGCTAGTCATTTGTGGCACGGTACCTAAAACAGTTAATTCAAGCGTTTCTGTGATAAAGCGTTGGTCTTTGACGGTGCGATCAAGTAATTCGAACAAGAAGGATAGACCCACACCAATCATCATGCCTAAGACTAGACCAATGGCTAAATTTAACTTATTGTTCGGTGAAATTGGTCGTGGGCTTGCAACCGCACGTGAAACGATGGTAATTTCTTCGACATTGGTTAGGATGTCTTTGACCGTTTCTTGGAAGACTTCCGCGGTTGTATTAGCAATCGCTTCGGCATTGGTTGCTTTGGCATCCGTTGCTTGGATGGAGAACATTTGCGAGTTTTGCGCTTGCACGACTTGTAAAGCCGCTTTGATTTCTCCCATGGTCATTTTCACGCCTTGATCGGCTTCTAAACGACGTTGCACTTCTTCTGCTTGGGCGTCTCCTTGTAAGATGATATCTTTATAAGTATTTAACATTTGTAAATTAAAGTTAATGTCGTTGACGTTGCTCGTTTCTGATTGTGGCATCGAGACGATTAACTGGGCACGCGAGCTATATTGTGGAGTGATGACAAAAAAGGTCAGGACACCCGCCATGGCTAATCCAATGAAGGTACTCATTAGAATCGTCGCTGTATGCTTACGTAATATGTCAAAAATTTCTTTTAAGCTAATTGTTTCTTCCATGTTTTCTCTACTTTCTCTTTTGAATGACGAATCATTATTTTCTAACTACTTTTCAGATGCCACTACCGGACCTTAGTTATCGATTTCTTCTTCGGAGGCTTGGTCGGTGGTAGGATTTTGATTGGAATAATAGGTCGTTCCAAGGCCTAGTTGTTCACTAATTTGATTGGTTTGTGTTTGAAAAGTTTCTTTCATTTCTAAGTTGCGGACTTGAGCGATACTCTCGGTCAATCCTAAGTAACGTTCATAGGTCGCCGCCTCGGTAATGACACCTTCTTGCAACATTTCATCCAAGTCTGCTGTTAGCTCTGCAATTCTGGTTGCTTGGGCTGCCGCAAAATCGAGGTATTCGTTTAGCTGATCTTGCCACGGACTCGCAGGTTGTTGGTTGAGCTTGTCGCGCAGGTCGTTGACTTTTTTCACTGTGGTTTCTTTTTTGATGACGACATCATTGGTGACCATTTGCCAATCCAAGGTTTCATTCGTAAAGAAGTCTTTGACCTTGGTTTGTAGTGTCATTTTTTCACTCACTGTTTGCAAGTCTTTTTGTAAGGCGCTTTTCGCTTGGCTTAATTGTTCGACTTCTTGCGGTAAATCTTTTGGTGCGAGTGCAAAATCATCGGCCGTTACCTTCAAGCGATTGAGTTCATTTTCCATTTTCCGGATATCTTCTGCCGTCAGATTGTTTCTTAAGAAATCCTGATTGGCATCTGCATAAGCTTGATTGATGTTTTTTTGCAGTGTTTCTAAGTGGTTTTTTTGACTATTAATGGTTAGTACCGCTTGTTCCACCTGCTGCGTTTGCTGTCTGTCTTTCATTTTCATATATCCAAAAATATTCACGCCAATTGCGAAGACTGCAACAAGCAATACACTGAATCCTTTGATCCACTTGTTGTTCATTATCCGATGACGACCTCCTCTAAATTCGATTGATTTTTTCCTGACTGTTTCCATTATATAAAAAATGCCTCTTTTAGCAAACCTTTTATGACTTTTCTAAGAATATTTGCTGAAATCCAATCGTATTTTCATTCTAATTTTCGCTTTTTTGACTTTTTTGCGAACGATTTTTAAAAAAAAGCGACGAATATTTAAAAAAAATTGGCAGAGTCAATAAAAAAAGGCCTTGCTAATTACTCAATTATTGCATGATTCGCGCATTGGCGCCATGTTCATTTCCACACGATTGTTCACTTGTTTTTTAAACAAAAAAACCACCAAGTGATTTCTCCTTGATGGTTTTCGCTCGTTTGATTGTTCGGTTTTTTCTTTTATTAGCGAAAAGTCTTAATCTAAAATCGTGACTTTCACGTTGAATTTACGTCCCCACGCATGACAAGCTTCGACGCTGGTGAGGTGGACGTCTAAAATGTTGCCCTTGATTGCACCACCGGTATCCGCTGCGATGGCCACGCCATAACCTTCAACTTCGACTATCGTCCCTAATGGAATGACACTTGGATCGACCGCTACGACTTGTGGATTTTCACGTAAATCAATCCCCATTGCCGTGTAGAAACTGGATCCAGCTTCTTTATAAGAGTAGGCCGTCGATTCCATGTAAAGCACTTTCTTGCCACTTGACGGCTGGTTTTCTGTCACAGGTGGGTTGGGTGTGCTTGGTGTTTCTGGTTTTGGTTGTTCTGGTTTCGGCTGGCTCGGCTGCGACGTTTCAGGTGTCGTGGTCGATGGGCCCTGATTGGTTGATTCTTGTTTTTTTGCTTCTGCTTGCGCTTTTTCTTCCGCTTTCTTTTGTGCGGCTGCTTCTTTTTTACGCGCTTCTTCGGCTTCTATTCGTGCCAATTCCACGGCTTTACTGTTGGCAACGGCACTTAGCGCTGTTTGGTTATTCGCGAGTTCCGCTTGTAAATCTTTGACGCGCACATCGAGCGTATTGGCTTCTTCTTCGAGCGCTGCTTGATTCGCGACGAGGCTGGTTTTCGTTTCGCTCACGGTCGTTTCTAGTTTTTTTAATTTTTCGGTTTCGGCTTCTAAACCTTCTACGACTTCTTTTTCCGCGTTTTGTAAAATCGTAATGGCGTAAATGCCGTTGACTAACTCTTGCAAGCTGGAAGAATCGAGTAGCTTCAACAATTTGTTTTCGTTGACGCGATTGACTTGTAAGTGACGCAAACGCTCTGCAACATTGGCTTTGCGCCGTTCGATTGCTTCTTCGGTTGTTTTGATTTCTTCTTGCGTCGTCACTAATAGGGCTTCATTTTCTGCAATGTCCCCTTTTAAGCTTTCGACTGCTTGATAAGTCTGATTGACTTTGGTTAAAGCGTTCTGTACTTCTTGACTGATCGCTTGGCTTTCTTGTTGTAAACGCACTTCTTCTTTATTCAGCGAATCCATGGTATCTGCTGAAACTGCGATTGGCGCTAGGATTTGTAGCATGAGTAACCCCAGTGCGATAATTTTTTTCCCCTTCAAAGGACGTGTCACACCTTTCCATTCGAATCTAAAATGAATGTTCTTTTGGTAGTATACTTGATTTCGGCGCTTTCTTTGTTGCATTTCTTTTACAGTTTGTTACATTCTGACTTGTTTTTTACACATTTCTTTGTATTTTATTGAACAATAAGGACAAACCCTTTAATGAAAGCTTTTTCTTTTCTGTCACATTCGTTACATAAGCGTAACATCTCTTTCATTTCTTTTCATTTGCTGCTTTTTTCGTTATGATAGTAGGAAATGGAAAAGGAGCGATGTTGAACGAATGATTCATTTACTAAAATACGCAAAAGATTATCGGAAGGAAATGATTTTAGGTCCAGTTTTTAAATTTTCTGAAGCCATTTTCGAACTGATTCTTCCCTTATTAATGGCCCTATTAATCGATCAAGGCATCTTGCAAGAAAATTGGGGGAAGGTCTGGGAAATGACCGGCTGGATGGTCTTCTTTTCAATTACCGGCCTCCTCTGCGCGGTTGTCTGCCAGTACTATGCTTCCGTCGCCTCCCAAGGATTGGGAACGGAATTACGCCAGCAATTATTACAAAAAATCAATCAATTGAGTCACCATGAGCTGAATTACTTTGGCGCAGACACGCTGATTACCCGAATGACCAACGACGTCAACCAAATGCAGTTGGCCCTCGCCATGTTGATTCGTTTAGTCGTGCGCGCCCCTTTTTTAAGTATTGGGGCTTTGGCCATGTCTTTTTACATCGATTGGCAAATCGGTTTGATTTTTTTGATCCTCTTGCCTCTTTTTTCTTTGCTCTTATTTTTCTTAATTCGTGCCTCCGTGCCAATGTATCGCGTGGTGCAACAGCAATTGGATCAACTGAATCAATTTGTCGCCCAAAATTTAAGCGGGGTGCGGATCATTCGTGCCTTCGATCGGCAAAAAAAAGAAGTCGAGACCTTCGACCAGCAAAGTGAAGACCTGACTCGGAGTTATTTACGTGTTGCCCAGCTTTCGACCATTCTTTCTCCCTTTACGACCTTTCTCTTGAATTTAGGAATTCTTGGGATTTTCGCCTTGGGTGGGTGGAAAGTCGAACTCGGCGGTTTGCAACAAGGGCAAATTTTGGCCTTGGTGAATTACATGAACCAAATGTTACTAGCCTTAATTGTCGTTTCGAACCTAGTGGTGATTTTTACTCGTTCTGAAGCTTCTGCTCGTCGAATTAATGAAGTTTTTGATTGTCCTGTGACACTCATCGAAAAGGAAACGACACAAACCCCACGAGACTTACAAGGAGCAATTGCCTTTCATCAAGTAGCTTTTCGTTATGGCGAAAATTACGGCCGCGTGTTAAAAGACTTGAATTTCAACGTACCTGCCGGACAGGTTTTAGGGATTACCGGACCAACTGGCGCGGGAAAATCGACCTTGACTCAACTTTTAGGGCGTTTTTACGATGTCAGTCAGGGCGAACTTTGCATTGACGGGCAAAACGTGAAAGCGTGGGACCTCGACACCTTACGGGCACAAATTGCCTACGTGCCGCAAAAATCGATTTTACTACGTGGCACGATTCGCGAAAACTTACAATGGGGCTTGGCTGAAGCTAGCGACGAGGCGTGTTGGCGCGCCTTGGATCTGGCGCAAGGCTCCGAATTTGTTCGTCAGCTGCCCAAACAATTGGATACCTTGATTGTCGAAGGCGGGAAGAACTTTTCCGGCGGCCAGGTTCAACGTTTGGCGATTGCGCGCGCTTTGATGAAGCAACCGAAAATACTCGTCTTAGATGATTCCTTAAGCGCGCTTGATTATCAAACCGACTTCTTATTGCGACAAGCCTTAAAAAGCTTAGCGATGACGGTGGTCTTGATTTCTCAGCGGGTGGCTTCGATTCAAGATGCGCAACAAATTTTAGTGTTAGAAAAAGGGCGAATGACGGCGCTTGGAACGCACGAAGCTTTGTTACAGACTTCGGCTTATTACCAGGCGATGGTCACGACCCAAAGGGAGGCAAATTAATTGCGTAAAAAAACCATTGATTGGCAAACGTTTCAACGTTTTCTACCTTATTTAACTGCCTACTTAAAGGAAAATGTCTTTGCCCTGTTTTTTGGTATTTTAGCAGGTGGGACTTCGGTCTACTTAACCTTTTTAATCGGTCAAAGCATCGACCAGCTAATTGGGGCCGGACAAGTGCATTTCCCTGTTTTGCAACAACTCCTCCTCCGTCTCTTTGGAGTGATTGTCGTTACTGCCTTGAGTCAATGGCTCATTCAGCGTTTGGGAAATCGCGTAGCCTATCAAAGCGTCAATCGGCTGCGTCAGGATACTTTCGCTCATTTGAATCAGTTGCCTTTGCAAACCTACGACCAAACGCCGCACGGAAGTTTGATGAGCCGCTTCACGAACGACCTGGACCAAGTGTCGGTGGCGGTGGCGGCCGTCTACCAACAACTCTTTACTGGAATCACCGTTATTTTACTTGCGCTCTTCTTGATGCTGCGTTTAAGTCCCTTGCTGACCTTGGTAGTCTTACTTTCAACCCCTTTTATCTTTTTTGTTAGTTATTGGGTGGCCAAACGTTCTCAAGATGATTTTCGCCAGCAGCAACAAATTTTAGGCGAGATGACGGGTTTTATTAATGAACGCGTTGGCAATCAGAGTCTGGTGAAAGCTTTTCAACAAGAAGAAGCCAACGAAAAGCAGTTTGCACCAATGAACCAAGACTTGTATGTCAAAGGCCAACGCGCACAGTTTTCGTCTTCTTTAACGAATCCTGTTTCACGCTTTGTCGACCACTTGGCCTATGTGGCGGTCGGGTTTGTCGGGGCGGCGCTGATTCTCAGCGGTTCTTCGAGCGTTACTGTTGGGATCATTGCAAGTTTCACCATTTATTCGACCCAATTTTCAAAACCTTTTATTGAGATTTCCGGGTTAATGACTCAAATCCAAGGGGCTTTTGCTGGGTTGGCGCGGGCCTTTGAACTCCTAGATTCACCCATGGAACCGAACGAAGCGCCGATTGCACTTGCGCCAATCAAAGGCGAAATTACCTTTGAAGACGTGGCTTTTTCTTACGTGGAGGATCGCCCCCTAATTTCAGATTTTTGTTTTACTGCCAAGGCGGGGGAAACCATCGCCATTGTCGGAAAAACCGGTGCTGGAAAATCAACTCTCGTGAACTTATTGATGCGTTTTTATGAGATTCAAGCGGGGGCGATTACTCTAGATGGTCGCAACATTCAAACCATTCCGCGAAGTCAGTTGCGCCAACAATTCGGGATGGTTTTACAAGACACTTGGCTATTTGATGCCTCCTTAAGAGACAACCTCACCTATGGTCGCCCAAACGCAACAGACGAATGGATTTATGAAGCACTCGAAAAAACGGAAATGCTCGAATACGTTCAGGGCCTGCCTGAGCAGCTCGATACGAAAATTGGTCATTATGGCGTCAAACTTTCCGAAGGGCAACGACAACTCTTAACGATTGCCCGAACGATGATTGCCAATCCGCCGATGTTGATTTTAGATGAAGCGACCAGTTCCGTGGACCCCTTAACGGAAAAGAAAATCCAAGAAGCCTTTTTAGCCTTAATGACGGGCAAAACAAGTTTTGTGATTGCGCATCGCTTGGCGACCATTCAAGCGGCCGATCACATCCTGGTCATGGATCAAGGGCAAATCATTGAACAGGGGACGCACGAAAGCTTGCTTGCGGCCGAGGGGACCTACCATGATTTGTACCATGCCCAATTTCAAGCATAGTCAAAGAGGAGCACAAGGACGATCACCTGTCCTTGGCTCCTCTTTTTTGATTACACTTTAATCTGGAAACATCCCTAGTTTTTCCTTCAAACGTAAGACACGACGGACGGAAGCATCCAAATCAGCCTCCGCATAGTCGCCGGCTTCTACCGCCGCAATCACGACTGGAATTTGTCTTTGATAGCTAGAAGATAGAATCAAATCGTTGCCTGCTTGCAAGGCGGCAAGTGCGGCTTGTTCTTGTGGAATAAAATCAGCTAAGCCCAGCATGTCCATGTCGTCGGTCATGATGACTCCCTCAAAACCAAGCGATTGGCGTAAGACCGCAATCACTTGTGGCGAAATCGAAGCTGGACGTCGATCATCGATACTCGTCACAATGTTATGCGAGACCAAAATGCTATCCACACCAGCCTTAATGCCGGCTTCAAAAGGCAGAAAGTCGTTGGTTTGCAACTCCTCCAAAGCACGCGTGTCATGTACGATTTCCACATGTGAATCGCGATTGTTGCCATAGCCTGGGAAGTGTTTTAAAGTCGAAGCCACGCCGCTGCCTTTGAGTGCTTCGACCACGGTTTCCACAAAAACGCTCGTTCCTTGCGCGTCGAGGCCAATCGTTCGATCATAGATGAAGGCATTTGGATCGGTAGCGACATCTGCAACCGGAAACAACCCGAGTTGCAAGCCATACGCTTGTAAAACGGCTGCCTTGGCTCTTGTGTCGGCAGCAATCGCCTCCCAACCGCCTTGTTGATAGACGACTTGCGGCGCTTGAAAGGGCTGATCGACCAAAGTCGCATTCCAGCTCAAACGCGTCACCGTGCCGCCTTCTTCATCCGCTCCTAGAAACAAGGGAATTTTTTGCTCGGCTTGCAGTTGCTTGACGCGCTGACGGACACTTTCCGCACTTTCCGCTTCAAAATCTTGCCCAAAAAATAAATAGCCTCCGAGCGCATATTGGGCTAAATCATCCAGCGCGGATGCTCCGGGATAACGGGCGAGAAATAATTGGCCGACTTTTTCTTCCAGCGTCATCGCCTCCAACCGCTCAGACAGACGATCCCGCGACTCGCTACTACTCGGTAAGGTACTGGATTCACTTGAAGACGAGGAATTACTCCTTGTCGTAGTCGAGGTATTTGACTGAGTGTCACTCGTGCTTGTGGTCGACCTTTCCGGTTCACTTGAAGTGGACGGTTGCACTTGAAGCCACCAAAGACCACCGCCAATCGCAAAAAAGACGATGACCAGAGAAAATAACCAAGCCCATTTCTTTTTATTCATAAAAAAATCTCCCTTCCAAACTCAATTTCAGAGTACATGGAAAGGAGAAAACTTGCAACGATTTGACTATTTTAAAAAGAATAACGACTTCTTTTCATTAATTGTTTCATCGGAATCGCCCGACCGACGACATAGGTTAAGATCGTTTGAATCGGTAACATTAAGATTCCTTTCACTAAGCGTGGTCCCCAAATGACCCAACTGGTGAGTGGCTGATTGTACATGATGGCTAACCAAAGCGGGGTTAAGACAAACCCGATGAGCAAGGTGTTCACCAAGGTACATAAGAAGGCATTTTTGATGGTCACTTCTTTTTTATAGAAGAAATAACCATAAATAGCGCCACCTAAGAAGGCATTTAAAGTAAAGCCTGGAAAAAATGCCGCTTTGGCAAAAAGCATCATGCCAATAAGATCGGCGACTACTGCCCCGACACCCGTCCATAGTGGGCCAAACAGCATGGCCATGATGATTTTTGGCACAAAATCAAACGAGATTTTGATAAATTGCCATTCGAACCCTAAGATTCGAGAGAGGATGACCATGATTGCGATCAATAACCCCATCATGCTTATCTTGTAAGCATCCAATTTTTTGTGCATGTTGAAGCATCTCCTTTTTCGAGTTGCAACATTCGATGTTCCAGCGAATGCGAAAACAAAACCGCAGGCTAAGGCCTTTCGTCCAAAAACGACATTCCATTTTTTGACACTTAACGCTTTGCTTTCTACTCTGTTTTTTTTCGGCATGCAAGCCGTGGATAGAATGTACCACAGAAGCAGCTTGCCGACAAGTAAATACCTCTTAGGTAGGCATGATTTTCTTCCTCTTCCAGTATCTTTTACACGCTGCCATTTTTTATCAGGTCATAAACAGCTTGTCGTACCTGCTCAACGTCATGTTCCGACAAGGGCGTTGCAATTGGCAACCCCTTTGCTTGTGATTCCGTCGACAATTGCAAGACGGCCTGCTGGGCATCTGAGGTAAAGCAAAAATTCACCTCGTTTTTCAATCGCCATTGCAATTCTTTGGCCAATTTCTTTTGCGTTTGATTTGTTAAAGAAGAGTGCCAATAACAAGGAATCGTTGGCAACAGTGTCTCATCCCTAGCCACTTGGTAGCTCCAGTTTCTTAGAAATTCCCGATCGATTTGTTGGGACTTTTCTGGCTGCTCGCTTTGAAATTGCTGCCAAGTCTGATCAAATTTCATTTGAAAATAAGGAAACGAGTCAGGTCCTCTCTCCGGTAAGTGACGAAAAATGACGTCAATGTCCTTTTGATTTCTTGTCAGTTGATTTAAAACCGACAAGCGATACATTTGTCGATAAAAGTCCTTTTTTTCTTGCTTTGACACGCGTTGAATTTGCCTTTCAAATAAGCCCAGCCAACTCTTGACTGCTTGCGAGAACGGATTTTGATAGAGACTTTCAAACGTTAAGCGTGGTTCAAAGGGGATTAAGTCTAAGGCATCCATCACAAGCAACAAATAATTCCAGGTTGATTCTGAAAGCGTTCGGTTTAAGAGGATGCTTTCGGGATATTTTTCTGAAAAAGGATTTTGTGTCATTTTTTCCCCTTGCCTGTTTGCTTGTTGATGAATCGCCAACCAAAGGGCTAAGACGTCTACTTTCAATTGTGAGGGCTGCTCATAAAACACTTCACAAACCTGATTCGCTACGGCAAATGCTTCTTCTTTTTCCATCCAAGGAATCGCTGAGAGTTCGCGGTGAACCCCATAAAAAAAGAGAAAAAAAAGCAAACGAATTTGGCTTTCATCCCCTGTGATTCGAACTCTTTTTCCAACTTTAATAAAAACATCATAGATTTGTATTTCTTGATTAATTGTTTTAATTAAGCGTCGAATGGTTGAAAAACTCACTTGCATTTTTTCACAAAAATCGTCCGTTAAAAAGGCTCGATGTAAAAACAAGTCACGATAGATTGCATAGGTCAGACTTCGACAATCGATTGCTTCGTATAATCGGTTCAAATTCACTTTTTCACGATAGAGTCGAATACCAATCCTTGGCTGAATGCTTAAAGTTAATTGTTCCGGGGCGTAAAGTGTCTGAATCATTTCATCGAGTTCTTTTAGATGTTTCAAAATTGTTTGTCCAGTAAGGGGTGCAAACTGGGCAGTTAATTCTTCTGTTGTTCGTTCTTGCCTTTGTTGATCCAAAAACAAGACGAGTTCTTTTTTTAATAATCCTTCTTTCGGCAATCCTAACAAGACGACACTCCTTTCCACTCACCTTTTCCTAGGTGAATCCAGCAAAAGTTTCCTTCACTCTTTTTTATGGCTCTTATTTTTGTTTCTGTTTTAGAAACTATCTTCTCCCCCCTCTTCTTCTTCTTCCCCAGAAAAATAAATATCGTTTTTTATTTTGGTTATTTAAAAATCGTCAATTGATATCCTTGTGTACCAATTGATTTTCTACCTTTAAAAACAAGTTTTATATTCACTGTTCTCTTTTTAAGAAACAGTTTGTTGATTTTGTTTCTTTTTTAGAAACATTAAACTTTATTATAAGTTTCTATTTTGTTAACGTCAATAGCCGTCGTATCCATTACATTAACAATTCGTTTCTTTTTTAGAATCGATGGTAAAATTAACTCTAGATTGGATAAAAGGATTGATACAATTGGAAAGAAGTATTATTCACCATCGAATTATTAATTTAAGAGAAAAAAAAGACTGGTCCCAAACAAAATTAGCCAAAAAAATGGGTATTAGTAAGTCTACGATGAGTAAAATTGAGAGCGGTACTCGCAAGATTACCGCTGATGAACTCATCACACTTACCAATATTTTTGGTGTCACTTCCGATTACTTGCTTGGTTTAAATGATTATCCTTTAGAGACGATGAAAAATATTCCATACGACTTAGAAGCGCTCCTCAACTCAAAAGTACAACTTAAATACGCCGAACAATACCACCTTTCAGAAGCAGAAAAAAAATTTTTTAATGACATTCTCTCAGGACACTTTTCTTTAATGGAACAGCTCAAACAAGAATTTGGTCAATCAGGATAATGAAAGGGCTTGTGTCACTCACCTAAAGGCACCATAAAAAAGAGGAAATCAATTGATTTCCTCTTTTTTATGGTTGTTCGTCAAATCGTGTTGATGGACCAAATGAGTAAAAATAATCGTCGGAAGCGGTAGAGGAATGATTTCTCTATCGTTTTTTGTTTAAAAAAATGAAAAAGGTGCTGAAGGAAAATCTTATAGAGATTTTTCCATCAACACCAAATATGATACAACCTTTTTTGTTGCCTATGCTTCTATGAAAGGGCTTCTTCCTTCGCCTTACGAATGACTGGAATTTCAAAGCCACGACTTAAGGAACGGACAACGAAGAAAGCGATGTTGTAGTCGATCATGCTGTGGACGAGTCCGCCGAGGCCAACTAAAACAAAAAGGAAGTAAAAGATGCTGCCTTCCACTTGCATTTGTCCACCGAATAAAAAGGCTGCGACAACGACTAATTCAAATACCGAATGAATCAACCCAATGAAAAAGTTATAGATTTGAAACTTCTTCCCACTTAAGGTAATTTCTGGATGTTTTTGTAAGTAGAGTGAACCAATCACTGCAAAGACGAGATGCGAAAGGGCTCTGAGTCCAATGACAATTGGCAGGCCGTTGACAAAAAAGCCGAAGGTGGTTCCTAAAGCAACGGCAATCGCGACACTCGGTGAAAAGAACATGGCAATAAATAAGGGCACGTGGCTCGCTAAGGTGAAAGAAGCCGGACCGATGACGATTTTTGGCATTACCATTGGGATCATCACGCCCATCGCGATTAATAAGGCAGAGATGGTTAATTGACGTACAGAATTTTTTCTCATTTTTTTCTCCTCCAATAGATGTGTCATGACACATCTGAACTTCCTTTAGTTTAGCTCTTTCTCCACTACCTGTCAAGACACCTATTGGAATTTTCTTTTGTTTTTTCATTGAGTATTTTCATCACTTTTCATACAGAATCCCCCTTCTCAACTCCCTCCTCAGAAAGGCAATCCTGCGCTGTTTGATTCGCACTCCTTTCGACATAGCAAAACACTCCGAACCTGCCGCCTATTTCACGGCTATTCGGAGTGTGGTATTTGATGGCGCTAGTTGTTGGTTGCTTCCTAGACAGGAGTTTCTAGCGATTGGCTTCCAAGGCGTTGCTCAAGGCAGCAAATTCCGCCAAGGAGAGTGTTTCTCCACGGCGTTTTGGATCAATGCCAGCACTTGCCAGACTTGTTTCTAACCAAGCTTTGATTTCAGGCGTTTTTCCGTAGTAGTTTTGTAAGTTGTTCCAAAGAGTCTTACGGCGCAATTGGAAAGCCGCTTTCGTTAATTTGAAAAATTCTTTTTCGTTTGTAACCGCAACGGCAGGTGTCGCCCGACGAGTTAATTTTAAAATGGCGGAATCGACATTGGGTTGAGGAACGAAAACGGTTTTCGGTACGATAAAGGCAAGTTGCGCTTCCATGTAGTATTGAACGGCAATGGAAAGCGAGCCGTACGCTTTCGTCCCTGGCTTGGCACTAATGCGATCGGCGACTTCTTTTTGCATCATCACGACCATTTCCGCAATTTCGACGCCAGACTCTAAGAAATACATCATGATGGGGGTCGTAATATAATAGGGCAAATTCGCGACGACTTTAATTGGATAGTCAGCAGTAAATTCTTCTTGGACGAGCGTCGCAATGTCTGCGTCTAGCACATCTTGATGGCGGACTTTGATATTTGGATAAGGCGCTAAGGTATCGGCCAGTACCGGAATCAGACGGTCGTCGATTTCAAAAGCGAGCACTTGATGGGCTGCTCGGCCGAGGTGTTCCGTCAACGCACCAATTCCTGGACCAACTTCAATGACGTTGGTTTCTTTGGTCACTTCAGCGGTGGCTACAATTTTTCTTAAGATGTTCGGTTCGGTTAAAAAGTTCTGTCCAAGACTCTTTTTAAACACGAAGCCATGTTTTTTTAATATTTCCTTCGTTCTGGAAGGATTGGCAATTTCTCGTTGTTCGTTCACTATTTTTCCTCTACTTTCTCTAAGGCGGCGATGAGCTCCGCGTGACTAATGCGAAACATGCTGAGGCGCTTTTGGAGTTGTTTGCCATTGGTGTAGCCAATGCGCAATTCATCCCCAATTTTTTCCCGTCGTTGTTTCGAACCACTGCCGGCCAGCAACCCGAGTGCGATTAATTCTTGTTGACTGATGACGGGGTGGGCCATTTCTTGGCTAACTGGGACAACGACACGGTTGAGCGCTTCTAAAATGGCTTCGTCACTTGCATGTTCAACGCCTAAACTGCGATGTTTCTTTTTGCCTTGTGCCTGGGCACGGGGCAAAAAGGCATGTTTGACATCTGGGACAGCTTCCATAATGATTTTCCGGATTTTCTCACCGGAAAAATCCGGATCGGTAAAGACAATCACCCCACGAATTTCTTGGGCGTGGGCAATTTGAGCTAAAATTTCTTCATTAATTGCTGAGCCAATCGTTTCAATCGTGTCAGCCACAATGACTTCATGCAAGCGTTTGGTGTCGTCTTTGCCTTCGACGACAATAATTTCTTCAAAAATTGGTTTCTCCATTAAACAATTCCAAACAATTCATGGGCATTTTTGGTCGTTTGCTGGGCGACTTCTTCAAAGCTTTGCCCGCGTAATTCTGCTATTTTTTCTACCACAAAACGAGTATACCCCGGCTCGTTGCGTTTGCCACGATAAGGTACTGGTGCCAAATAGGGGGCATCCGTTTCGACCAATAACCGATCAAAGGGAACCATTTTGGCTGCTGCTTGGACGTCTAAGGCTTTTTTAAAGGTGACGACGCCACTGAAAGACAAATGCATCCCTAAATCTAAAAAGCGCTTGGCCCATTCTTCATCGCCACTAAAGCTATGCATGATGCCACCAATCGCATGGATTTTATTTTCTTTCAACAGTTGATACGTATCAGCCATGGCGTCACGTGTATGGATGCTAATTGGCAAGTTCATTTCTTTGGCAATGGCAATTTGTCGACTAAAAACACGGGCTTGGACGTCTTTGGGGTCTTCCATCCAATAATAATCCAAACCGATTTCGCCAAGCGCAACAACTTTCGGTTGGGTCAGTTGTTCTTGCAAAGTCTTTTCAATGGCTGGTGTGTAACTGCCCGCTTCGGTTGGATGCCACCCGATAATGCTATAAATAAAATCATAGGCTTGACTTAAGGCCAGACTTTTTTCAATCGTTGGGGTATCAAAGCCCACGACCGCCATTTCGGTTACGGCCATTTCTTTGGCCCGTTGAATGATTTCAGGAATTTCATCCTGAAACTGTTGGGCGTTTAGATGGGTATGTGAATCAAAAATCATACGAAACTTCCTCCTCGTTCTCTTGTATACAATAGCATATTTCCCAACTTTCTGAAATGAAAAGGCCGTATCTTTTCATTATTTTTCTGTGTTAAATTTTATCCTGTGTTCGATTGCTTTTTTTGCAACAATCTACTATTCTTAAGGGAGTAATAAAATTTGATTTTATAAAGGAGCCTCCTGCATGCCTGACATCCTTTCTTTCGTTATTTTAACGATCTGTCTGCTCTTTTTCTTATGGTTCTTTTTAAAACCAAAGAGCGCGCGCGAAGTTCATTATTTCATTCACAAGAATAAACAACAAGTGTTAGATATTTCAAAAGCGCATGATCTTTACACCAATCCCGATCATGTCGTCATTGCCCACCTCAGTGATTCTCATCTCGGAAAAAAGCGACGTGTCAAAAAAATCAATCCACTCATCCGTTCGACTTTACTAAGACGTCCTGATGTGATTGTTCATACGGGCGACTTAATTGCCAACTATGACCAATGGCCACACCGACAAACGGGCTTACTGGTCGATAAGCTGCAACGCTTCACTGCTCCCTTAGGAAAATTGGCCGTTTTAGGAAACCAAGATTATTCCGCATCCGGTCAATACTTTGTGAAGGAAGTCTTAAAAGAAGGCGATTTCACACCTTTAATCAATGAGGAAGCTTTCGCCGTCCGAGAAGATGTTTCGCTTCGCTTTATCGGTTTCGATGACACTCTCGTAGGAAACCCGCAGTACACTTATGAAAAGAAGATTGCGACTTGGCATGTCTTGCTCGTACATGAAGCGCATCATATTGAAGAAGTGCCGAACCTGAAAGACTACGACCTCGTCTTAACGGGGCATGAAACGCCAGCCAACAAACGAAAGGAACATGCTTCGACGTCGAAATTCACTCATGGTTTGTACCAACTAGGAAAAAACACCTTGCTCTCGATTCACCCTGGCTTTTCAAAGCGCCGTTTTTTGAGCAAGAAACCGGTCATTCTTTATTACCATCTTGCCAACAGCGACCCGAAAAAAGACACGCCTTAAAGGATGCGCTTCATGCGTTCCTTTCAAACGTGTCTTTTTTTTATTGCGATAAACCTTGGGTGATTTGCTCGATATTCCATTCCATCATCCGATAGTAGCTGTCGCCTTCTTCTCCGGGGGCTGCGACGGAATCGGTAAAAATCCGACTGTAAATCGGCAAACCTGTATCTTTTGAAATACTTTCCATAGGCTTTGGATTGACGCTACTTTCTAAAAACAAAACAGGCACTTGCGAGTTTTTCAACTGGTCAACTAGTTGCGTCATCTGTTCCGGTGTCCCCTCTTCTTCGGTGTTAATTTCCCAAATGTAACTCGCGGGTACGTCATAGGCTTTTGAAAAATATTTAAAACTCCCTTCGCTCGTTACGATTCGTTTCTTCTCCACTGGAATTTCCGCAAATTGCGCGATGCTTTTTTGATGCAGTGCCGCTAATTTTTTCAAATAAGCTGCCGCATTTTCCTCATAAAATGCTTGATTTTCCGGGTCTTTTTCACTGAGTGTTCGGGTAATATTTTCAACATAACGCATGCCGTTAGCAATATCTAACCAAGCGTGCGGGTCTTGTTCGTCTGTCTTGCCGCTGCCTTCCAAATACAGGGGTTCTACGCCTTGGCTCACGGCAAAATAATCTTGATTTTCAACTTTATTGGCATTGGCCATCAATTTGAGAAACCAAGAATTCCCGCCGGTTTCTAGATTCAAGCCGTTATAAAAAATCACGTCGGCGTTTGTCGCTTGGCGAATATCTTCTGGTAAGACTTCATGATCATGCGGATCTTTGCCAACTGGTACAATACTATGCAGGTCGATTTTCTCTTGGCCGATTTCCTTTGTCAAGTCGGCTAAAATCGAATTGGTGACCACGACTTTCACATGGTCATTGGCTGCGTTGATTGGATTTATGCCTTGATAAAGCGCGATGCCCCCAATCACGAGAAGCGTGACGATTCCGCCTTTTAGATAGCTTTTTTTCCCATGTTTTTGACGTTGTTGTGGGGAAAAGAAGAACCCTAAAACAAAGAAAAAAGCGGCCGTTAACACAATACTTGATCCTGCTGCAATGTTAAAGCTGTAGCCAATAAATAAACCGATGACCGAAGACAGTCCGCCTAATGAGGCAGAAAATAGGAGCATTTGGCTTAATTTCTTCGTGTACAAGAAGGCGGTCGCTGCCGGTGTGACTAACAAGGCCACAACAAGCACGGTTCCAACACTTTGCATGGCAGTCACTGAGACTAAGGTTAAAAGCAACATTAATAGATAATGATAGGCTTGGACGTTCATGCCAAAGGCTTTTGCCATCATTGGGTCAAACGAAGTGATCAGCAAAGGACGGAAGAACAGCACAATCACTCCTAATACGAGGGCAGAAATCCCAATCGTTAGCCACTTATCGCTGTCTTGAACCGCAAGGACATTCCCAAAGAGAATATGGAAGAGATCGGTTGAACTATTGGCGACACCGATTAAAATCACGCCTAATGCTAGAAATGAACTAAAGGTAATCCCAATCGCCGTGTCACTTTTGACCACGCTATGGTTGGAAATATAGGTAATTAAAATGGACGCAAAAATCCCAAAAAGAATGGCTCCTATAAAGAAATTTATTCCTAAGATATAAGAAAGGGCCACGCCGGGAAGAACGGCATGCGAGATGGCGTCCCCCATTAAAGACATTCCACGTAAAATAATAAAGCAACCAATTGCTCCTGCGACAATGCCAATTGCCACCGAAGTAATTAAGGCATTTTGTAAAAAGTGATAGTCACTTAAGCCTTGAATAAAATTTTGTAACATTGCCTTAAGCACCTCCTAACACAAGGACTTGCTGACCGAAAGCGCGCCTTAATTTTTCAGGTTGAAAGACCTCATCCGTGGGTCCAAAAGCAATCAGTTCCCGATTTAATAAGAGGATTTGCTCGAAATATTCTTCCACTTTCGACAAATCATGATGCACGATAAAAATATACTTTCCTGCTTGAGCCATCTCTTGCAACAAATGCATAATGATTTCCTCACTGACCACGTCAATGCCCACAAAGGGTTCATCGAGAAAAATTAAATCTGCGTCTTGGACCAGTGTTCGTGCAATCAGCACGCGTTGAAACTGCCCGCCGGATAACTCCCCAATTTGTCGCTCACGATAATCCAACATCGAGACGGCTGTTAAGGCTTCTTCGACTTTTTGCCAATCTTTTTTCGTTAATCGCTGATAAAATTTTTTCCTTGGATAAAGACCTAAAGACACACATTCTGCCACTGTAATTGGAAACGTGTAGTCGACGGCACTTTTTTGTTCGACATAAGCAATTTCTTTTTGAAATGCAGGGAGTGCCTGTCCTTGAAAAGTCAAGGCTCCTTCGTGCGGAATTAAATTGAGCATGCCTTTTATTAAAGTTGATTTTCCAGCACCATTCGGACCAATAATACCGATGATTCCTGGTTTTGTGACTTGAAAAGAAACGTCAGAGACCGCTCTTTCATTGCCATTGTAACTGACAGATAAATGATTGACTTTAAACAAATTCGCCCCTCCTAACTTAAAGTTTTAGGCACACCTAAAACTTTACCCTTATCATAAGCCTAGTTTGAAAAAAATGCAAATCTTTTTCTTTTTTTTTTGCACAAAAAAACCTGCGATGCACGGCGCAGGTTTCTTTGTTTTTCTTATTTTTCGCTTTACTTCGTAGGGAAATTCGCCCGAGCAAGCTGCCTTACTCTGGCGTGTATCCTTCTAGAAGACGATTTTGTCCGGTAATCTTTTGGATTTCGGTGATGTCTTGGGAGACTTCCAAACAACCGAGATAGTTGCCATCCACATCTTTCAAGGCAAAATAGCGAATGTAAATTTTTCTTTCCTTCATATCAATCCAAAATTCCGCGTGTTCTCGAAGGCCGACCTTAAAATCATTTAAGATTTCTTCCACCAGATGCATGCTTTTTGGTGGGTGACAGTTGACGACTTCACGCCCAATGACTGATCTCGTCCGGGGGAAGATCCGAATCGGTCCTTCTGAATAAAAACGAACTCGGTCTTCTTCGTCCACATAGGTTAAGTCAACAGGTAAGGTTTGAAAAATCGCTAGTAATTGCGCGCCATTTAAGACACCTGTTGGAAAGACCATTTGATCGGCTTGGGCATGATTTTCCCACTCGTAATGCGCCTCATCCGCCGGGGTCGCTTGCGCCAAACCTTTGGCGATGTCTTCGGTGGTTTCTTTGGCCTTTTGGATTGCAAGTTGGCGTAAGGGTTCTCGTTCTTCTTCTTTCAATAAGGCTTCTTGACTGGCTTTCCAAGGTAAGGGGTCTTGGATGTAGGCAAAGCCAATTTCAAAACTATCGGCAGCAATTTGTTCCCAGTCTTTTAAGCTAAAGACATCCAGCGTCATTGGTACCATGATTTCTTCTTCCTTAAAGATCATTTCTTCGATTTCTTCTTTGAGCGCTTGCCACTTCTCAAAGAGTGGATTAAAGGCGACCTTTTCGCTTTGTGCATAAGTCAGCGTTTCTTGAAGCATCGCACGAACTTCATCATCTATCCCCCACATGACTTGCGGTGGAGCGGTAATGCCATATTTTTCCATGTAACTAAAGATGAGTGTCTCTTTGCGCGCGTAATGTTTTTCAATTTGTTGCAAATCCGTTAAAGCCGCAATTAAACGTGCTTGATAGGACCAATCGCCTTTTTGTATTTTTTCTAATAGACTATCAATCTCATCGGTTAACAACGATTGGATAATTTGATTTTCCAATTTCAAAGTGTGAATGGGGTGTCCCGGGTGTCCGTGTTCTTCGTTTGAGTGATGAATTTCGTTGATCGATCCTTTAAATACAGCAGCGTGAATGTTACAGAGGCGCTGGATTTCCGCCGGGTCTAAGCCTTTTTGAATTAAGGCGCGTTCTGCCGAAGTGATTTCGGTGACATCTACCCCATCGAATTCTTCATTAAAAAGCCGTTTCGCTTCTTCAAAAGAACCGCCTTCGTGAAGTAATGATAGGATTTTAACAATTCGATTTTGACGATCTTCTTTGGTTCTTGCTTTCATTTTTTATGCTCCCTTCATAATAACAAAACCTTTTTCTTCAAAGGCTGTGAGAACTTTCTCTAAAGGAATTTTTTTCATTTTGGCTCCTTTAGGAATGGTGACGTAGCGCCCAGCTGTCTGCAGCATGCCTGGTTTGGTAATATCTTTAAAACCTAAATCCAACATGATGTCTTTCACGACTGGATATTGGTTGACGAGTTCATATAATGATTTTGACAAATCAAGTTCCATTTGTTTCCCTCCTGATTAAGAATGATTCTCAATTACTCTTTTAGTATAGCATGTTTTCGGGAAGAATGGTTCTTTTATTCACAAACTTTCGAAGCATTGCTTGAGACTTTTTCGTGCGCGATTGAGGAATATTCCTCCCCCTCTCCTTGCAACGGCAAAAAAACATAGCATTCATTTTTTCAACGAATGCCATGCCACGGTTAACGATTAGTCGTTCTTTTTTTGTTCATTTTTAAATAAATCTTTGGTTAATTGGGTCCGATCGACATAACTTTCAAAGAAAACTCTCTGATTGCTTTGTTTTTCAATTTTTGTCACGTCTTGAGCCACTTCTAAGCACCCTTGATAGCTTCCTTTTTGATCACGAATCGGGAAATAACGAATATGAATTTGACGGTCTTTCATGTCCATCCAAAATTCGGCTGGTTCTTTCCGTCCATTTTTAAAATCATTTAAGATCGCATCGACAATTGTCATATTCTTCGGTGGATAAACGGTCGTGACTTCACGTCCAATGGTTGCTTTTGTTCGTGGAAAAATAGGTAAGGTTCTTTCCGAATAAAAGTGGACCCGATTTTCCGTGTCAAAAAAAGTTAAATCAACTGGCAAGGCTTGAAAAATACCAATCAATTGATCGACGGTCAACATCCCCGTTGGAAAGACAATCTCATTCGGTTGACTGATTTCTTCCCATTGTGACGTGTCCTTTTGAACAGGTGCCTCTCCATCAAGTCCGTGTAAAATCTCTTCCTTGTTTCCTTTTGCCTTCTCTAGGACGATTGGATGGAAGGGTTCAAAGGTTTCTTCTTCCAGTAACGACTGGGTGCTTGCTTGCCAAAAGATCGGATCAGGGATATAAGCAAAGCCCCAGTCATAGCTTTCTTTTGCAATTTCTTCCCAATCTTTCAAATGGAAAAGTTCTAAAGCTAATGGAAAGATGATTGATTCTTCTTTATAAATCATTTCTTCAATTTCTTCTTTTAGTTGGGACCATTGTTCAAAGAGGATATAAAAATCTTTTTCTCTTTTTTCTGCATAAGTAATCATCTCGTAAATCAGTTTACGTATTCGATCATCAACACGGCGCATAACTTGTGCGGGTTCGAACATTTCATACGTTTCCAAGAAAGGGAAAAGCAGTTTTTCTTTCCGCGTGTAGTGGATACCGATTTGATTTAAATCTTGCAAGGTCATAATTAATCGTTCGTTATAAGACCAGTCGCCCCTCGCAATTTGATCGAACAAGCCTTCAATTTCATCATTCAATAAGGATTGAATCACTTGATTTTCCAGTTTAAATGTATGAATCGGATGGCCTGGTTGATCTTGTTCTATTTTGATATGGGAAGGGTTATGGATTGCTTCATGAATCTCGCATAACCGTCGAAAATCAGTTAAGGCGACCTTTTTACGTGTCAGGACTTGCTCTACTGCTGCTACTTCTGCCGGATTCAGGGTTTCAAATTCATCGAGGAAGGCTTGCATAGCCTCACCAAAAGAACCCCCTTCACTAAGTGTCATCGCGATTTGAATCATTCGATTTTGTCGAACTTCTCTGCTTCTACCTGTCAATTTACTCGACTCCTATAGTTTACTTTTTTCATCTAAGAAGGTATTCACTCATTATCTAGAGACTCTCGCTTCCGATTTTTATGGCAAGTCGTTCATCTCTTTTTGTAGCCATTCTCTTTTTTACCTTATGTATTATACCACATTTTTCACAAAAGGTGGTTGTGCACCTCGAAATTCAGACATTTTTTATATCAAAAAGCGCTCTTTCGTGAAAAGAGGATCGATGAGGAAAACTTAGCCCCCTTCAGTCATTCAGCGGACCGACAGGCCTTTGACCGAACAAAAAAACACTCGTTGGAAGGTCTTGCTTCCAACGAGTGCGGTCATCATTACGCTTTTTGCTCTTTTTCATTTTCTTTTTTTGCTTCTTCTTTTGCAGCTGCTTCTTCTCGTGCCTCACGGAAGATTGCTACCTTTTCTTGCTTATAGTCATCTTGTCGCTCTGCGTAAACTTCTT
Organism: Enterococcus sp. LJL98; assembly: GCF_054871745.1. Lineage (NCBI taxonomy): Bacteria > Bacillati > Bacillota > Bacilli > Lactobacillales > Enterococcaceae > Enterococcus > Enterococcus sp. LJL98. Next base: position 68,337 of record NZ_JBTXLU010000011.1, on the reverse strand, counting down.
CTTTGGTTTTGTTTTTCATCTTGTTTCGCCTCTTCCTTGATTATTTTTGTAACCGCTTTATAATTCTATCATAATGAATCTGGCTTCCTTTGTAAACTATTTTGACTAGAAAAAAAGCGGTCGTCTGCTTCCAGTTTCTAGCAGACGACCGCTGGCTCATTTTATTTTTTCTTTTCCTTTTGACAAGCTGCTTGAATCGCTTGGTAGATTTCTGCTACTTCATCAAGGTCTTTGGCATTGGCACCGCTGGCTAAGGGATGGCCGCCGCCATGGTGGGCTTTGGCAATCGTATTGATGATTGGACCTTTGGAGCGCAGACGAACTCGGTAATAGCCTTCTGGTTGTTCGACAAAAATCGCCCAAGCCAAGAGGTCTTCAATCGTGCCAGGTAAAGAAACGATGGCCGACGTTTCGGCATCACTAATTCCAAAAGATTGCAACAGTGCTTGACTTAGAATCATTTTACCAGCGCCATTTTCATCAACAACAATGTTTTCATAGACGTAGCCCGACAAACGTGCGACCTTCATCGAGATTTGTTCTAATTGACGATTTAAAAGGCTGGCATCAAAATCATACTCCCGTAAGTCAGCCGCTATTTGTAAGGTATGCGCCGTCGTCCCAGGATAAAGAAAACGGCCCGTATCGCCAACAATCCCTGCGTATAGCAAACGAGCGGCTTCTTCCGTCATTTGTAATTCATCCGAAAAGATTTGCCAAAAATCAGCGATCATCTCACTGCAGCTGCTGGCCTTTGTATTGACCCAAACGAGGTCGCCATAAGGTTCATCATTTGGGTGATGATCAATTTTAATCAATTTTTCGCCGAGAAGGTAGCGCTCATCGCTAATACGAGGAGCGTTCGCGGTATCTGTCACGATGACGAGCGCCCCTTCATAGACTTCATCAGAAATCGTATCCATGGTCGCCAAGTATTCGAGTCCTTCAACTGGCCCACCCACTTGGTAGATTTTCTTTTCTGGGAAGCGATGACGCAAGATTTCAGCCAATCCAACTTGTGATCCAATGGCATCAGGATCGGGGCGCTGGTGGCGATGAATGATAATGGTCTGATAACTTTTGATGGCTTGTAAAATTTGACTTTGAATCGACATATTCTCCCTACTTTCTCTCACTATGGTCGTTCCATCACTTGGCAGACAACAATGGCCTTGGCGACAAGTGAGTTTTCAATCAAGACTTCAATGTCTAGTTTCGCTGATCGTCGCCCAAATTCTAAAATTCTTGATTGGAGGACAATTTCACTTTCCAATTGAATCAAGCGGAAATAATGTAAATTGACTTGTTCAATCCAAGTGTTTCGGCGCTGATTAATCAATAAGCTGTGCTTGGCTGTATTCGCGATAATTTCACTTAAGACGCCAAAAGAAATCGTCCCCAGCTCATTTACCATTTGTGGAGTAACCGTAAAGCGAAATTCCGGTTGCGCCATTTTATTTCCTTCAAAATCGTGCTCAACGACTTGAATTTGACCCGTAATTTGATCGGAAATTGTATCGGAAACTTGTGGTTGGCGTTGGACTAGCTGCATGGCTTTCATAATGTCTTGACGCGTTACAATGCCCAGCAAGGACAAATCATCTGCCACAACCGGCATGACTTCCAATCCTTCCCAGATCATCTGGTGACTGACGGAAGCCACGCTCATGCTCTTTTTGGCCATCCGCGGGTCTTTGGTCATGATGCGTTCAATGACTTGCTGGTCGGTTTTTTCTAAGGCGTCTTTGGCGGTCACAATCCCAACTACCCGTAAATTTTTATTGACTACCGGGAAACGTGAGTGCGTCGTCGTTTCGGATAAGGATTTGTAGTCTTTGACTAAATCCGTGGTTTGTAGGTAATGGGTCTTTTCAAGTGGCATATAGATGTCACCAACGAGCAAGATTTCTTTTTTAATTAATTGATCGCTTAAGGCACGGTTAATCATGGTTGCGACCGTAAAGGTATCGTAAGTGGTCGAAATAATTGGTAAAGATAATTCATCCGCTAAAGCTTCAATTTCAGGGAGTGTTTCAAAACCACCGGTAATAAGCACAGCGGCGCCTTCTTTTAAAGCAAGTTTTTGCACGTTGGTTCGATTTCCAACAATCATCAACGAACCGGGTGTAATGTAGCGTCCCATGGCCTCGACTTGCATGGCCCCGATAACGAATTTATTTAAATCTTTTTCGAGTCCGGCAGAACCGCCTAATACTTCCCCTTCGACAATTTTCGAAACTTCCGCAAAGGTTAATTTTTCAATATGTTTCTTTAATTTCCGTTCAATTCGAATGGTTCCAACACGTTGAATGGTTGAAACAAGGCCGTTGGTTTCCGCATCTTTAATGGCACGGTAGGCCGTTCCCTCACTGACATCTAACTCTTTTGCTATCCCTCGAACAGAAATCCGTTCTCCTACGGGTAAGCTTTCAATATGTGCCAAAATTAAATCATGTTTTGTCGCCATTCTTTCCCCACCTTACTTTTTATTTTCCTTTTTTTCAACAAGATAGTGACAGCTTTAAAAAATCTGTTTCATTCGATGTTTCTGCCACACCAAGCTTTGTCTAACTTTCTATGACTGCAAACAAGTACAGTCGAACAACTATATTGTAACAGAATCCTTCACAGATACAAATAGAAGGTTTTTCCACAAAGAAAAAAAACAGCAGAGACGCTGCCTTTCGCTGCGTTTCTGCTGTTTTAAATTATTCGTCTGAATGGCTTTTGACTGTTCCACGAATGGCATTGGCTTTGACTTCACCTGGTGTCACGGTTAATTGCTCGACTTTATCAGGGTTGGTAAAGACCACGATGAGATCACTCTTGCGTTCTTTTTCAGCTAAGAGAGCCAAGTCAACGTCGGCAATTAATTGTCCACGACGAATTTCTTGACCTTCTTCGACGTACAAGGTGAAGGGCTCGCCTTTGAGGCTCACGGTATCAATCCCCATGTGCAACAAGACTTCCACGCCTGAAGCGGTTTGAATGCCTAGTGCATGTTTCGTTGGAAAAATATTTAAAATTTTTCCAGCGATTGGTGCATAGACTTGCTCTTCAGTTGGAAGAACGGCAAAACCGTCACCCATCATTTTTTGTGAAAAGACTTCATCAGCGACTTCATGAATCGGGATTAATTCCCCCGTTGCCACCGCATAGATGTCTTGTTCTTTTTCTGCTACAGGGGAGGGATTTGCTGTTTCTACGCTTGCTGTTTGCTCGTGTTTTGCGACTGGATTGCCATGTAATTTGTTCATTTCATCCGCGACAAATTGGACTTCCGTTCCGACAATGACCTGGATGTTCTTTTGATCGATGACATTCAAGCCAGGAACACCGGTTGCTTTGATTTTCGCTTGATTGACTGCTGCGGTGTCTTTGACTTGTAAACGCAGACGAGTCGTACAATTATCAATCGCAAGCACGTTGTCCATGCCACCTAGGCCATCATAAATTTTGCTGGCCATGACTACAAACTTATCCGCACCCGTTGCAACCTCGCTGTCTACTTCTTCCACTAATTCTTCTCGACCGGGTGTCATTAAATTGAATTTTTGGATGACAAACATGAAAGTAAAGTAATAAACAACAGCCATGATCAGACCTAAGACTAAGAGCATGTAAGGTTGATTGGCAATTGGCACGCGTAAGCTTAAAACAAAGTCGACGAGTCCGGCGCTAAAGTTAAAGCCCGCGGTCCAGTGGAAGGTCGCTGCAACAAACATCGAAATACCCGTTAAGAAGGCATGTACGACATAAAGCGGCCAGGCAACAAACATGAAGGCAAATTCAAGTGGTTCCGTTACGCCAGTAAAGAAAGAGGCAAAACCTGCCGCTAACATTAACGACGCAATTTCTTTTTTCCGTTCCGGACGGGCGCAACGATACATTGCAAAGGCACCGGCAGGTAACCCAAACATCATCACAGGGAAGAAACCGGCTTGATACATGCCTGTTACCCCTTTTACGCCTTCGCTTGCCCAGAATTTTCCGATATCATCAATTCCGGCTAAGTTAAACCAAAAAACGTTGTTTAAGGCGTGGTGTAAGCCTGTTGGAATTAACAAACGGTTTGTTAACCCATAAAGACCTGCACCAATCGGACCTAAGCCAGAAATCAACTCTCCAAAACTCACTAAAGTCGTGTAGACAGGTGGCCAGGCAAAAATTAAAATCGCTGAGACTGCGGCCATTACCGCCGAAGTGATAATGGGAACGGCACGCTTGCCACTAAAGAAGGCTAAGGCCATCGGTAGCTTCACATTTGAAAAACGATTGTACATGGCTGCGGCAATCAGTCCTGCTAAAATCCCAACAAAGACGTTTTTATTGTTAATCGCTTCAAAGGCGATATTGACTTCCGCTTGTCCAGTAAATAATTGAACGGCTTTGGTACTCACTAACGTAATCGGGGTTAAAAAGGCGATGACTCCTGCCATGGCAGCAGAACCGTCTTTGTCTTTTGACATCCCCAGAGCTAAACCAACCGCAAATAGTAAACCTAAATTATCTAAAACGACACGGCCCGCTTCAATTAAAAAAGCGGCGACAACGTTATTGGCTCCCCAACCGGTTGGATCAATCCAGTATCCCAGCCCCATAAATAAGGCCGCCACGGGTAAGGTTGCGACGGGTAACATGAGCGAACGGCCCATGCGTTGCATATATGCTTTCATTCTTTCTTCTCCTCTTGCTTTTCATTTTTGGCTAAACGTAAGCGCTCAATATGAATCGCTAAATAGCCTAATTCTTCTGATGTGGTTGATAATTGGTAATTTTTTAATAGTAAGACGCGAATTTTTTTCGCCGTTTCAAAACTTGCGGGATATTTCTCCTTCACCATTTGAACGATTTCCACATCCAAGGTTGCATATTGTTGTTTGTGGAATCTTTGCAACAATAAACGCAAGTGATTTACGACACGCGTGTAATTTAAGAGCATTTCTTTGGTATGCAAATCTGTCGCTAAATCTTTTTCAATCAACTGGACAATTTCTGAAACAATTGTCACTTCGCGAATGCTTTGATGCTTGTTGCGTTCACCCGCCCGCGCACTATGGAGGTGTATCGCGATATAGCCGGCTTCATCATAGGTGTAAGGGACTTGGAGCGTTTGGGTTAGATACTCAACCGCCCACTGCGCGACACGAAACTCTTCGGGATATAAGACCTCAATTTCAGGGAGTAATTTGTTGCGAATAATAATGCCGTTTTTGAGGTTCTCGGCAGCAAAAGCGAGGTGGTCCGTCAAAGCGATGAGCAAGTGTTCACTCAATTTTTCCATCAACAAAGTTTCTGCTTGATCAATGATTTTTTCTGCTGCAAATAAATACTTGCTGTCAATCTGATTGAGTAAGGACTGTAGTTTCATTTGCCCTTCAGGTTCTAACACAAAAAGTCGTTCGATTTCCCTTGGAAAAAGACGGTCATTGCGTTTTTTATTAAAACCGATTCCCTTTCCAATCGCCACCTTTTCTTCACCCGCATCATCAACTAGCACGGCGTTTTGATTTAAGATTTTTTTGATTTTCATTTGCTTAAGTCCTTTTCTCGAGAAAATTTTCTTCATTCAACTGATTTCTTTTTTTTGCGGCCAACAAAAAAACTAGGCATGGAAAACTTAAAAATGGGTAGAGTATCCCCTCGTTTTAAGTTTTCCATGCCTAGTATGATCTAGTCACATGAAATAAAAGATGTTAACAATTGGTAATTCTAGCAGATTTTCTTAACTTGTCAAGCGATACAAATAAAAAAAAGGAAGAGATTTGCATCTCTTCCTTTCCTGACTTTAGTGCACCTCTATTAAAAGTACACACGCCGTCGTGGCTCTCGTTTTATTGTATGTCTATAATACCACTTAAATTTGAATTAATCAACTATCTTTCATTTGTAACCAAGGTAATACTCGTTGTGCCCCAATTCTTTTATAAAAACGAGTATTAATATCATTTTTAAGTAGTAACCGATTAAAATTAATATAATATATCATTTTTTTCCGAATTTTTAAATTAGAAAAAGAATGAAATAATGATAGCGTTTTGATAACGTCGTAAAAACGAATAACCTTATCATTTGATTTAGGTTTTAAGCTAAGCCTTTGTAAGAGCGTATTGACAATACTCAAATTGCTAGGAGTACGGTATCTCGTAACCAAACCATAGTGAGCGGTTAAGTTACGCAGATCTATCAATATTTCCAAAGCACATATAAACTCCTCTTTCCCAGCATTATTTATATCAAAATTTCCCATTTTAGTCACAATGTTCTTTTGAATATCATTATCTAAACCATGAAACAGAACAATCAAATCATTCAACATTAGCGTATGAATAATCACCCAAAATGGTGGTTTTTTGTAACTAGAAATATATGGGTATTTAATTTTACAAAAATCGCTATAAGACAGACTTAAAAATCTTCCGCTTACATTGGAGAGGTTGACTGTTAAATTGGTTCCTGGTGTCAAACTAAGCCCTCTGTTCTGATTCAGATCAATCGACAAAGTCCCTTTGAATTCATTAGTCTTTAGTCCCTTAATAGTACCATAAAAGACCCCTTTTAAATAATACATATTTGGTTTGCTATTGTCTTGACTAACGTCCCCTACAAAACGAAGTTGATGTGTATGAATACTGATTCCATGCTTCGAAAAAAGTTTATGCGTCTTTTTTGAATCTATTTCTATACGTCTTGTTGTACGATTTGTTCTTGTATTATAGAAATAAGATGTATACTTTGGTTTCCCGTTTGAAGAACTAGGAATTGTGTAGCAACCAATATCCTCGTATTTTAAATTATCACTCACACCATTTTGACAATATTTTGTACAGAAAAAATAAGCAATTCTTGTTTTCAACTCAGTCTCAACATTGGCGATTTGAAGAAACAATTGTTCAGAAATCTTTTTATCTAATTGGTAAGCTCTATAAAAATCTTTGATATTTTTCCCATTTGAATACATTTTATTCAGATTCTGATCTTCCAAAATGAGCGTTTCAAAACCGTTAATCATGTTAAAATAATTCTTGGTAGCAAAATTTTTCTTTGTTTTTTTTACATCAGAAATCTTCAAATTTCTTGCTTGTTGTATCTCCACTTGACGATCTAAAGTAGAGAATTCTTTTTCTCTAGCCATATTTTACACCCGTCCATCTCATTATTCTTACTGTTCATCATAATCATATTAGACCTAAAAGGCAATTCTACTTTGAAGAAAAAGGACTCATAAAAATCAAACAACAAAAAAGATACCTGTTAGCAGTCGTTCGACTCTAACAGATATCTTTCAAATTTTAATCATCCGTCCTTATTGACAACGAGCCACCATCTCACCCGTAGAAACTAGAGTCTTTCAAAAGGTACCTTCGCAGTATCGGAAAGACACTCGAAGAATACGGCCCTTTTCGTCAAAAGTCGCTGCCTCGTTTTACACATTTCTGGCAATGTAACGGACCAATTCTTCAGTTTGCGTCCAACCTAGACAAGGGTCGGTAATTGATTGTCCAAAGACTTCGCCACCTGGTTCTTGACGGCCGTCTTCTAAATAGCTTTCAATCATAAACCCACGAACACATTGTTTTAACTCGGCATTCCATGAGCGATTGGTTAGGACTTCTTGAACAATCCGAACTTGATCCTTGCATTTTTTCCCGGAGTTGTCATGGTTGGTATCGACCATAATAAATGGATTTTTTAAGTGGCTCTTTTGATACATGTCCACCACTTTGACTAAGTCTTCATAGTGGTAATTGGGCACGACTTCGCCCGACTCTCTTAAGCCCCCTCGTAAAATCACGTGAGCCAGAGGATTGCCGCTCGTTTCAACTTCGACGCCGTTATACATTAACTCTTGTTTTTGTTGTGCGGCATAAATTCCGTTGAACATCACTTGAAGATTGCCGCTGGTTGGATTTTTCAAACCAGTCGGGTGATCAATGCCACTCGCCACAAAACGGTGCTGCTGGTTTTCCACCGAACGTGCTCCGACTGCATGGTAACTCACCAAATCATCGACAAATTGTAAGTTATCTGGGTATAGCATTTCATCGGCGGTGGTCAATCCCGTTTCAATTAAGACGCGTTTGTGCATTTTTCGCACGGCAACCATCCCACGGACTAAATTAATTTCGCCTTCCGGTGACGTGTCTTGTTGATGCATCATGCCTTTATAGCCATCGCCATTTGTCCGCGGTTTGTTCGTATACACTCGTTGAACAATAAAGACGGTTTCTTTGACTTCTTCTTGCAACTTCGCTAAACGTTTCGCATACTCTAAAACAGCTGCTTCGTTGTCTGCCGAACACGGGCCAATGACTAAGAGAAAACGCTCATCTTTCCCTTCAATAATCGCTTTTAGTTCCCTATCACGAGCGGCTTTGATTGCGGCCTCTTCATCGGTTAATCTTGAAATGGATTTCACGCTCTCCACATTAATTTTCTTACTTAATTCCTTAAAACTCATTCCCCTAATCCTCCCATGAAAATATCTTTCACCCATCTTACCATATTTTCACTAAATTAACATGATTTCTTTCGGCAATACTCATAATTATCCAAAACTCCTCAGAAGCATTCGCTGATTGGGTCGCCCTCTCCCAAAAAGAAGAAGAACCTCACAAAAAAACAAGCGAACGATGCTTTCACACCGGTCCCTTGCTTTTTTCATTGCTTATAATTTACTTGCTGCCGCCTCGTCAACAATAATTGTTACATCCGCATGGTTTTGTAACACACTTGCTGGAACATCCACCGTGATTGGGCCGTTAACTGTGTTGGCAATCGCTTCTGCTTTTGCTTCACCGTAAGCCATCAAGATAATTTTCTTCCCTTTCATGATAGAACCAATTCCCATTGAAATCGCAGTTGTTGGCACGTCTTCTACTTTTTCAAAGTTGCGTTTGTTCGCGTTAATCGTTGATTCCGTTAATTTAACTACTTGCGTCGGTGCGTCAAAAGGCGTTCCTGGCTCGTTAAACCCAATATGCGCATTTTCACCAATTCCTAAAATTTGAATATCAATCGGATTTTGGTCTACAATTTCATCGTATTTGCGGCATTCTTCTGCTAAATCGCTCGCTTTGCCATCAGGTACATACGTTGCTTTAAATGGTTTTTGGTTAAACAAATGGGCGTTCATGAAGTAACGGTAACTTTGATCGTTATCGCCACTTAGGCCAATGTATTCATCCAAATTCACTGAAATGCAGTCCGTAAAGTCTAGGTCGCTTTTCACCATTTCTTGATATAGCGTTTCAGGTGTGCTACCTGTCGCCAGTCCAAAGACTTTCGCTCCGTGAGTCATGCCTTCTTTGATTAATTCAAAAGCTTTTTTTCCGCCTTCTTCAGCGTTTTTTACACGAATAATGTTTACCATTTTCAAACACTCCTTTGATTTTTTATCGAACTCATTGTAGCATTGAACCTTTACTTCTTCAATCCTTCTTCGCATTAACGGCGACGATGACGTTGACTGCCTTCCATAATGACCGGTAAAATGACTGGGCGACGTTTCGTTTGTTCAAATAGGAAACGACTTAATTGATCGCGAATGTCTTGTTTTAATTTTGCCCATTCAAATTCGGGGTCTTGTAAATGCTTTTCAACGATTTCTTCCACCATGTCGCTGCCTTCTCGTAACAAATCCCGGTTAGCTTTCACATAGACAAAGCCGCGCGTTGTAATTTGCGGTTTGGAAATGATTCGTTTTTCTCGGCGACTAATCGTCACGACGGCCACAAAAATCCCATCTTCTGATAAGACTTTTCGGTCTTTTAAGACAATGTTTCCAATGTCCCCCACTCCAATACCATCGACCATGACGTTATCGGCTGGAACAGCGCTGGACAATTTAAATTCCCCATTTAAGTATTCATAAATATCGCCGCGAGCAGCAATTAAAATCTTTTCTTTTGGTATCCCGACTTCTTTTGCTAGTTTCGCATGGGCGGCCAGTAAGCGGTATTCCCCTTGAATTGGAAAAATGTATTTTGGTTTTAAGAAATTCATCATTAACTGTAAGTCAGCTGGATTGGCATGGCCTGATACCCGGTAGTTATCCGAAATGGTTTTCACCGTGCCACCTGCGCGATAAATGATGTCTTCTGTTTTTGCCACAACCGTCTCCATCGCTAAGGTTGGCGTGGTCGCAATGTAAGCCAGGTCTCCTGCTTTCACACGAATCGTCCGATGCGAGCCATTGGCCATTTTTTGTAAGGATTTAATCGGTTCTCCCATGTGCCCTGTTTCTAAAATTAAAATTTCTTCATCCGCATATTTTTTCATTTCTTTTAAGGTCACCAGTAAGTTTTCATCTGGTAAAGTCAATTTGCCTAATTTCATAGCTGTTTTAATGATCCGACCAAAATCTTGACCGGTTAAAACGACTTTACGGCCTGAACGATGTGCGGCATTTAAGACTTGCTGCAGACGTTGTAAGTTGCTTGCTACACAGGCAACGATAATCCGTCCTTCCCAGTAGCGAATATTGTCATAGACTTCATCTGCGATTTGTAATTCTGAAGCCACGGTCATCGGATTTTCGGCATTGCTTGACGTGCTTAACAAGGCTAACACACCGGCTGAGCCAATCTCTGCTAAACGCGCAAAGTCGGTTTGATACATCGGAATCGCTGTTTGGTCAAACTTAAAATCACCCGTATACACGATATTGCCTTCTGTGGTTTTCAAACAAATTCCGACTGAATCGGGAATCGAATGCGTCGTTGGAAAGAAGCTGACAACCGAACTGCCAAAGTCAATTTCCGTGTGGCTATCGATCGTATGAAATTCTTTAAAATGTTTCGTCGGCTCATAACGTTTGACTGCTAATTTTGCTAACTCAATTGTTAGTTTTGTCCCAAAAACAGGCACTTCTAATTTTTCTAATAGGTAGGGTAAGCCACCGATGGCATCCGCATGTCCATGCGTTAAAAAGACGCCAGCCACGCGGTCCGCATTTTCTTCTAAATACGTAAAATCAGGAATCACCGTGTCAATTCCTAGTAATTCATTTTCTGGGTAGCGCAAGCCACAATCCAGAACAAAGATTTCCTCTTCAATTTCGGCAATGTACAGGTTTTTTCCATTTTCCCGGACGCCGCTTAAAGGAATAATTTTAATTGAACTCAAATTGTTCACCTCTTGTATTTTATTGGTTATTTATTTTCTCTAATTCTCTGACAAAAAAAATCCCATCGCTTTTATTATACACCAAAAAAGTGGGAAAAGTAGCACGCGTCCTCTGAAAAGCAGAAAAAAACTGGCAGCCTGTCACTTTCCAGTTTTTTTCTTGTCCTTATTTGTCGTCACCCAGCTTGAAAGATTCTTTGAGATGCTTGCTTGTTCCATTCAAAAGCTTTCAAGTTTTCGACGATACTTTTTTTATAACAACGCCATTTGATGCATTTTTTCGGCAATTTGAATGGAGTTTAAAGCTGCTCCTTTTAGGAGGTTGTCTGAAACGACCCATAAATGGAAGCCCTTCGGATTGTCTAAATCACGACGAATCCGCCCAACCAAGGTTCCTTTTGTATCAATGCTATCAATCGCTTGTGGGTAAAGTTGTTGACTTGGATCGTCGACTAAAATGACTCCTGGTGCGTCTGCTAATTGCGCTTGCAGCTTAGCCACCGTCGTTTCTTCCTTGACTTCAATGTAAATCGATTCCGAATGCCCATTTACCACGGGAATCCGTACACAAGTCGCTGCAACTTGAATCGTTTCATCCCCCATGATTTTTTTCGTTTCATTCATCATTTTCCATTCTTCCAAGGTATACCCTTCCTCGCCAAACACGTCAATTTGTGGCAAGGCATTAAAAGCGATTGGGTAATGCTTTTTGTCGCCAGCAGATGGTAAGATCGCTGCCGTTAATTCTTTTAAGGGTTGACCATCTAAATATTCTTGGACTTGGTTTTCTAACTCGGCAATCGCTTGTGCTCCTGCACCTGAGACCGCTTGATAAGTAGAAACGACAATTTTTGACAACCCAAAGGCTTGACGAATCGGTTCTAGGGCTACCATCATTTGAATCGTTGAACAGTTTGGGTTAGCGATAATCCCTTGATGCTGCTTCAAACTTTCCGGATTGACTTCAGGTACGACTAAAGGCACTCCTTCTGCCATTCGAAAATGACTCGTATTATCAATCACAACGGCTCCGCGCTTGACCGCTTCAGGTGCGAACACTTCTGAAATCCCACCGCCCGCACTAAAAATCGCCAAATCAACTCCTTCAAATGATTCTGGTTTTAATTCCTCAATGGTCAAGGTTTGATTTTTAAAAGGAATCGTTTTACCTGCAGAACGTTTGGACGCCAACGCTTTGACTTCCTTCACTGGTAAATTCACTTCTTCTAATAATTCAAGCATTTTGGTACCGACTGCTCCTGTCGCACCGGCAACCGCAATGACATATTCTTTCCCCATGTAAACAACTCCCCATTTTCTAAAGATATTTTCATTATTCTATCATAATCGGTCCTGCAAGTATACCGATTCGATGTTTCTTGTCTGATTCACCTCCCCTTTCCTCTGCCATCCAAGAAAACAGCTGCTTGAGGCGGTGGCAGCAATCGACTGTCCGCTTAACTCTCTCTTGCTTTGGCTTCTTCTTTTTACGGGTCACTTTGTGAAATGAACGCCTTCTGTCCCTCTTAAAAAAGGGCTATCATTTGAGTAAACACCCGAATCCAGTTATAATATAGCTAAGAAGGATTTTGGGGAAGATTCTTCGCAACGTGCACTTTTATTCACAGAAAAAGAAGTCGACAAGGATGTCCACTTCTTTTTTTGTTGTCTATTTTTGGATTTGCAAGCATAAAAAACCTTTGGGTTCGACGATTCTTTCATCCTTCTTCGATTGAGCCAAGTGTTGGAACAAGACGTCCCCTTTTTTGGTGACCTTGATTGGATTTGCTCCTGTATTAAAGATCCCCTGAATCGTCACATCCTTCAATCGACGTTCAAAAATAATTTCCCCGGTTTCTGCATGAACTTCTTTCCAATGAACTTGCCCTTCTGATAAGACTTTGGCGTAACGACGTCTCACCGCAATTAATTCCTTGGTAAATTGCAACAAGTCAAGGTCTTGCCTTTCTTTCTCCCAAATCATACATTTCCGACAATCCGGGTCATTGCCGCCTGTCATGCCAATTTCATCGCCGTAATACAAACAAGGAACCCCCGGCTGCATATAAGTAAAGGCCATGACTTGTTTCATTAAATCTTTGTCTTCTTTCGTTTCCGTCAATAAGCGCGCCGTGTCATGCGAGTCAAGCACATTAAACTGCATCTGATTGGTTTGATCACGATAATGCATTAGCTGTTCGTTTATTTCTGAAACCATCTTCGTCAAGCCAATCTCCTCTTTGACAAAATAACCTAGGATGGCATCCGTATAGGCGTAATTCATCACGGCATGGAATTCATCCCCTTGCAACCAACTTTGAGAAGAATGCCAAATTTCACCTAAAATATAGAAGTCTTCTTTCGCTGCATCACAAACTTGACGAAACTTCTTCCAAAAGGCATGATCCACTTCATTGGCCACGTCTAGACGCCAAGAATCAATGTCATATTCCTCAATCCAATACTTGGCAATCTCTAATAGATAGGCTTGCACCTCTGGATTGGCGGTATTTAGCTTGGGCATGTGTGGCGTAAAGGCGAACACGTCATAGGTTAAGTCTTCCGCATTTTCAAAATCTTTGCCTTCTGTATAAGTCGGCGGAAATTCTCTCACATAAAACCAATCAACGTATTTTGAATTCTTGCCATGTTTCAACACATCTTGCCATTGTGGCGACGTATCCCCTATATGATTGAACACCGCATCCAGCATGACCTTGATGCCCCGCTCGTGGCAAGCTTCAACTAGTTGCTTAAATAGCGCACCGTCCCCAAATGCTGGATCGACTTTTAAGTAATCAATCGTGTCATATTTATGATTGGATGCCGCTTCAAAAATCGGACAAAAATAGATGCCGTTAATACCTAAATCTTCTAAATAATCAAGATTGTCTAAGACGCCTTGCAAATCACCGCCAAAGAAATCTTGTCGCTCGGGGTCTCGACTCCCCCATGGCAAGGTCCCTGCAGGGTCATTGCTTGGATCGCCATTGGCAAAACGCTCTGGGAAAATTTGATACCAAACCGTTTCCTTCACCCATTCTGGCGCCTTAAAACGATCGGCTTCTTGAAAATAAGGCATCCGGAAATAATTATTTGGCATCGCCAATGTTTTTTCCGTTAAAGGATAAATGCCATGATCTCCGTAAAATGCGGTGAGCCCATCTTCTCCTTCTAAAGTAAAACCGTAAGACAAGCGTTTGGTCCCTGCGGTTACCGCGAGAAACCAATAGTCGTACAAATCGGTCGCTAAGATTTTTTCCATTGCTTGAGGCTGGTCATACCATTTCGTATGGACCAGATAAGGATCCCCGCTGACTAAGTGGACTTTCGCCACGTCTCCTTTCGCTGTACGAAGACGTAAATGTAGCGTGTTTGCATCATAAAGATAGGCAAATTCACTTTCTGGGCGATGATAAATAGCTGCTGTGTTCATGTAGATGCTCCTTTGTTGAGTTTTTTAAATATTATGCCACACCTTCCTTCCTTACGCAAACATTTTAGCAATCGGTTGCGCAATAGACACTTCTCAAGTAATCATAAACAATCTATTGATATATAATGAAAAATACTTATATAAGTTCAAAAAAAGATAGACAAATTTTTCTTTCATTTTTTAAATCACACGAAAAAGGCTTGACTATTTTTGCAATCGGTTGCATAATTGCATTGTAACTTAATTTTAATTATACGGAGGGGTCAAAATGAAAGGAAATTGGAAAAAATATTTAGTCAATGGTTTCGTTTTAAGTACTTCAGCTTTTTTACTAGCAGCTTGTGGAGGGAATGATAAACCTCAAGATAGTGCTGACAATAGTGCATCGACTGATGAAGTAAAGGTTGAAGGGAAAGTAAAGGTTTGGATTGATACGGAACATATCGAAACTTTTAAAGGAATCGTATCCAACTTCAATAGTGAGTATCCTGATGTAGAAGTTGAAATTGCTGCCGGTAGCTCCGCTGACGCTAAAAAAGATGTTGCCAAAGATCCTAAAGCTGCTGCAGATGTTTTCATGATGCCGCATGATCAAGTTGGTCAAATGGCCGAGGCAGGTTTACTTTATCCAAATACTTTATATGCAGACGAGGTAAAAGAAAATAACGTTGCATCAGCGATTGAAGGAGCGACATGGGATAGTGAACTTTACGGATACCCCTATGGTGTAGAATCGCAAATTTTATACTACAATAAATCAAATCTTTCTGAAGAAGATGTTCAATCTTGGGTAAGCTTAACTGAAAATGGAAAAATTGGTACAAACTTCGGTGAGGCAGGAGCAAACTACGTCTTCGGTCCTTTATTCATGAGTAATGGTCTCTACTTATACGGTGAGAGCGGTGAAGACCCAACAGGAACAAACTTTAATAGCGAACCAGGAGTGGAAGTTCTAAAATGGATTGCTGCACAAAAATCAAATCCTGGAGTCATTCAATCAAATGAGGAAGCTTTGTCGAATCTAGAATCCGGTGTTACAGATGCTTTCTTATCTGGTCCCTGGTCAAAAAATGATGTGAAAAAAGCACTCGGCGACAATATGGCTGTTGCTGCTTATCCAACCGTTGATTTTGGTAACGGAGAGGTTCCAATGAAAGCTTTCCTTGGTGTAAAATTATTTGCAGTAAACCAACAAACACAAGCACCTTTAGCTGCAATGGCTTTAGCTAATTATTTATCCAATGAAAGTTCACAGTTAATTGAATTCGAAAAAATGGGCGTTATCCCTTCAAATAAAGCGCTTCAAGAAAATGAAGCCGTTTTAGCTGACGAAGTTGCAAAAGCAGTTATGGATATGTCACAAACAACACACTCTGTTGTAATGCCTAAAATTCCAGAAATGGTTTCTTTCTGGCCTGCAATGGATGCTGTTATCAATGATACTTTCAAGGGAAATATCAAAGAAGCTGATTTTATGAATAAATTAGATACTCTAGTAAAAGATACCGCAAAACCTAGCGAAGAAGAATAAAAGAGAGATGAGGCATTCATCCAAATGAAAGGTGGTGAATGCCTTTTCTCTTTTTAATTTAGAATGAAAGTGAGTCGAAAGGATATGTTCAAAAAAAATAAATATGAACAACATCTCTCTTTTTTGGAATTATTTAAAAAAGGTGATTTAGCAACAAAGCTTTCTTTTTTAGTGATGGGTTCCGCCAATTTTGCTAATAAACAATGGTTAAAGGGAATCATTTTTTTAAGTTCCCAAGTCGCATTTTTAGCCTGGCTAATTTTCAATGGCATTCATGCATTGCAAATGCTTGCACACCTAGGAACTGAAGCGCAAGGTTTAGTAATGGATAAACGTCTTGGAATCCCTGTGTTACAAGAAGGTGACAACTCCATGTTATTATTATTATTTGGGATTGCTGCAATTTTACTCTGTGTCGTTGTCTTTATCTTGTACATTATCAACTTAAAAAGCGCTCGTCACTTATACGAACTCAAGCAAAACAACGAAAAAATCCCAACAACAATGGATGATCTTCGTAGTTTGTTAAACGAACGTTTTCATGCAACGCTAATGACAATCCCTTTGTTGGGTGTGTTATTATTTACCATCCTACCTCTCTTGTATATGATTTCTATCGCTTTTACCAATTACGATCACAATCATTTACCACCTAAAAATTTGTTTACTTGGGTTGGACTAAAAAACTTTGGGAATGTTTTAAATGGAAAAATGGCTGCTACTTTCTTCCCAGTCTTAGGGTGGACCCTCACTTGGGCAGTTTTAGCAACCATCACTTGTTTCTTTTTCGGTGTACTCTTGGCCTTATTAATCAACACTAAAGGTTTAAAACTCAAAGGACTTTGGCGAACGATTTTCGTCATCACTTTGGCCGTCCCTCAATTTATTTCTTTATTAGTTATGAGAAATTTACTCAATGGGTCGGGCCCGATTAATGCTTCTTTAATTAAGATGGGACTCATTGATTCTGCTATCCCTTTTTTAACGGACCCTACTTGGGCTAAGATTACAGTAATCGTCGTCAACATGTGGATAGGAATTCCTGCCACTATGCTTGTATCTACCGGTATTATTCAAAATTTACCTGCAGATCAAATTGAAGCCGCTCATATCGATGGCGCAAATGCATTCCAAATTTTTCGAAACATTACCTTTCCACAAATTTTATTTGTTATGACTCCAGCTTTGATTCAACAGTTTATTGGAAATATTAATAATTTTAATGTCATTTTCCTATTAACTGGCGGTGGACCAACAAATTCAGATTTCTACGGTGCAGGATCAACTGATCTTTTAGTTACTTGGTTGTATAATCTAACAGTAAATACCATGGATTACAACTTAGCTTCTGTTATCGGAATTTTAATCTTCATTCTCTCTGCAATCTTTAGTTTGTTTGCTTACACAAGAACAAATTCATTTAAGGAGGCTTAACCCAATGGAAAAAGAACATAAAATAAAAAGTTATCGAACCAAACGACGCCTTACCTTAACTTCATCGTATACAACCTTAATTGTTCTATCGATTATTTGGTTATTCCCGATTATTTGGATTATTTTGACGAGTTTTCGCGGTGAAGGAGGCGCTTTCGTTCCTTATATTATTCCAAAAACCTTCACTTTGGAGAATTATCGAATCTTACTCCTCAATACAACGGGAAACTTCCCCTTTGTTCGTTGGTTTCTAAATACACTCTTTGTTGCGACAGTCAGTTGTATTTTATCAACCTTCATTACAATTGCGATGGCTTATGCGCTTTCAAGATTACGTTTTAAACTTAGAAAACCATTTCTAAAACTTGCTCTGGTTTTGAACATGTTCCCGGGGTTCATGAGCATGATTGCGATTTACTATATTTTGAAAGCCTTAAACTTAACCGAAACACTTTTTGCTTTAATTTTAGTCTATTCATCTGGGGCCGCTCTAGGTTTTTATATTGCCAAAGGATTTTTTGATACCATCCCGATGGCTCTTGATGAATCCGCAATGATTGATGGCGCAAACAAATGGCAAATTTTCACTAAAATCACGTTACCTTTATCAAAACCAATGATTGTCTACACTTCATTAATGACCTTTATGGGACCGTGGATGGATTTTATTTTCGCAAAAATTATTATGGGCGACAAAATTGAGAACTACACAGTCGCCATTGGCCTCTTCACGATGATGACTCGAACAACTGCAAACTCGCTCTTTATGGCTTTTACAGCTGGTTGTGTACTTATTGCAATTCCAATTACAATTTTATTTATTGTGATGCAACGCTTCTATGTTGAAGGAGTAACTGCAGGATCAGTCAAGGAATAAAAACAAATCCCCACCTAAAACATTTTCATGTTTCAGGCGGGGATTTTTCAATTTCTCTACTTCGTCTCTAAATCGTGTAAGAACAAACCACTTAATAATTTCGGTTCAAACCAAGTGGATTTTGGTGGCATGATTTCACCTGCATCTGCGACAGCTAGGAGGTCACTCATTTGAGTTGGGTACATGGCAAAGGCTAAGTTCCAATCTCCACTGTCAACGTTCTTGATAAGCTCTTCTGAGCCACGGATGCCGCCGACGAAATCAATGCGATTGTCGCTACGGATGTCCATGATGTCAAAAATCTCTTCAAATACATGTTTTTGTAAATAAGAAACATCTAGACTGTCAATTAAATCCACTGGAATTTTTTCTGTAGGGATGGTTAATTGGTACCATTCCTCGTTCAGATACATTTGGATTTCTCGTGGATTTCGCGACTTGATTTCGGTTGTTTTTTCAATCGTAAAATGTTTTCCTAGAATGTCGAGGAAATCACTTGGGACGGGTACATTCAAAATGCGGTTATACTCAAGGATTTCTAACTCTTCTGCCGGGAATAAAATCGATAAGAAAAAATCACTTTCTGGACTATTTGTTCCGTTGGCACGTTTTTCTAAGCCTACTTTCACCGCTGATTCACTACGATGGTGACCATCAGCGATGTAGAGGGCGTCAACACTTTCAAAGAGTTCACTTAAACGATTGGTTGTTTTCTCGTCGTCGATCAACCAGACTTGGTGATGCACGTCGTGATAGCTGTCAAAATCATACAAAGTGGCATGATTTTTCTTCCACGTTTCGATGATTGTTTGAATTTCTGCTTCTTTACGGTAAGTTAAAAAAATCGGACTTGTATTGGCGTCACAGGCTTTCATGTGATTGATACGATCGATTTCTTTTTCATGACGGGTGAATTCATGTTTCTTAATTTTCCCTGCGATGTAATCATCAATTGAAGTACATGCGACCAAGCCTGTTTGGCTACGGCCGTTCATGGTTAATTGGTATAAATAGAAATTCGGATGATTATCTTTAATCAACCAGCCTTTTTCTAAGTTTTCCGCTAAGTTATCTGCGGCTTTTTGATAGACTACTTCACTGTAAGGGTCGATGTCTTCTGGTAAATCAATTTCTGCTTTATCAATATGAAAATAACTATAAGGATTATTTTCTGCCAACGCTTTGGCTTCTTGCGAATTCAACACATCATAAGGTAGCTCTGCAACTTTCGCGGCCAGTTCTGATTTTGGACGAATTCCTTTAAATGCTTTGACTAACACCATTCGTTAAAAACCTCCGTATTTTTAATTGTACGAATCCGAATCATTCGTTCTTTCCCTTCCAGGTGACGTTTGACTCTTTGCATTTTCGCGTCGTCAGTCTCATTGACATCGACTAAAGTATAGGCAAAGTCTCCGCGACCACGATTAATCATATTATCAATGTTAATGCCTAAAGAAGCAATCTCTGTTGAAATTTGGCCTAAAACATTTGGCGCGTTTTCATGCACAATTGTAATTCGATAGGGTGATTGGAAGCTCATTTCGACGGTTGGAAAATTGACGGAACGCTTGATGACACCTGTTTCCAAGAAACGTTTTAAGGTTCTTGCTGCCATCTTAGCACAATTGATTTCTGCTTCTTCCGTTGAGGCACCTAAATGAGGTAAGACTAAAATTTTGGGATTTCCTAATAATTTTTCATCCGCAAAGTCCGTTGTAAATCCTGCTAATTCTTCTTTTTCAATCGCAGTTAAAACGGCTTGAGTGTCGACAATTTCACCACGAGAGAAGTTAAAAAGTTTCGTTGTCGGTTTCATCAAGGCGATTTCTTTTTCACCAATCATCTTGCAGGTTGTATCAAGTAGCGGGACATGAACCGTGATAAAATCACAGGTTGAAAAAATTTCTTCAATCTGCTGGGCGCGCTTCACTCGTCTTGAGATTGTCCATGCGGTATCGACAGAAACATAAGGGTCGTATCCCATGACTTCCATGCCTAAACGGTAGGCGTCGTTGGCGATCATTGCGCCAATCGCGCCTAGACCAATGACACCTAAACGTTTTCCTTCTAATTCATGACCGGCAAACTGTTTTTTATTGGCCTCAGCGACTGCCTCTAAGTTCTCGCCTTCGAGTCCTTGCACCCAGTTGGCTCCTTGTAAAATCGGGCGTACGCTCAAGAGCAAGCTCGCAATGACCAATTCTTTGACGGCATTGGCGTTGGCACCGGGCGTGTTAAAAACAACAATCCCTTCTTTTGTTAATTGCTCGACGGGGATGTTATTGGTTCCTGCCCCGGCACGTGCGACTGCTAAAACAGACTCTGGAAATGCGTAGTCGTGTAATTTTTCACTGCGTAAAATGATTCCGTGTGGATCGATATTTTGGTCAATGCCATAATTCTCATCTTCGAAACGCGCCATGCCTTCTGGAGCAATCGCGTTAAATGTTTTAATTTGAAACATTTATTTCCCCGCCTTTTCTTTTTCAAATGTTTGCATTAAATCAATTAAAGCAAGTACGCCTTCTTTCGGAAAGGCATTGTAGAGGCTCGCACGCATTCCGCCTACGCTACGGTGCCCTTTTAAGTTCAACATCCCTGCCGCTTCAGCTAATTGATTGAATTCTTTATCCCACGCTTCATTGCCTGTGACAAATGGAATATTGTTCAATGAACGGTCTGCTTTGGCGATGGGACTGGTAAATAGAGGAGACGCGTCAATCGCATCGTAAAGCAGTTGCGCTTTTTCCTGATTTTTCGCTAAAATCCCTGCCGTTCCGCCTTGTTCTTTTAACCACTCGAAAACCAATTTTGCGATGTAAATGCTATAAGTTGCTGGTGTGTTATACATCGAATGGTTCTCTGCTTGAATACGATAATCGAGCATTGGAGCAAAAATCGGTTCGTCATTTAATAAATCTTCACGAATAATGACCACGGTTAAGCCAGAAGGTCCGATATTTTTTTGCGCACCGGCATAAATCACGCCAAAATCGGTCGTTTGATAATCATTCGATAAAATATTTGAAGACATGTCCGCAACGATTGGAACGTTTCCGGCATCTGGTATTTCGCTAAAAGCAATCCCTCCGATGGTTTCATTGGTTGTAATATGTAAGTAAGCCGCCTCTTGGTCAACCATGTCGCGAGTGATTTTTGGTACATAAGTAAAGTTTTGATCCTCGCTTGAAGCGATGACTTCCACTTCGACTCCTTCAATCGCTTGGGCCGCTTCAATCGCTTTTTTCGCCCAAGTACCGGTGTTCACATAGAGGGCTTTTTTTCCTTTGGCTAAGTTTAAAGGTACCATCGAAAATTGCAGACTCGCTCCTCCTTGTAAAAATAACACGCGATAGTTTTCTGGTATCGCCATTAATTCACGTAGGTGTTGTTCTGCGGCTTCAATGATGCTTTCATATAAGGAGGAACGATGGCTCATTTCCATCACGGACAAGTGACTTCCTTGATAATCTAGAAGCTCGGCTTGTGCTTTTTTTAAAACGGATGGTGGTAAAATGGCTGGTCCTGCTGAAAAATTGTAAACGGTCATTTTGTTCTCCCCTTTTCATATGATGTATCGTTGATTATAGCAAAGGTTGGTCATTAAACAAAATGAAATGCTATCATTTTCGAAACATTCATGAAAATCATTCGTGTTTTTCATTTCAAAATGATAAAAAAAAAAGAATCCAAGTCTTTTAAGACCTGAATTCCTTAAACTTCTTACGCTTCCGTTGCAAACATCGCATCAATCAAGGCTAGCACTTGACGCACTTCTGTATTTTTCACTATTGGTTGCGCGCCTTCACGAATCACATCGTAAAAGTTTTCGTAAAACTGAGGGAAATCCGCCTTGCCTTGTGGTAACGCAATGGCTTCCATCGCTTCTTCTGAAGGAGGTGCCATTGTTTTGGTTAAGCCAACACCGGCTTGAATCGGAGTTGGTGCGCTGACATCGGTTGCATTTGTGGCACGAATCATTTCACCTGAACAATCCCAATCTTCAATTTTGGCTGTTCCTTCAATCCCTTTCACGTACCAACGAGGGAGTTTCGTGTAGTTACTTGTTCCAACTTCGATAATCGCTCTTACGCCATTTTCAAAAGTAATATAAGTGAAGAATCCATCATCCACTGGATCTCCTAAAACGTAACTGAAATCTACGTTGAATGATTTGATTGGACTTTCCACAATCCATAAGATTTGGTCGAGTAAATGCACGCCCCAGTCAAGTAACATTCCGCCTCCGTGTTCTTTCAAATGACGCCAATCCCCTGGAATCCCGTTTGCTCCTTGAACCCGCGATTCGATTTGGAAAATATCACCGATTGGTTTAGCTTGCACCATTTCACGAACCATTAAGAAATCTGGATCCCAACGACGGTTTTGATGCACCATGAACGTACGACCTGTTTCTTCGGCAACTGCCACGATCTCATCTAACTCTGCCACGTTCATCGCTACTGGTTTTTCACAAACCACTTGCTTCCCTGCCCGTAAAGCGGCAATCGCAATGTCTTTATGAGAATCATTGGGTGTTGCGATTAAAATGGCTTCGACCGCCTCATCAGCGAAAACAGCTTCTAAACTTTCGTAGGTTTTTAGTCCTGCTTCTTTTGCCACCGCTAAACGAGCGGCATCCACATCGTAAGCACCAATCACGTCAATTTTTTCTTTTTCCGTTGGCATTAACGTATTGGCATGGTATGAACCCATCCCACCGTAGCCGACAATTACAAAATTAATTTTTTTCATCCTAAAAAAACTCCCTCAATCTTTCATCCATGCAAGAATCTCTCTGAAGCAAATTTTCTTCAGAGAGTCTCAGTGTTTTTACGCCCACCACATCTCCGTTGGTTGGTCGTTAATCATAATACTTTTCAGGTTGGTTACTGCACGAGTCAACCCTTCGTCCACTGACATTAGTGGATCTTCATGTTCGATACTCATCACATAGTCATAGCCGTATAAGCGTAGCGCAGAAACCATGTCGGACCATTCTTTCAAGTCATGGCCACAGCCCACAGAACGGAAAGTCCAGGCACGCGTTTGCACGTCGCCGTACGGTTGCATATCAGTTAAACCATACATATTAATATTGTCTTGGTCTAAGTAGGTATCTTTCGCATGGAAGTGGTGAATCGCATTTTCTTTTCCAAGAATTTTAATGGCTGCCACTGGATCAATGCCTTGCCACCATAAGTGACTTGGGTCTAGGTTACAACCAATCGCTTTTCCAGTTGCTTCTCGTAATTTTAACATCGTATAAGGCGTATGTGCTAAAAAGCCCCCATGTAATTCGATCCCAATTTTGATACCTGCTGCTTCTGCTTCGGTATTAATCCCTTTCCAATAAGGAATAAGTTTTTGCTCCCATTGGTAATTGTAGTTATCATCATATTCTGTTGGCCATGGTAAAACTGGCCAGTTGACTTGCGTGTCGGTAGCATTTCCAGCAGCTACCCCTGAGAAGCCATTGACAACCGGAACGTTCATTAAGCTGGCTAATTTAATTGTTTTACGCAAAGTTTCATCCGATTCTTGTGCTTCCGCTGCAATCGGTGCAATCGGATTGTTGTGACAGCTAAAAGCAGAAATCCCCAGTCCTTTATCTGCTAACTTGGCCAAATACTCTTTTCGAGCATCGCTACTCACAAGTAATTTATCCACGTCCACGTGAGCGGCACCTGGATTTCCACCCGTTCCAAGTTCGACCATTTGGATGCCTTTTTTTGAAACCGCATCAATCATCTCTTCAAAACTTAATTGGTTAAATAATGGAGTAAATACGCCTAATTTCATTCTTTTTATACATCCTCTCTTGCTTGATAGTGCCCATAAGTTGGGTAAATGTTCTCGGTTGGTGCACACCAACGAATGCCGTTTTTAATTACTTTTTGCACTTGTTCATTGTAATAACTTGGATAGGTCTCGTGACCGGGTTGGAAATAAAAAACTTTCCCATTCCCGCGACGGTAGGTACAGCCGCTACGGAAGACCTCGCCACCTGGGAACCAAGACACAAAGACCAACTCATCAGGTGCCGGAATATCAAAGTGCTCTCCGTACATTTCTTCTTGTTCAAGCTCGATGAATTCGCCAACGCCTTCAACAATCGGATGGCTTGGGTTGACGTTCCAGATGCGGCAATGTTTGCCGTCTTCCCGCCATTTTAAATCACAACTTGTTCCCATTAATTTTTTAAAGATTTTTGAAAAATGTCCCGAATGCAAGACAATTAATCCCATACCTTCTAAGACTCGTTGGTGTACGCGATTGACGATTTCGTCTTGGACTTCCTCGTGGGCCACGTGTCCCCACCATAATAAGACATCGGTTTCTGCTAAGATTTCTTCCGTCAACCCGTGTTCTTCTTCATCTAAAGTCGCTGTTCTAACGGTAAATTCTTCTCCAATAAAACGAGCTAATTGCCCATGAATGCCTTCGGGATACATTTTTTGCACTTCTTCGTCGGTTTTTTCATGACGAAATTCATTCCATACGGTTACTTGAATCATCTCAATGACACTCCTCTACAATTTTGGTTAACACTTGATAATTTTCACGAACGGCTGCCATTGGCGTTAAGGTTTGAAACGCTTCCTGTTCAATGATGAGCCATGGAAGATCAAGTGCTTTGGCTTTTTTGACGTAACGGGCTATCGGTAAAATTCCTTTACCAATTTCCGTACTTTCTTTTGGATTCTCCTGCATCTCTTTTATATGTAAGAGACCGATTTTTTCTTTTTGCGCTTCTAACCAATCTTCCACGTTCAATCCGGCATCATGGACCCAATAAACGTCCACTTCGAGTTTCAGTTCTGGTACTTCTTTGGCCAGATAGTCTAGTAAATCCATCTCTGGTACTTCGGTAAATTCGTGGGCGTGGTTGTGATAATAAAGGGTGAGACCTTCTTTCGCAAGTTTTGGCGCAAGTATTTTTAGCTCTGCCGCAAATTGTTGCCAGCCAGAAAAATCAGGAAAGCTCATAAAAGGAATCACGATACGGGTGTTGCCAATCGTTTTTTCAAAAGCGATGGTGCCTTCATAATCTTCCACGAGGTTTTCATAAGGGACGTGGGAGCCGGCTACTTCTAGGTCTAATTCATCTAACAATTGACGAACTTCTGCTGCTTTGAGGCCATAGTAGCCGGCAAATTCCACGCCGGCATACCCTGCCTTCTTCACTTCTTTCAATGCATTAGGAAAATCTTGTTCGCAATCTTCTTTTATACTCCAAAGTTGTAAGGCAATTTTTGGCTTCATTGCATTTTCCTCCTATAAGTAAACGGGTGCGCCTGTTTTCGCTGATTCATAAATTGCTTCTAAGATTTCGGTCACAACTAACGCTTGTTCTGGTAAAACAACTGGATCGGTATCGTTCAACACGGCATCAATCCAAGCTTGTGCTTCTAAGTCAGCTGGACTTGCAGCATTTCCGTCGTAGAAAGCCACCCCACCAGCTTCTAATTCAATCTTCTTCTCATACAATAAACCACGGTCTTCTCCATTAATCGTTAAGCCGTCGTTCATGTCCGCGCCACCTTTTGTTCCAAATAAAGTGGTTTTTGATTCTTTTACGTCTAAACTATTTAATGCCCAACTTGATTCTAGGTAAATCGTTGCGCCGTTTTCCATCACAACAAAACCAAAGGCTGAATCTTCTACCGTGAATTTCTCTGGATCCCAAGGTCCCCATGCGTTGGCTGCATTTTTTGTTTGAGATAATTTATGATAGGTGTTTCCGACAACGTATTTCGGTTTGTAGTTATCCATCATCCATAAGGTTAAGTCTAATGCGTGCGTACCGATATCGATTAATGGTCCGCCACCTTGTGCTTCTTCGTCCAAGAACACGCCCCAAGTTGGAACGGCACGACGACGAATCGCATGTGCTTTCGCTGAGTAGATTTCGCCTAATTCACCCGCTGCACAGACTTCTTGTAAATAAATTGATTCTGTTGCAAAACGACCTTGGTAACCAATTGTTAATTTTTTTCCAGTGCGTTTTGACGCTTCGATCATCGCGCGGGCTTCTTCTGACGTTTTCGCCATTGGTTTTTCACACATCACGTGACTCCCTGCCTCTAAAGCAGCAATTGAAATTTCTGCATGAGAAATATTTGGGGTACAAACGTGCACGACATCTAAATCAAGTTCTGCTAACATTTCTTGATAGTTTTCAAAGACTTTACTCGCTTCACTACCGTATTTTTTTTGTGCCTTTTCCGCACGTTCCACAATAATGTCACAAAAACCAACGATTTCAATTTCTTTGACTTTTGCTAATGATGGTAAGTGTTTTCCTTCAGCAATTCCACCACAACCGATAATTCCAACTTTTAGTAATGTCATTTTTTCCATTCCTCCTGAAAGCCTTTTTCTATTTGATAACTTTATTATAAGCAAAGGCTTTCAAAGATTCTTCCCACCTTTCACCTATAAAATTCCCAGATATTGCCTTTTGAGAAGTTTGCACGATTTTTTGATACTTTTTAAAGACGTTCCAAAGAAATCTGCTCTCTTTGCTCAAGTTACAAGATTGAGTCCTTTTCTTTTATTTTTCTTGTGAAGTTTCGTGTGAATTCATACATGCTAGAACCCATTTATTCGTATTCCAATGGATAACGGCAACTTTTTCTGTCTTCTCAAAAGGGACATATTAATCCAACACTTCCGTTGTAACTGAAACTATTGATTTACGATTCATGAAATAGAAATACTTTTCTCCTTTTTTTGGAGAATGAAAAAAGATACCTGTTAGTAATCGCGAGATTCTAACAGATACCTTCCAGCTTCTATTCATCAGTCCTTATTAACAAAGAACCGCTTTTCTTACTTTAGTTTTTGCGGTGTTTCATTAAATCAATTGCAACGGCAACGGCGATAATAATTCCTTTAATCACTTGCTGCCACATTGGGCTCACGGCAATGAATTGTAGTCCATATTGAATGACGGTGAAAATCAGGACCCCGCTCACAATCCCACTGACTTTTCCGACACCCCCACTTAAGGAGACCCCACCAACGACACAGGCGGCAATCGCGTCCAGTTCATAGGCATTTCCATAGTTATTGGTTGCACCTGCTGTTCGAGCGGCTTCTAAAATCCCAGCAATTCCGTATAAAACAGCAGCTAAAACGAAAATACCCATGGTTGTTTTGAAAACATTCACTCCTGAAACGACTGCCGCTTCACGGTTCCCTCCAATCGCATAAACATTTTTACCAAAGACAGTTTTATTTAAAATAAACCAGACGAGTAAAATAAATAAAATCGCAATTGGCACGAGCACGGAAATCCCTGGGAAATCCCCTATTTCAAGAAATTTCTTTTGCCCTAAAATGACAAAGTCTTTACGAATCCCACCGATTGGTTGTGATTTATTGGGATCCATATCAAAGTATAAAGAGTTGACCCCATAGACAATCACCGATACCGCTAATGTGGCGATAAACGGATGCATATCAAATTTGGCCACTAGGAAACCATTCAATACACCAAAGATTGCCGTTGCTGCAACGGCAATTAGAATCGGTAAAATGACCGGCAACATGGGTAAATCAGGGAAGAAACGATTGGCATAATCAGGGTTTTGCAACATCGAAGTCGAGACGACCGCTGCTAAACCAACCATCCGTCCTGCTGAAAGGTCTGTTCCAGCAATTAACAAGGTGAAACAAATGCCGAGTGCTACGATCATTTTGGTTGACGACATGGTTAGAATATCAAGCAACACGTTTAACTGCATAAAACGTGGCTCAATGACCATGATGATGACCACCAAGAGCAATAAGGATAAAATAATCGCATTATTTAATAAAAAGGTTTTGGCTGTCTTTTTTGAGAGTTCCACCTCACCCTCGCGGTATTTGCGCGCAAACATTTGATTGAGCCCGTAGTATAAGGCCCCAACGCCTACCATTCCGACATAAATCGCCAATTCGTAAAAAACGTTTGGATTTAGTGTATACCATAAAACAATCGCTAAGGCCAAAATCGCTGCACCAGCAATGGCAAAAAATTGCCCGAATTGTTTGCGAGGTAAGATTTTTATTTGTGCTTCCATATTAGAACTCCTCACTTTCTATGATTCCTTGATGTTCCTTTTCAGCAAAACGGGTCGCATAATCCATGACTAGGACAGAATCCGCTGCTTTTGCGTCAAGAATACCCGTCACTCGACCTTCTGCCATCACCATTACACGATCTGACATGCCAAGTAATTCAGGCATTTCCGATGAAATCATAATAATTGATTTTCCTGCTGCCACTAATTGATGCATAATCGTATAGATTTCAAACTTGGCCCCGACGTCAATTCCCCGTGTCGGCTCATCTAAAATTAAAATATCAGGATTGGTTAATAACCATCGCGCCAATAAGACTTTTTGCTGATTTCCTCCGGATAAGTTTCGGATGAGTTCCTCCATATGAGGTGTTTTTGTCCGGAGCTCTTTGTTTTTTGCTTCGGCCGCTTTCAAGCGTTCGTGTTCATTGAGGACTCCGGCATGTGCATAGTCTTTTTGATTGACAATGACGGTGTTGTCTAAGATTGAGAGGACACCAAAAATCCCCGTCGCTCGACGCTCCTCCGTTAACAAAGCAATTTTGTTTTGAATGGCATCTTTCGGGTGGCGAATCTTCAGTGCTTTGCCTTCTTTTTCTAAGGTTCCTGAAGCAATCCCACGTAACCCAAAAATCGCTTCGACCAACTCGGTTCTTTGGGCACCAACGAGTCCACCTACACCTAAGATTTCACCTTTACGCAACTCAAAATTGACGTCTTTAAAAGATTTTGGATCCGTCGCCGTTAAATTGGTGCTTTTTAAAATAATTTCTTCTGAAGGTTGATACTCTTTTTCTGGGAAGCGCTGGGTCATATCCCGACCAACCATTCGTTTGATAATTAAATCGGTCGTCAATTCTTTTGCCGGCCAGGTACCCACGTATTGGCCGTCACGCATAATGGTGACATCATCGGATATTTTTAATATTTCTTCCATTTTATGCGAAATGTAAATAATCGCGACGCCGCGGTCTTGTAACGAACGAATAATTTTAAATAAATGCTTGGTTTCGTTTTCTGTTAAGGAGGACGTCGGTTCGTCCATAATAATAATCTTTGAATGATAACTAACGGCTTTCGCAATTTCAACTAATTGTAAAGTTGAAGGCGACAGTGTACCGGCAAGCGCTTCTGGATCGACATCCAATTCCAATTCTTTAAATAAGGCTTCTGTTTGACGAATCATCTCCTTGCGATCGACCACGATACCTTTCATTGGAAAGCGTCCCAACCAAATATTTTCCATTACGGGACGATAACGAATGGGATGAAGTTCTTGATGAATCATTGAAACACCTAAATCTAATGCTTGTTTCGAATTTAGGATTTCTTCTTTTTTTCCATCTAAAAGAATCTCGCCGCTATCTTCATGGTAAATCCCAAAAAGACATTTCATTAAGGTGGATTTTCCTGCACCATTTTCCCCCATTAATGCATGTACAGAACCTCTACGGACGGTCAAATCTACGCCATCTAGGGCTTTGACTCCGGGGAATTCTTTTACGATGTTTTTCATTTCTAATAGGACATCTGACATGATTTCATTCCCTTTCTGTTTTTCAATTGATCGATTTGGTTCAAAAAAGAATGGAGTTGAGCAAAGTGAATGACTCCCTTTCGCTCAACTCACTTTTTTATTCCATAAATTCTGCGTAGTTGTCTTTTGTGACTTTGACATAGTCAATCCAAATGTATTTGCCATCTGTGACAGGGTAGCCTACGGTTGATTCATTGATTTCTTCCCCGTTCATCGCTGCTTTTGCTACATTGATGGTCGCCGTCCCTTGGTTGACTGCATCATTGAGGACCGTTCCTAAAAGCGAACCGTCTTTCATCGCTTCTAAGGCTGGTGCCGTTGCATCCACCCCAACAACTGGAATGAATTTCGCTGGATCACCCGTGTTGTATCCTTCTGCTTTTAAGGCTTCAATTGCCCCCAGTGCCATGTCATCATTATTTGCAATCACGGCTTCGATTTTATCTAAGCTTTGACCAGTAATGAAGGATTTCATTAAGTCGGTTGCTTTCGCCTTATCCCACATCGCTGTATCGACTGCTAATTTTTCCGTTTGGTAACCTGCTTCTTCAATCGCTTTAATGGAATATTCCGTTCTTAATGTCGCGTCTTGGTGTCCGGGTTCTCCTTGTAACATGACATATTGAATGACGCCATCGCCATTTTTGTCTGCTTCTGGATTGGCATCAAAGTAATCTGAAATGATTTGTCCAGATTGGGTACCAGATTGTTCCGCTTTGGCACCAACATACCAAACCTTGTCATAGCTTTCCATATCTGCCGCTTCTGGCTCACGGTTAATGAAAACAATTGGTAACTCTTTTGCTTTGGCTTTTTCAATAATTGGACCAGCCGCTGTTCGGTCTACCGCATTGACTGCCAAGGCATTGACTCCTTTGGTGATAAAGGTATCGACTTGCTCATTTTGAGTCGGTTGTTTATTTTGTGAGTCAACCAATTCTAATTTTAAGCCATCTGCACTGGCTGCTTCTGACATGGCTGTTCGTACACCCGTCATAAAGGTATCATCAAATTTATAGATGGCTGCACCAATTAATTGGTTGCTGTCGCCTTCTGCTTTTCCGCCACCTTCACTTGAACTCGCACTTCCGCCACCACCGCGGCTACCACAAGCACCTAATGTTAAAATTGCTGATAAACTGATGAAACCTAACGCCAACATTTTTTTCTTCATTCTTGATTGCCTCCTTTGTTTTCTTAACACTCTTAGTATATGAAAGCGCTCACTGATTGAACATAGAATATTTTTAGATGATTTAGTGATTTTTTTGGAATCGCTTTTATTTGTGAACAAAAAAGGAATCCCTCGCTCGATTTGCGTAAGGATTCCTTTGATTCTGTCGTTAAAACTGTTTTTACATGCATATGTAGGTGATTTTTTCGTTACGCATAGGTGAAAAGGCAACGGTTTGTTTGAGTCGGTTTGCTCACCTTTTTTCTTGAGGTTGCAAGTACATTTGGTGTGGGATCCAAAAATATTGGGGTTTCAGTGCTTGATTTTGGGCCGTCGTATAGGCAATTTCAAAGATTTTTTCTGCATACAAATGAACATCGCTTAAAATCGTGCCTAACATTTGTCCTTCATCGACCGCAGCAAGTCCTTCTTTGGTGCCATCAATCCCCACGACTTTCGGCGACCAATTGCCCGCCGTTTCTTGAATCGCTTCAATCGCTCCCAAAGCCATTTCGTCATTGTTGCTGATAATTAATTCGATTTGATTCGGGTAATCGGTGAGCCATTTCAAGACAAATTCTTTACTGGGCTGCCGCATCCAATTGCCCACTCCGCGAGCGATACGTTCGACTTTGATTCCTGCATCTACTAAAGATTGAATCGAAGACTCGGTACGAATCAACGAATCTTGATGGACTTCTTCGCCTTCTAACATCACGTATTGAATTTTACCATCACCATTTAAATCAATCGAAACGGGATTGGCTAAAAAGGTCTCCCAAACGAGGCGCCCTTCCATTTCCCCCGATTCTTGCGCTTGACTGCCCACGTAAAAAGCTTGCTCCCATTGCCTTAAGTCCGTTTCAATCGGTTCCCGGTTAAAAAAGATAATGGGAATGTTGGCCTGTTTTGCTTTATAAATTAAGCTAGAAGCAACCGTGCGATCGACGACGTTAACAGCAATAACATCATAATCTTGGCGAATAAATTGATCGATTTGGGTATTTTGAATGGTTTGGCTATTTTTTGCATCTACAATTTTCAATTGGTTTTTCCGATGGTACTGTTTGGCTTGGCTTGGGCTCGCTTCTTCCAAAGCACGACTGACCGACGAAATAAATTCGTCATCGCCACGGTACAAACTGACGCCAATTTTCAATGCATCGGAACGCAAACGTTCCTCCGCCATTCGTGGCGTTCGACTGATAAAAAAGACGAGCAAGGCACTCGCTAAAAAAACAAAACTGAGCAACACTTTCCAATTTTTCATCTCTCACACGCTCCTATTGAATCAGTGGAAATAGTAGTTTTTGATTCTCGGTATCAAACAAATTTTCCTGGGTCACAATCAAACGTGCAATTTGTGGCGGACGAACCGTTTGTCCTTCGATTTGCCGAATGATTTGCTCGACTGCGGCATAACCTACCGCAAATTGATTGCTCACGCCTAATCCAGCAACGACTCCTTGGTCCACCAAAGTTAATAAGGTATTGGAAAAACCAAACCCATAAATCGGGACTTCATCAAGAGCGGCCATGCTTTTTTTCAGGCGGCCCAACTCCTCACTCCCTCCACGGCCGAAACAGACAATGGCCTCGTATGCTTGTTCCGCAAAGAGGGTTTCTAAGCCTTCTGCCAAATCATTTGGATACGTGATGATTTGATAGTCGATTTGTTGCTTGGTAAAACTTGCAATCAAGCCTCTTTGATTTTCTTCTTCTTCTTGGCTCGGTCCTTCGGAAGCAAGAATCAATACCGTCCCCCCTGCCTGCTTGTGTCGTAAAATTTCCTCGCCTAACTCCTCCCCGATTTTTTCGTTATCTGCGGTAATCGTCGGGATTGAAAACATCGTAGGCCCTTGTCCGTTGACAAAAAGCAAGGCTTGGTGTTTTGGTAAGGTCATTGTGGTTTGGTCGGCTGTCGGCTCAATAATGACGCCATCACTGTCCTTTTCTTCTGCTTCTTCCATATTTTCTACTGGCTGCGCGAGGGATTCCATCGCTGAAACGGGGGAAAACACTAGCTCTAACTTATAGTCAAAGGCTGCTTGTTCCATACCCAAACGCAAGGCGTGGTGGCCGCTTTCTTCATAGGTGTTTTGTAAATAGGCGGTCACGCGATACTCAGGGGTCGGTTTGGGTCGTGTCGCATAAAAAATAAAGGAAAAGAGTAGGAGCAAAAAGCTAAAGACTAAAAAAACATTTTTCAAAGATTCTTTCATTTCTCTGACTCCTCCTCTATTGGTTGAAAGGGAAGATGAATGCGAATTAAGGTGCCTTCATCGGGTTCACTATAAACCGCAATCCCGTATTGGTCTCCATAAAACAATTTGATTCGTTCCTCTACATTTGCAAAGCCAATGCCAGACCCTCTTTTTTTCGTTTTGGGCTTGGTCCCATGACGCAAGTGATTGACTTCTTCTTCCGTCATCCCCGGTCCATTGTCTTCAATGTCAATGTAAATGGCTTCTTGATAACGATAGGCACGAATTTGAATTTCTCCTTCTTCGTACATATAGTCCATGCCGTGATAGATGGCATTTTCAACAAGTGGTTGAATGATTAACTTAATCGTAGCGGCATTTTCAATTGATTCATCGACCGCAATCGTATAAGAAAATTTGTTTTTATAGCGAATTTCTTGAATGGTCAAGTAGCTTTGAACATGCTTGATTTCATCTTCTAATGCAATAATATTTTTCCCCTTGCTTAGACTAATACGGAAAAATTTCGCTAAAGACGTAATCATGGTAATGGCACCTTCATAGCGGCCACTCTCAATCATCCAAATCGTGGAATCTAACGTATTGTATAGAAAATGAGGATTAATTTGCTGCTGCAAGACATTCATTTCTTTTTCACGCATTTGTTCTTGTTGCTTGACGATATCAGCCATCAAACGTTGCATCGTATGAGCCATCGTCATCAACGTACGGGATAAATGTTGGATTTCATAGCTACCTTCAACCGGGATGTCAATATCGTAAATGTCTTGTTCCATTCGCGAGACGGCTTTTTCCAATTGACGCAAAGGGTTCGTCACGCGAGCACTAATCAAAAGGTTAATGCTAAGAATCAGTAAGCTCACCATCACGGCTAAACTAACCAATAATAAATGATTATTAAAAATCGCGGAACGCATTTCAGAAACCGGTGTCACACCGACCACTTTCCAACCCGTATAGCCCATCGTTTTGACCGTCACAATCCGTTTTTCTCCTTGGAAGACCTCCTGATGGCTGCCTTCACTATAATTCGAAGCCGCATGCGTGTTTTCAAGCATCAAGCCACTATAAATGAGTTGTTGTTTTGGGTGGTAAATGATTTGGCCGTCAGGCGTCATCAAATAGACGTAACCTTCGTGACCAAAATTGGCATTTAAGCTAATCTTTTCAATGCCGGTAAAATTCATGTTCACTAGTAATACACCACGCTCAACGGCTCCGTGATTCATCAGTTCAACTGAGCGACTCAAAGAGACGACCCAATGATAGGTATTGTTCATCGGTTGAAAAAGTGTTTCGACGGCTGGTTGCGAGAAATGCACGTTCTCAATTTTTTCATTGGCTTGAATAAACCAATTTTCTTGCGTCGGATCACTGTCTTTTTTCAATTGATTGCTGGGCGCACTATGAAGCAAATTGCCTTGATCATCAAAAACGGCAATCGTCGATAAGATGCTTTCATTGGCAGAAAAGAGCAAGCCCAGTTCCCGATTACGACTGTCCTGATTTTGACTCATGTCGCTATCTTTTAAAATTTTATAGTAAGCCGTATTGGACACGCCCATTAAGCGATGGAGGTAATCATCCAAATTTAAGTTGACTTGATCCAACATTTTAAGGCTATTATCGCGCATCATCTGTTCGGTTGTGGTTGAAAATTGCCGCATGTAACCAGCCGTCACGAATAAAACCGCTACGACTGAAACTAAAGTAAAAGTTGATAACAAAGTAAATTGCAAGCCCTTGCGATAAAAAAATTGCGTCACCGCATGCATCAGTTGGCGAAACTTCATTCTCATAGGCTCTTCTCCGCTGCCTGAGCCAACTGTTTTCGGTATTTTGAAGGCGACAAACCGTAATGCTTTTTAAAGACATAACTAAAATAGTTTGGTTCGCTGTAACCGACTTTTTCTGCAATCATATAACTTTTATCCGCCGTTGTTTCCAATAAAACAAGAGCTTGTTTTAAACGCTCTTTCGTCAAATACGAAACAAAACTTTGCCCCGTTTCTTTTTTAAACATGGAAGAAAAATAAGCGGCACTCAAGTACAATTCTTGGCTAATTTGTTCAATCGATAAATCGGGTTGATGATAGCGTTCTTTGACTAATAATTTGGCTTTTTGAATAAAGGCTTTTCCAGAATCGGCAGTCGTCATCTGAATGGTTCGACTGAGTTGCAGTGCTTTTTGCAAGAACCACATCCGCATTTCTTCTAAGGAAAGTTTCTCGATTTGCCCGATTTTCTCCATGACATCTTCTTCAAAGACAAGCAAAGGGGCATGCTCATAGCTATTGGCCATCCGTAATAAAAGGGTCACATGTTCGAGTAGATACACTCGATACTGGGCCAATGAAAGGTGATTGGCACTAATTTTTTCAAACATTTGCGCAACAAAGCTTTCTAAGCCTTGACTCGAACCCAATTTCAACAAATTCGCAAAGTTGCGCTGTTCCTGTTCGGTTAAAATCAAAAGATCGGTCGACTGCTGCACGACATCGCGAATGTAGATTGTAAATAATTCCTGTCGGTCTAGACGGTAACTATCAGCTAACGCCTCTTGTGCCTGACGATACGCCCGCGCCAACTGCTTTAAGTGACCGACGGGTTGACTCACACCCGCAACGACCGTCCCGCCATTGATCCGGCTGGCCTCCCGACAAATTTCATTAATACGTGTCAGCAACTCATTCATATCCAGCTTTGTTTCAAACAATAAAATGGAAACCAAGACTTCACCAAAAATAAAAGTCTCGCTCGTGACTAATGGTGCTAAGTGTTCCGAAACAAATTGTTTCATCGCTAAAAAATACAGTTCTGCTTTCCCTTGAAAATGGGGCATTTCTTTTAAGGAACCAATATCAAAAAGAACCACACCGTAGCCTTGATACGAACTCAACGAAAGGCTCTCACTTTGTTGTTGCAGTCTTTCTGCCGACATGCCATTACTTAGACAACTTAGTAAAAAACTTTGTCGCAACAAGGGCAAACTGGCTTCAAATTGCGCTTGTAAGCTTTCAATGTTTCGCTGCGCCTGTTTTTCTTCGTCCATACTTGTTTTGACTTTTTGTAACACGGCCATTAAATCCTGCGCAGAAAAGGGCTTCAGCAAATATTCTGCCACATCTAGCGAAATGGCCTTTTGCGCGTATTCAAAAAGGTCGTAACCAGAAAAAACAATGAATTTCGATAGTGGCAGTAAGGACTGCGCCCGATCAATCAATTCAAGCCCATCCATAAAGGGCATTTGAATGTCGGTAATAATGATTTCAGGATATTCTTTTTCAATCAAATCCAAGGCTTCCACGCCATTTTCCGCCGTTCCACAAATTTGAAAGCCCAAGGTCTCCCAAGGAATGCGTTGGGCCATTCCTTCACGAATCTCAGCTTCGTCATCGACTAATAAGACTTTATAGTATTTTTCCAAACTCCCACCCCTTATAAAACGTTTCCATTTCATTCTACGGGAAATCATTTTGTTTCACAAGAGCCAAACGAAAGTTGAAAGGCCCTGATTTTAAGCGTGACATTCAAAAATGAAAAAGCCAAAAGACAAGGGCTCTGAAGCGCCCTCCAAAAGTTCGATTTTCGGTCTAACTTTTTTGGGTCACTACACTCGTCTTCCAGCTTTTTCTCTTTTTTAGCGATTCATTTTCTTTTGGTATTGCAAGGGTGAAATATCCATTTCTTCTTTAAAGACATGATGAAAGGTTTTGACACTCGAAAAACCTGCTTTTTCAGCGACTTCAATCATCGGTAACTTTTCATTTGCCAAAATAAATTTCGCCTGATTAATTCGGTATTCCGTTAAAAATTGAATGAAGGTTTGCCCCGTATTCTTTTTAAAAAAGCGCGTAAAATAATAGGGACTAAAGCCAACATACTTGGCGACTTCCTCAATCGTAATCACTTCTTGGTAGCGGTTTTCAATGTATTCAAAGACTTGATTCAAACGCTCTAAGGTGTCTTTGCGATGAATGGCATTGGGTGTTTCTTTTAGATGGTGTTCGTTACGTTTTGGTAAATGGGCGTAACATTCCCCGATGAAACGCGCAAGGTTGGCTAAAACGAAATAGTTCTTCCCTTGAGGGGGTGTCGCTTCGAATTGATACAATTCGACGAGCAGTTTGGTCATTTTGATTCGAAAGGCTTGTGGCCAATAACGGCTATGACGCTCGCCTGTCGCAAACAAATTGACTAAACTTTCTTCGGTTTCTCGTAAAAAAGATTCATCAAATAGCTTTAAATCAAATTGGTAGACGTAACGCTCACTATCGGGCGATGCCAAGAAATAGTGGGGTTCACCACTGGCAATCATAAAAATCTCGCCTTCTTCTAATTCCACAACCGTATCGTCCACGCCAATCTTCACTTGTCCCCGACTGGCGTAAATAATCTCAATTTCCTTATGCCAATGCGGATAGACAATCGTCATTCCGTCATTCAAAAACGCCCGATAAGGAAATTGGAGGTTCAATTGTGGAATTTCCAAATACAAACTCACAACTGCACCTCCTCTTTCAATTTTTTTCGTTAAAATGACGCTTCAGCTAATGCTTTTTTTGCTAAGGCCAAGCAACCAATTGTTCCTGCATTGTCTTCTAAAGCAGGGGTTACGATGTATTTCTCTAAATCTGGTGTTGCCACATAGCCGTTCATTAAACGTTTAAAGGCTGCATGAACTTTTTCAACCATGTGACGTTGTTTCATCACGCCACCGCCAAAAATAATGACTTCTGGTGAAAACATTAAGGTCGTGTTGTGCGCACATTGTGCGATGTATTCTGCTTCAATTTCCCAGAAAGGATCACTTTCAGGAATATCTTGTCCTTTGCGTCCATTACGTTTTTCAATCGCAGGACCTGCCGCCATGCCTTCGAGACAGTTTCCATGGAAAGGACAGCTACCTTCAAAGTCATCATCTTTATGAGGAACAACTAATACGTGTCCCATTTCTGGATGGCTGAACCCTTCAATAAAGTTGCCGTCTTGAATGGCACCTGCACCCACACCCGTACCAATCGTGTAGTAAACCATGCTTTTCGTTCCTTGACCGTTACCAAAAGCGTATTCCCCATAGGCTGCAGCGTTCACATCGGTTGTCCAAGCCATTGGCAGATCAAAGGCTTCTTTCATTGCACCTAAAAAGTTGTAATTTTGCCAAGCTAATTTCGGTGTTGAGGTAATAAAACCGTATGTTGCAGAATCAGGGCGAATGTCGATTGGTCCAAATGAACCCACACCAATCGCAACTAAATCCTCTTTGTATTTATTGAAGAACCCAATCACCAATGGCATTGTTTCTGCTGGTGTCGTTGTTGGGAAACTCACTCGTTCCACGATTTCTAATTTTTCATTGCCGACAGCACATACAAATTTTGTTCCGCCTGCTTCAATTGACCCATATAACATAGACGTTTTTCTCCTTTTATGCTTTAATAGTTCTATTTTAAATAGATTTTTGCAATAAAGCTAGTCCTTTAGTGAATTTCTTATTTTATAAAACGTTTACATCGTGTTTTTTGTTCCTTGAGTAAGGATTCCGTTCTTTTTCAAGAAAACAAAGGCATTTTTACTATTCGATTGACTTTTTGTAGATTTCCTCTTATCCTTTAGATACTACTGGTATGTAAAGGAGTTTTTTTATGAAAAAAACACGCAATCCTGAGCAAACAAGACAAAAAATCTTAGACGTGGCAGAAGAACTTTTCTTAGAAAAAGGTTATGATGATACTTCCATTCAAGACATTGTCGATGGTTTAGGTGGTATGACAAAAGGCGTGATCTATCATCATTTTCAATCGAAATTTGCGATTTTTGAAGCTTTACTGAGTGCTTCTGATAATGGTCAGACTTTCTTTGATTGGCAAGGTAACACTGGGCTTGAGAAACTCCAAAATTCCATTCAAGCCGAATTTTCTTCTTTTAAGAAGCAATCCATCGCCTTTTCTGCGAGTGTTTTACTAAAAACACCACGAATTATTGGCGAACAATACTTGCAATCCTTTGCGACCTTCGCTCCTGAAATCCAAAGCATTGTCCAAGAAGGAATCGATGATGGCTCCATCCAAACCGATTATCCTCAAGAAATTGCTGAGTTGATTATTTTGTTGCTAAACTTATGGATTGGCTTTCAAATACATGAACAAGATACCCAAACACTCAAGCGAAAAGTTCGTTTCATCAAAAGGACCTTTGAAGGATTAAATGTCCCTCTTTTGACAGAGGAACACGTCGCAACGGCCGATGACTTGTTTGATCAGTTAAAAAAATAGTCTTGAACTATTTTTTTTACGCTCCAACATACCAGTAGTATGTAAAACACAAGAAAGGATTCCCGATGATAATTCAAAGAAAAAATGAAGCCTATAACCAGCGAAAAGGAGACCACTTATGACCAAAAATAAAAACATCTTGCTACTGACAGGGAGCCAACTCTTTTCTGTCCTAGGAACGACCTTGATGCAATTTGCCATTTCCCTATATGTCCTAGACCTTACAAAATCACTTTGGACTTTTAGTTTCATTACCGCTCTCGCCATTATTGGACGGGTGCTTTGTTTGCCGATTTGCGGGATTTTAGCCGATCGTCTACCTAAGAAAAAAATGATGTTGGTCATGGATACGGGTTACCTCATTTTTGCCCTACTCTACTATCTGGTGACCTCTTTAGAACACGGAATCTTATTCATTGGCATTTTAACCGTCTTGCTTGGTATGATTTCCGCTTTCGAAACACCTGTCGTGCAGTCAGCCATCCCTTTACTTTGCACCCCTGAACAAATCCCACAAACGAATAGTATTATTAGCGGCATTGGCATTTTAGGAGGGATTTTCGGCCCCATTTTCGCAGGGATGGTGTATCAATTTGAACGCATGCATTTGATTTTCATTTGGTCTGGAGTTTTGTTTTTCTTAGCCATCTTATGCGAAGTCGTTTTACAAATACCACTCGTTCAAAGAGCGGTGACCGACGCTTCGATTTTCAAAATCGTACAAGAAGATTTTATGGAAATCCTGGCTTTCTTACGTAAAAAAGTCGTCATTCTGCAAATTTGCATTGTTGCTCTTTTACTTAATTTATTTCTTTCTGCTTTTATTCAAGTCATGATTCCTTACCTCTCGCGCATTCAGCTCCAAGTGACGGATGGGCAGTTTGGTCTCATGAATACATGCTTTGCGATTGGCGGTTTGCTCGGAACGGTTTTTTATGGAATCAAAGGGAAAACAGTGACAAATCAATGGATTTCTAACGGTCTATTCCTTGTCAGTTTTATTTTTCTAGGCTTGCTCCTTCCCTTACATTGGATGAATCAACTCCTCGCTTCTTTTTGGACAATGCTTGTGATTGTGAGTTTCATTATGGCTCTCTTTTCCTTCGTTTCGTTACAATTAATCGTCTATATTCAAATGAATGTACCTACCGATTTTCTTGGGCGAGTGATGGCTTTTGTCATGGTTTTATCTGCAGCGGCCATGCCCTTAGGACAATTGTTCTATGGGGGCATCGGCAATCTCTTGGCTGGTGATGCGACCATGTGGCTGATTGTTGGAGTGAGTTTCGTTAGCCTGATGATTGCTTTGTACAGTCGAAAAGTAGTGGCAAAGATGTAAAAAAAAGAGCCTTGGACGATGGACGATAGTCGTAGGCTCTTGTTTGCTTATATTTTTGTTCGAAATGAATTCCTCTAAAACGAAGTCAAAAAGGTCAACAGCCCAAAAACAACACCAAAAGCGTTTGGCACGATTAAGAGGATGTCTTTTTTCGGTTCTTTTGTCGCACCATACAAAACCCAAATCAAACAAGAAATCGCTGCGACAAGTGGTTGCCATGGTTGACTTTTTACACCGTTTAAATTTGAAATGATTTGAGGGATATAGGCAACAAAGACCAAAATTCCGATACTCGCTCCGATAGAACCAATAATTTGATTGAGTCTTGCTTTCATTGTCATCCGCTCCTTTTCGCTTTTCGACTGGGTAACGATTCGCTAAATTTTTTTATGATAAAACCTTTCTTCCCCTTAACTATAGCACGACTTGCCTTTCGTGGTTGTCCGATTATCACTGAATGAAACGACAAAAATCGACCAACAAAAAAAGACTTCCCCTATTTTTCATAGAGGAAGGTCTTTTTTAGCTACTTGCACTGTTAGAAGCACTTTGATCATTTTTTACACAATCAATTGCAATCACAAGGGAAACAATGACTTCTTCTAGACTTTCATCTCGCACCTCGACCTCGTAGGTATCTCCCCAAGTGAACCATTTCTTTTGAATGCGTGCAATGGTTTGACCACGTCGTTGGATGCTAAAATCCATGTCCCACCAATCGCCTTCAACCGTAATATCTTCTGCTGAAATCTGGTATTTCGCTTTGAAAAAGGTCAGTTCTTTTTCAATGATAATTTGCGGATTGTGCCGAATATCCACATAAAATTTTGGCAACCAACTAAAAACTTTCTTGGTAATTTGGGCAATTTCCACTTGGTTTTGATTGTAAATCGTAAAACTTTTCGGAATTTGAAAGAAACTGCCTTCCACAAAGTATTGGGGGCGTTCGCGGTGATCGTAGACGGTGAATTTTTCTCCTAGACTAAAGACTTTTTGCTTAATGTAAAGTTGTCGCATCATACATTCCCCCCTTTCTTATTCGTGCGGGCTACGTGTCGCATCGCCGGTGTTAATGACTGGCTGTGTGCCTTTATCGGTAATAATCGACACGAGCAAGTTATTGATTAATTGAATTTTCCGATCGTCCGTAAAGGTTATTTCTTGCCCTTCTTCGATTTGTTCCAGGGCCATTTGAGTCATCGAAACGGCACCTTCGACAATCGTTTGACGAGCTGACAAAATGGCTTTGGCTTGTTGCCGTTGCAACATGGCACTCGCAATTTCTGTTGCATAGGCCAAATGATTTAAACGTGTCTCGATGACTTCGACGCCGGCCACACTTAGTCGCTCTTGCAATTCTTTAGCCAGTTCGGCCGAAACTTCTGCCGTATTGCCACGCAAAGTAATATCATCTTCCTTGAAGGTATCATAGGGATACTGGGTAGCAATGTGCCGAATGGCTGTTTCACTTTGAATCTCAATGAATTCTTGGTAATAATCCACATCAAACAAAGCTTTGGCCGTGTCTTTGACTTTATAGACGACGACTGCTGAAATCTCAACCGGATTCCCGTCAGAGTCGTTGACCTTTAGTAATGAACTATTGAAGTTTCGCACTTTTAACGAAACATTGACTTTTTGGGTTAATGGCGTGGTAATGAATAGGCCATTTGACTTGATGGTCCCTAAATATTGTCCAAAAAACAAAATGGCTTTGGATTGATTGGGACTCACGATTGTTAGAGAACTCATAAATAATAAAGAAATCACTCCAATGAGAATTGCCGTAATCATTTTCCACGTTGTTTCTGTTTCTACACCAGTGTAAAAGAGATACCCCCCACCGATCAATAGACCGATCAACACAATCAAACCTAAATACCCGTTTACATGAAACGTATTTTTTTCTTTCATTTTCTTCTTCCTCCCTTATACTTTCTATTATCGCATATTTTCAGCAAAAAAATATCCGACTCGAGATGGATGTTTCCTTTCGCGTCGGATAATGATTTTATTTTTCGAGTCGGTATCTTTCGACTGCTTTAGAAAAACGCAGGCCTGAAGCAATGCTTTCTGCTAAAAAGGCAGAGGCTTCTGCTTCTTTTTGCGCGACTTCAATCACCGGTGGCATTTCATAAGGCGAATGGGCAACAATTTTGGCGAAACCTTCCCAGTCAAAGGTACCCAAGTAAGGATTCAGGTGCTCGTCACAAGGTCCTAAAAGATAAGCATCTTCCCAACATTCTTCTGATGTCAAGCCATGATTATCCGACAAATGAATCATATAGAGACGGTCTTGGTAACGTTTCGGCATTTCTAAACAATCGGAACCCGTAATATTGCCATGCCCTGTATCAAAACAAAATCCAAGAAAGTTCGCAGGATAACGGGCAAACATCCGATCAAATTGATCGATTTGATAGGCGTTAGGTGTTCCTAATTGATTTTCTAAACAAATTCGCACGCCTTTTTCTAAAGCATAGGGTTGCAATTCATCAAACGATTGATAGGCCTGTTTAAAGTAACGCTCTTTATAGCCTTTTTCTTCTTCAAAACTTTTATAGGGCACTTGCATATGCAAAACAATTTCCGTTGTCCCTAAAAATGCCGCCATCTCGATCCGATTTTTCACCAGTTCGACACCTGCTTGGCGGTTGTATTCGTTAAAAGCCGTAAAATCACGGCGATTGTAGGTCGTACAACGGTAGTGAAATTTTGTTTTTGAGGCGCGCCAACGCATTCCTTCTGAAGCGTGTAGTCCTCGGACTTTCAAATGATATTTTTCTAACCATTCTTTGATTTGTTGCATTTCATAAATCGAATAGGTATAATCACCATCCCATTCATGGCACCAATGAATATGGCTGAATCCTGCTTCTGAGATTTGGCGAATCCTTGCTTCAATCTCCTCAATTCCGGTTGATTCTCCGGCATAATCGGTGGCATAAGCCAGTGCTTTTTGCTGTGTCATCTGTTCGTAACGTCCCCTTCTTCTTTCATTACGCTTTTTAGTCTATCCGTTACAAAGTTGTTCGTCAATCGTTTTCATGAAGAGGGATTTCTTTTCTTTGCATACGGGTGCATGACGCCATCATTGATTTCATACACTTTATCACAAGCATCAATTAGACGCGTGTCGTGCGTCACCATCATAATCGCTTTTTCTTTTTCCTTGGCTTCCCTTGCCAAGATTTCGACAACTTCAAACGCTTTTTCAGAATCTAAACTAGCCGTTGGTTCATCCGCTAAAATAATTGAAGGATCATTGTACAACGCACGCGCGATCGCGACCCGTTGGCGTTCCCCACCAGACAAATCTTGAGGATATTTTTTCAACAAGCCTTGAATCGCTAATTTCTCAAAAAGTTGTTGGGCTTTTTCCGTCTGCGAGCGATGGTTGACCTTATCAACGAAACGCAGTTGATCTGCGACGGTTAAAAAGGGAATTAAATTGGAAGCTTGTAAGATAAAGCCAATGGACTGAAAACGAATGGTTGCTCGTTGTTTCTCTTTTTCTTCGCTAAATGGTCGTCCATTAATTAAAATTTCACCCGCGGTTGGCGTTTGCAACCCACCTGCCAAGGTTAGAAAGGTACTCTTTCCCGAACCTGACGGGCCAATAATTCCGATAAATTCACCCGCAGCGATTGAAAAATTGGTTTCTTTTAAGCCGTGAATTACTTGATCGCCATCGGGAAAATCTTTGCGAACTTTTTTAAATTCTAATACCGTCATTTTTTCCGCCTCCTTATCCAATTGCCTTTAAGGGATCAATTTTCACAATCGTACGTACAGAAAAAAGTGCCCCCATTAAGGCAAAAATCACCATTAGCACTGCAATGCCGATAAAATAGAAGATGTTACTTGCAAACGGGACCGCTGTTGGTAAGCCAAGTGCCGTCGCATACGTTCCAAGTAAACCAA
The DNA here is from genome assembly GCF_054871745.1 of Enterococcus sp. LJL98. NCBI lineage: Bacteria > Bacillati > Bacillota > Bacilli > Lactobacillales > Enterococcaceae > Enterococcus > Enterococcus sp. LJL98. The sequence continues at coordinate 23,385 of NZ_JBTXLU010000011.1, read as the reverse complement.
GTCCCACACCAGCAAGCGCCAGTAAGAGTGTTTGTATCACAACCGAAGTCGCAATGTATTTGGTCGAAATGCCTTGTGCCTTCATAACACCAAAAATGTTGACTTTTTGCATCGTTAAAACGTAAATAAATATCCCAATGACAATCGCCGCAATCACAATTAAAAAACCAATCATAAAGCCAAAGGTTAAGACTTGCGCACGGTATCCAGGCAAATCATTAATAAAAGTTGGAATGGAAATTTCTTCCAATTCTTCTTTTGGATAGTCTTTGATTTGCCCGCGGACAACAATACCATTTACACGTGCCTCAGGACTGGTATCCTGTTTTTCAAAACGGATTTCTTGATAGGTTTCAATAGTGGTATAAATCACAGGAGAGACATTAAATTTGGCCTTCTCTGTAAAACCAACGATGGTAATTTCCTTTTCTTGACCAGCCAGTTTCAAACGATCGCCCAATTTCAGGCCATCCGTCTTTTGAAGACTCGCATCCGCGACCCCTTCATCAACGGCGTGAAATCCTCGGCCTTCTGTCACTTCAGGCATTAAAAACTGGTCTTCTTTCACACCAAAAAAACTGACAGTCATTTGCTCTTCTTCATGGCCCAGTTTCGCCACAATTCCCGGTGTTTGCGCGAGCAGTGCTTTTTCCTCAGCTTCTACCTCATCAAAGCGTTTTTGAGGAATCATTGACATCCCTAGGGTGCTGTTTGCATCTTTTGAAAGAAAAATGACATCTGCTCCCCACTTATCGACCGCCATACGGTTTTCTTGTGCCAAACCATAGGCTAAGCCGGTTAAGAAAAAGACCAGATACGCAATTAAAAACATCACACCGATAATCAACCCATAGCGAAGCTTTGAATGCCGAATTTCATTTAAGGCTAAAAACATGGACGCCACCTACTTTCGAATGCTTATTTACTCTTTCTTAATTGTAAAACAAACTTCCCCTACATTTACGAGAATCAACAAATCTTAAGAAAAGCATAATAAGGTCTTTTTCAACTCTACACCCTCATGAAAAACGACTTGCAATTGTTGTTTTTTTACTCAAAAAGGAGGATTCTTGAGAGAAAAGGCCAAAGAAGGGACTGTGACAGCTGTCACAGTCCCTTCTTTGGCGGATAAATGGGCAACAAAACGTTACTCTTTCGGAAACTTCACGAAATTCGAGCAATTGAAAAAGCCAATTGTTCGAATTTCCCTCCAGTTTTTCAGAGCAAAACGACTTTTGTCACACCTCTTTTTTTAAATTAAGCAGAAACTTCTTGAGTCATTGCGGCTAGGCGTTGCACTCTTTCTTCTGCTGAAATCTGATTGCGTTTGATGTAACGATTGGTTTCACTTGCGGCACACTCGTAGCAGCAGCCACCTAAATGTTTGGCTTCGTTTTCTTCTGAAGTAATGATTTGACGGTTACATGCGGGGTTGCCACAGTTAATGTAACGTTCACATGGTGTGCCATCGAACCAGTCTTTACCGACCACTTGTTTATCCACGTGGTTAATTTCAACGCTAATTCGGTCATCAAAGACGTACATTTTACCATCCCATAATTCCCCTTGAACTTCAGGGTCTTTACCGTACATCGCAATGCCACCGTGTAATTGTGACACGTCTTCTACCCCTTCTCTTAATAACCAACCAGAGAATTTTTCACAGCGAATGCCACCTGTACAATACGTGACCACTTTTTTATCCATAAATTGCTCTTTATTTTCACGAATCCATTGGGGCAATTCGCGGAAATTACGAATATCTGGGCGAATGGCACCACGGAAATGTCCTAAATCAAATTCATAGTCATTGCGTGCATCCAGCACGATTGTGTCTTCATCTAATAAAGCTTCTTTGAATGCTTTTGGATCTAGATATTTTCCAGTTAAACGTAGCGGATCGATGTCTTCTTCTAAGTTTAAGGCCACCAATTCTTTTCTTGGTCGCACAAACATTTTACGAAAAGCATGGCCTTCACTTTCATCGATTTTAAACCAAGTATCTTTAAAACGTTCATCCCCATGCATCCAGTCCATATACTGTTGCGTTGCTTCAATCGTTCCTGAAGCAGTGCCATTAATGCCTTCCTCGGCTACTAAAATGCGACCTTTCAAACCTAAACTTTTACAAAAAGCTAAGTGCTCTTTGGCAAAGGTTTCAGGGTCCTCAATTTTAGTATAATTGTAGTAAAGTAATACACGATAGTCCATATATCGGTTCCTCCTTAAAAATTATACATCTGACATTATAGTGGTTTTCACAAAGAAGTACGAAAAATATGCTTGTGTTTTTTTGCGCAAGAACGCTTTAAAAGAAGCTGCTCTTTTGCAGCAAAAAACGGTATAATAAGAAAAAAGGAAAAAACAAAGGAGAAGCAACCATGGATTTAAGTGAAGTAAAAAAACGCATGCATACAGGCCAATTGTATTATTCTGGACAAGAAGAACTTGTGGCCGACCAATTAACTTATTTAGAAAAGAACTTTGACTACAACCAGCTACGCCCTTCGCAACAAGCGGAAAAGCAAGCCTTACTGAAGGAAATGTTTGCTGAAATTGGGGAAGGCTGTTACATTGAAGCGCCGTTTCATGCCAACTGGGGCGGCAAACATGTTCATTTTGGTAAGCATGTCTATGTGAATTACAATTTAACCCTAGTCGACGATACAGATATTTTTATCGGTGATCACGTGATGATTGCGCCAAACGTTGTGCTAGCAACGGGGACGCATCCGATTCATCCCGAGCTACGCCGGAAAACAGCACAATACAATTTACCGATTCGAATTGAAGCCAATGTCTGGTTGGGAGCAGGAGTACTGGTGATGCCGGGTGTCACGATTGGTGAAAACAGTGTCATTGGAGCAGGGAGCGTTGTCACACAAGATATTCCGGCAAATGTCGTTGCTGTCGGTAGCCCTTGTCGCGTGCTACGAGCGATAAACGAGCGCGATTGCACCGTTTACCACAAAGAATCCATCATTGATATTGACTAACAAAAAAACATTCGCTGGATGGGCGAATGTTTTTTTATTGATGTGAAACGGACCGTCTCACTCTTTGGTCTTTTCTTTATTCCTCTTCTTCCATTTCCAAAATATCAATCACCTTCATTAAACGCGTCACATTGCCACGTTCATTTTCATCTAAGGTACTTTCAATATAAGCAATGGTCTCGGTTAAATTGGGGATGGTTAGATATTCGAGGGCGTTGACGCGTCGTTTGGTACTTTCAATTTCCTTGGCAATCAATTGACAGGTTTTTTCAATTTCTGCTAATTGCAACATTTGCGGTAAAATCGCGTCTAAATAACTCAAGGAAAGGTCGAGTTCACTGGTCGTCGTTACAAAGCCATAAGAAAAATCGTCCACGTCGCTTTCTTCTTGATACATCGTATTTAGTACGGGCACTTCGGTATTCATAATGCTTTTGGTCTGGACATCCAGCGAAACTTGGTTCATTGGAATCGAAAAGGCTTCTTCAAGCACGTGGTCTGGAATGACGCTTGATGCCAGCACGTACTTTTCCATGCCGTCTTGTAAGGCTTTCTCCATTTCACGACGCAAGGCTTGGTTTCTTTTGACTAGCGTAATAAACTGACGAACCAATTCATCTAATTTGTCTTTTAAAAGTTTATGCCCACGTGTGGCTGTCCCGAGTCGTTTACGTAAACGGCTCAGTTCCATCCGTGTGGGATTGACATTTAAAATCGCCATTAAGCATTCAGCTCCTTCGTATCAGGCAAGAATTCTTCGATGTATTCTTCTTTGATGCGACTCAGTTCTTCTTTTGGTAAGGTAGCAAGTAATTTCCAACTTAAATCGAGTGTTTCTTCAATGCTACGGTTGGTATAAAACCCTTGATTTAAATATTCATTTTCAAATAAATCGGCAAAACGTGCATATTTACGATCGACTTCTGATAAGGCAGATTCGCCTAAAACGACCGCCAATTCTTTGGCGTCTTTGCCGTCCGCATAAGCGGCATAGATTTGATTCATCGTAGCGGCATGGTCTTTTCTTGTTTTATCTTCACCAGTCCCCTTGTCTTTTAGACGGGACAAGCTTGGTAAGACGTCAATTGGCGGATGAATGTTTCGTTTTTCCAACTCTGGCGATAAGATAATCTGACCTTCCGTAATGTAGCCCGTTAAATCTGGAATTGGATGCGTCTTATCGTTATCCGGCATGGTTAAAATTGGAATTTGCGTAATGGAACCGGGTTTGTCTGTTAACATTCCAGCCCGCTCATACAAGCCTGCCAGGTCCGTATATAAATACCCGGGGTAGCCGCGACGGCCAGGAACTTCTCGTCGAGCGGCGGAGATTTCACGTAAGGCTTCACAGTAGTTCGTCATATCCGTTAAAATCACCAGCACGTGCATGCCTTTTTCAAAAGCTAAATATTCGGCAGCCGTTAGCGCCATCCGCGGCGTCGCAATCCGTTCAATTGCCGGATCGTTGGCCAAGTTTAAAAACATGACCGAGCGATCTAGTGCGCCAGTCTTGCGAAATTCTTCAATGAAAAATTCCGATTCTTCAAAAGGAATCCCAATTGCTCCAAAGACAATTGCAAAGTTTCCTTCATCATTTGGTACCGTTGCTTGTCGAGCAATTTGTGCCGCCATTTCTTTATGCGGCAATCCCGCTGAAGAAAAAATCGGGAGTTTTTGACCACGAACGAGGGTGTTTAAGTGATCGATGGCTGAAATTCCTGTTTGAATAAATTCATCAGGGAAAGCCCGAGCCATCGGATTAATCGAGGCGCCGTTCACATCGACTCGCTTGTCTGGAATCACTTTTGGTCCGTCGTCAATCGGTTGGCCGATGCCATCATAAATACGGCCGAGCATGTCTTCTGAAACACCTAAACTTAGGCCGGTGCCTAAGAAACGGACGCGACTTTCTTCGGCACCTAAGTTACTTGTGCCTTCAAAAACTTGGACAATGGCCTTGTCATTCGTCACTTCTAATACTTGACCTTGTCGTAATTCGCCACTGTCTGTTCGAATTTCAACGAGCTCGTCGTATTTGACTCCTGCGACGTTTTCAACGACCATAATCGGTCCATAAATTTCAGAGACGGAACGATATTCTTTTAACATTTATTCCATCCCTCCTTTTTCAACGATGGCTTGCATCGTATGTTTAATCACTTGTTCGAGTTGACTGAGTTCGCCAATTTCTTGTTCGGGAATGTATTTGCTACGTGCAATTTGTTCGCGTAAGGCAATCGTTCCCTCAATAATTTCATGGTAATAAGCCCCTAATTGGATGGCTCGTAAGGCCTCATGGTGGAAAGCCAAAATATTTTTCAATAAATAAAACTGTTTTTCTCTGGAGGTATACGTATCAACATCATCAAAGGCATTTTGCTGTAAGTAGTCCTGACGAATCGAACGCGCGGTGACGAGGGTCATCCGATCTTTTGGCAAGAGGGCGTCAATCCCGACCAATTGAACAATTTCATCCAAGCGGCTTTCTTCTTGTAAGAGGGTCATCGCCGCAATGACTTGTTTGGACCACTCGCCTTTAAAAATTTGATCCAAATACGCATTTAATTCTTCTTCATAAAGCGAATAAGAATTGGTCCAGTTAATCGATGGAAAATGACGTTTTTGGGCCAAGGCGCTGTCGAGTGCCCAGAAGACTTTCACGATACGTAAGGTGTTTTGCGTGACAGGTTCACTGATGTCTCCCCCGGCAGGTGAAACGGCGCCAATCGCGGTAATACTGCCTTCACGTGCCTCGCTCCCTAAGGTTTGATAAAGTCCAGCACGTTCATAATACTCTGCAATTCGACTACCGAGATAAGCTGGATAGCCTTCATCTCCTGGAATCTCTTGCAAACGACCACTCATTTCTCGCAGTGCCTCCGCCCAACGAGAGGTGGAGTCGGCCATAATTGCCACGGCGTACCCCATATCACGGTAATATTCCGCAATGGTAATTCCGGTATAAATCGACGCCTCACGTGCTGCAACGGGCATATTTGACGTGTTGGCAATTAAAACGGTTCGTTCCATCAATGATTTTCCAGTTAAGGGGTCAATCAATTCGGAAAATTCGTTGATTACGTCTTTCATCTCGTTTCCACGTTCGCCACAACCAACGTAGACGACGATATCGACATCCGACCATTTGGCAATTTGGTGCTGAACGACCGTTTTCCCCGCACCAAATGGTCCAGGAACGGCAGCAGATCCTCCTTTGGCTACTGGAAAGAAGGTATCAATCACCCTTTGTCCAGTCACCAGTGGCTCGCCGGGTGTCATTTTCTTTTTACTTGGACGCGGTGTCCGTACGGGCCAGCGTTGCATCATCGGTAATTTTTTTTCGGTGCCATCTTCTAAGGTTAAAGTCACAATCGGTTCGGTAATACTATAATTCCCTACCTTTATTTCTTGAATCACGCCAGCCACACCGTTGGGAACGAGGACGCGATGTTCAATGACTTCGGTTTCTTGTACAACACCCAAAATATCACCGGCGACGACGACATCGCCAACCGCTTTTTTCGGTACAAAGGTCCATTTTTTTTGCCAGTCGAGGGCATCAATCATGACCCCTCGTTCTAAATAATCACTTTCTGTTAGGGCCATGAACTGGTCTAAGGGACGTTGAATCCCATCAAACATTTGTCCAAGTAACCCAGGAGCCAGCTCGACTGATAAAGGCGACCCCGTTGTTTCTACGATTTCTCCGGGACCGATGCCATTGGTTTCTTCATAAACCTGAATGGAGGCAATCCCTTTTTTTAATTCAATAATTTCCCCTAATAGTCCTTTTTCACTGACTTTACAAAGCTCATGTATTTTCGCACCTTGTAAGCCTTTTGCCTGAACTAAAGGACCGGAAACCTTGATAATTTCTCCAATTGCCAAATAGGCTCCTCCTCTACTTTAATCTTTTTCTAAAATCGATAGACCGATCGCCTGTTCGACATTTTTATGTAAGCGTGCCATGCCAATCCCCAAGCTCCCTGTACTACTTGGGATGGGAATAATGGCTGGCGTTAGTTGATTGTCATAAAGCGCAATTTCTTCTTCGAGTTGCTCCACAATCCGTTCGGTAATAAAAATCACGCCATACGACTCGGCCATTGTGGTCAATTGCCTTTTGGCTTCCGCCAAGCTCGTGACTGGAAAGACATCGATACCTAATCCTTTAAAGGGCAAAATCGAGTTTTTCCCACCCAGCATCCCTATTTTTTTATACATATGAATCACGCACCCGACTGCTTAATTTTTCCACGGGAATTTTATTAATTTTCCCAATAAAAATCATACGCAAATTTTTAATTTCCGTCTCTTTGGCATAAAGGTAGCCTAGTAATGCCGTTGGACCAAAAACAATCATTTTCTTTTCTTTAAAATAATTCATTAAAAAGTTATCTTTAATCAAATCAAATTGATTCAAGGTGCGACGTTCCTCTAACTCACTGACGCTGGTATCGACTAAGCGATAATAGGGCGTATTGGCTAAGTATTCAAGGAAGGTGGCTAAGGACTGATGAATGGCATCAAGCAATTCATCCGTCGAAAGAAGCCCGCCTTCAGCGACAACGGCACTCATAAAGCCTTGTTTGCGCCCCATAAAATAGCTACGTAAAATCGTGGATAAATTAAAAGTATCAATCAAACGTTGGCTGATTTCTAGAAACAGCGCATCGCCGTTTTCTTCAGAAATTTCTAAGAAATGACGCCAATAATAGTTGTCAAAGATGATGTCAATGCCTTGCACTTCTTCATAGTCTTCAATATAGGCAAAGACTTCTTCTAGGCAATCGATCATGACTTGTGGGATTTCTTTGTGCGTACGTGTCTGGACAGCTTCTTTTAAAACGTCAAGTGAGAAGGCGCCAAATGGCACAATCAAGGCCGACAAATCTTCTTTGGTGTACCACTCTTTCACCAGTATTTTTAAGTTTTGGTAGTCGTATTTCAAAGTATAAATATCAACAACGGCTTTGACTGGCGTTAATTCATAGGCCATTTCAAAGGTTCTTTTTTCTTCCGCTAGCAAGACTTTTTCAAAGTCGTGGTAGGATGTCGTTTCATCGATGAAGTCGCCATAAGGGGTTTCTTGCAAGATGGGGTACAACCCACTTGCATCTTCTACACTTAGTAGGCGGGTCAAATCCGCTTGGTTTAGCAATTGATTTTCATAGGTTCGAATGCGTACGTTGGCATGACTAAACTGAATATCCTTCAAGCAATCCCTCCTCCTACGCTTCGCTAAAAATCAAGGCGATCAATTGATAACTCAATTCTTCTTCCTTCGCTTCTAGGAGCGCTTCAAAAATAAAGTTAAATTCAATTTCTTGTTGCTTAAAGACTACCCCGCTGCGATTTGGGATCGTCCGTGGGGCAATCGTTAAGTGAACGGTCTCACCCAAAGCCTCTTGCCAACTTGCAAGAAGCTCGGAAGTGACGATTTCTCGACTTTTTGAGCCAAAAATCAATTCGACTTCACCGGTCACTTGGGTTGCCTGCAATTTTTCTAAAACAAACTGTTGAAAATCAGCAGGAGAAATCTCCTCAAGGGCTTCTTTCGCCGCTTCAAAGAGCTCGTCTAAGACTTGTTGCTTGGCTGCCAACACGCGATTGCGCGATTTCACATGGAGTTCCGATACTTTTAAACTTAACTCTTTTTGCAGTTCTCTATCATAACGACGAAGCTGTTCGCTCGCTTCTTTTTCGATTTGCTTTTTTTTGATTTGTTCGTTTTCAAGAATTTCTTTTTCCGCTTCTTCTAAAAGATGCATTTGTTTTTGCTTAGCATCTGCAATAATTTTCATGGTTAATTTTGTAATATCAGACATTTTTTTCCTCCTACATCATAACCAATAAGAAAGAAATAACGAAACCTAAGATTGCATAAGTTTCCATCATCGCCACAAAGATAATTCCTTTTGTGGTATGTTCTGGCTTTTTGGCTAAAATTTGCATAGCAGCAGCCGATCCACGACCTTGCCACACGCCGTTAAAAATCGCTGCGATTGAAATCGGTAGGGAAGCAACAAATAAGAAAATCCCTTTTTCAAAAGTAATATCTCCTGTAATTTGTAAAAAGATCATAAAGGAAATAACGAAACCGTATAATCCTTGGGTCGCAGAAAGTAACTCTAAAATCAAGGCTTGACCGAATTTCTCTGGTTCTTCTGCAATCAAACCTGCCGCTGCTTGAGAGGTCATACCAATTCCGACTGTTGAGCCAATCCCGCCACAAATCGTCGCCATGGCTACTCCTAATGCGGCAAAAATTAAGCCACCATTTTCAACAAAAAAACTAATCCAATTCTCCATCTAATCTAACTCCTCCTGTGTTTTCACTTCTTCAATTTTGACTGATGCGTATTTTTCACTTGCTTTTAAGGGGTTAAAAGCACGGCCGCCACCGGTAAAGAATTTGCCAAAGAATTCTAAGTATTGCAAACGAATCCCATGGACATAGGCACCTAAGTAACTTAGGAAAATGTTAATACTGTGTAATAGGATAAATAAAACAATCCCGAAGGTAAAACGAATGGCTGGTGGGAAATAACTAATAATTAAGTTAAAGGCGGCCGCAATACTTCCGCCGGCAACACCTAAGGCCATTAAACGGGTATAACTGACCAGGTCACTCATATAGTTGGTTAAGTCCATCAAGCTATACAAGGCCGTTCCAATTTTACCAACAAAGGTATTCCCATCCACACTACCGCCGATGAGTACGGCTACTAATGAAAGAATCAGTCCGCTTAACCCAATCGTTCCTAGTGGGGTGTCTGGTAACAGCATCATCCCTACCGCCATCAAGGCACCACTTAGTAAAAAGAGCATCCATGATCCTGCTTGGAAAATTGCTCGGAATTTCTGCTGTTGCTTGCTCCATAATAAGTAAAATTTTAAAATGAGCGCAAAGAAAACTTGAATAAAACCGAAAATGACAGAAATCAGTAAAATCTCCGTAATGTCTGATTGACTGGAAAGGACTTGAAGCGGCATGGTAAAGCCAAAAAGACTGCCGTAGAGCAAGCCCCACATCATTGTTGGGACGGCACAAATTTGAAAGAAATCCAAATTACGCTTCATACCTGCCTCAAAATGAAACAAGCGTTTGATTAAAAAGATTCCTAAAAATAATAAGAGTCCGTAACCAAAATCGGCTACCATCATGCCAAAGGCCAAGGCGTAAAAAGGGGCCATAAAAGGCGTCGGATCAATTTCATCATAGCGTGGCAAACTGTACATCTCAATCAAAGCTTCAAAGGGCGCAACCAGACGGTGATTTTTCAGTAAAATCGGCACTTCTTTGATTTCTTCTTCTTTGACTTCCTCGAAAACGAGATAATAATTTCCTTTCGTTGTCCTTTGCAAGACAGCCTCAAAGTTGGTCGCTTCTTCGATTGGAACCCAGCCCGAAACATTTAGAATCGATTTGGAATGCAAGATTTTCTCTTGATTTTGACTTTTGATGATGGCGCTACTTAGGTGCTCGGCAACGAGGCCTAAGGTTTCCGCTTCTTTCGTCATTTTTTGGAGACTTTCCTTGAGGGCTTTTTCTTCATTGACCACTGCCAGTCGTTTTTCTTTTACTTGGCTTAGCGCATCGGCGGGTTTGCCTTCAAAAAGATACTCATATTCGGAAAAACCGGTCATAATCAATGCCCGTTCAATAGGTTTTTGTTTACTCTTATGAAACAAGAGAAACACATAAGTCGTTGTGGTTGTTTGTTGGATGATTTGGTAATAAGTGCTTGGGAATTTTTCGAGTTCTTGACTAAGCTGCGTCATTTGTTCGTTGGAAATCGTTCCCAGGATACCAATTGAATGTTTCAGTGTTTTTAGAACTGCTGGGGATTCGTCAAAATAACGCCAACGATTCAGTTCATCTTCTTCCTTTGAAAGGTCTTGTTTTTCTTGGTCAAGTAGACGGAGTCGTCGATCGCTTAAGCGTAAATCTTCGACAAAGGTTTCCCAAGAAGAGGTTGCGGTGAGCTGTGCTAATTGTGGGAGTGTAAAGGATTTTGGCGGACGCCTTAACCCTTGTAAAAAACTTTCCTTTGGTAAGTAGTTCTTTAAAAAGTCTCTTGCCCAAACCACTCGAGCGAGTTGGTTTTCTAATTCTTCTGTTTTGGCAGAAGCATTTTCTTTTGTAAAATGGGTATTCAAGCCATGAAGGTCTTCATCGGCTGCCAAAATCTCGGCTTTTTGAAAGTTTTGTAAGCCTTGTAGCACTTGTTCTTGATTTTCTTGAAAGGTCAACACATGGAATTTTTGCATTTGTACGATGGCCAAATTAATTCACCACCGCTTCCAACATTAATCGGATTGCTTGCTCACGCTGGCTAGGGGAGACTTGTTGCAATTTTTGAATTTCTCCAGTTGTTTTTTGAACGACTGGCGCCTTTAATGTTTCAAATTCACGTTCTTGTTGCTTCAATTTTTCCTTTTGTTCTTGCTTTACCGCCTCTTTTCGTTCTTTATGAAAAACAGCAAGCAGTTCTTGACTGATTTTTTGTCGTTCTTCGATTTGCTGCCTTGTTTCTTGTAAAATCTTCTCTGCTTGTTCTTCTGCTTGTATGACTTGTTGAATGGCATCGACACTCATTACGAATTTCCTCCTCACGTATTTTTCATGTAAGCTATTACAGGTAAACTTTACTGTTATACAAATGTTAACGAAAATGAAGGAACTAGTCAAGGAATCTGAGGATTTTTTCTCAGAAAATTCATTATTTTTTCAATAAAATTTCGATTCAAACGACAAAAAAAGCAGAGCCAAAGAAAATCCCCTGCTTTTGAAAGTCAGTCGGTCCTTCTTCTTCCACTACGTAAAAAAGTCGGGAGGGTGACAATGGCCACTTCCCGACTTTTTTTCTTTCCTACCATTCAATTGATCTTTGTTTTTTCTCTTACTTGCGGTTGATGAATAAGACCGCAAATCGTGTCGCAATCGCACCCAAAATTAAGCTAAAGACGAGTGGGTTTTGCAGCCAAATCATTGCATGGCCGAGCTTCGGAATACGATAAACCAAGCTGCCGATGTATTCTTTTTCCGTCACCGCTAATAAATCATCCACTTGATTGGCGTCCCCGCGCGTAATCAGGTGCTGGTCGGCTAAGACTTTTTCAATTCGATGGGTAACAATCATCTGTCCATTGCGAAAAGAGATAATCTCCTCTTCTTCCAATTGTTCAAAAGGCTTTTCTTTGACAAGAATGTAATCGCCAATCGCCAAGGCTGGTGCCATGCTGCCGCTAATCACCGTATAACCGCGATGACCAAAAAGTGACGGTCGTTCGGGAGATGAATAAAAATTTAAAAGGGCGAATGCCAACACGCCTAGGACAAAAAAGGTGCCCAATACTTGGGTCGTTCGTTGCATTTTTTTCTTCATTTTTTACTCCAAGTCTTGACGTTTAATTTCGGTTAATTGATTTTTCTTTTTGGAGCGGTAAACAAATTGTCTGGAAGTTGTTTCGATGTAAACGACGCTTTCCGTGTTTGGTAATTGGTTGACTGCTTGAATTTGATCCACAAAAACAGGCAAATATGAAATCCATTCTTCTGGTCCCTCGCACTCTGTCACCGCCAAACGGTACTCAAGCGTATTTGAAACCAGCCCCAGTTTCCCCTCCGAAATCAAATCAAAAGGCGCTTGCGTGACGGGTAAGTCCTCTTCCAAGCGATAGCTGCGATCAAGCAACAACTGGACTTGATTGCCAGAATAAGTGACCATCACTTGCTCCAAAGTTTCTGTTGGTCCCAGTCGTTCCTCTTGATAATTCGAAACATCCATTAAAATAATTTTTTGTGGGTGTTGATTTTTTGCAATCAATTCTTTGACCCGCTGAAAAAAAGCCTGGTTACTTAGGGGTTCTTGAATGTGCGTTTTTTCATAGACGTCTTCTGAATAATGGTCGACGCTTTCATCCATTCGATAAACCGTTGCCAAAAAATATTGATTTTCCAAATTGCGTTGATTGATACTTCGTTTCATTTCAAAAAAGACAAACACAAATAAAAGAAATAGGCTTCCGACAAGAAGATTTTTTCGCATCGTTTGTTTGATTTTGTCCAAGGTCTTTCAGCCACCCATCTGTTATGCGTTTGATACGGATTGGCTTCTTTTGAAAAATCCATAAAGCAAGAGGATGCCAAAAACAAAACTAATCCCTATCAAAACTATCGGTTGACTTAAGTTTAACATTAAGTGCCCTAATTTCGAAATTTTATATTCTTGTTTGCCGATGAAATTTTCTTTTGTGACGAAAGTCTGATCGATAAAGTCATTGCCGTCCCCTTGCACCGCTAAACCTTCATCCGTGATTGCCACAATTCGATGGGTGACAATCACGGCTTGTTCCGAGTCAAGGTAGGAGACCACATCGCCGACCTTCAATTGCGCATAGGGTACCTGTCGATCGATAATATAATCTCCGGCTGAAAAGACCGGTTGCATGCTATCACTCAACACGATATAGCCTTTATAACCAAACAGGCCTTGCTTGCCTGGTTCTGATAAAAAATTTAATAAAGCAAAGGTTAAAATGAGCCCCACGAATAAGGTGGTCAACCCATTTAACATCAAGCCTAGCTTTTTTTTCATATTTTTCTCCTAACACTCCCTTACTCTTTTATTGGTGCCCTCTTTCACTCGTTTTGTTCCTCCAAGAGCAAAGAAGCGCGAGATTCCATGAATGTTTCTTCCCATTTTCCCTCTGCTTCAATGGTTGGCTCTTGAGGGAGGCTTTCGGCTGTTTTTTCTGGTGGATTCGGACGGGATTGAGGGCCTTCTTCAGCCGATAAAAGCACAGAGTCTACAGGCAAGTCTGTCTTAGCTTCGGCGGGTAGTCCTTCTATTTTTATTTCACGCGAAAAGACGACTTGTCCCCCTTTAACTAAATCCAAACGAATCCTTTTCGTACTACTTTCAGCCGCAGTTAAGGTAAAGGATTCATAGGCTGTCCCCCATTCAAATGAAACAGCTGACGTCTCCATTACTGCTTCGATGTTCTTCTCAAAATAAGCAGCCAGATTTAATGGGAGTCTCGCAGATAAAGGATCTTGCTGTTTCGCTAATGTGTAAAGCTTTAATGTCAAGGGCTCTGTCCCTTTTAACTCAATCGGTGCCCCAACTTGCGGTCGACCATCTTGATTGATGTCAGTGTCGATCAGTACCGGCAAGCCAAATTGTTCCTCCCCACGATAAGGTAAATACTCTTCATGAAACCAGGCAATATTGATTCGAAGCCATGAATAGTCCTGCCACTCTCTTTTTATCCCTGGCTTGAGTTCGAGCACTAGCTTAAAGCCCTGTTTTTCTACGTAGACAAGCTCTTTGACAAGATAAGATTCTGTTTCCCCTTGGCTGTTTGGCTTTGCCGTTGGAATCTTGGTCGTTATTTTATTTGTCAGGTGTTTTTTCACTGCCTCAAGTTCACGTTCCGTTAGCGTTTCCCCTTTACGGTACTCTAAGAAGACAACTCCTGGAACCACCGTTGTTAATTGTTGATTCACAACACTATAGTACAGGTTTCGTTCAATGAACATTTGATTCTCAAATTGGTCTTCACTCGGCCAAGAAGTCGTTGGTTTTTTTTCTCTTTTCACGAGAATCTGTACGGTTTTTTCATCTGAAAAACCTCCCCGATCGGCTTTGAGATTCGCCTGCTTCAACTGCACACGAACCGTGACCAACTTCTCACCGGCTTCATCCCAATCCTGCTGATTGAATTTCAAACGCAAGGTGGTCGACGCTCCCCCTGCTAGCTGCTGGCTTTCTTTGTCGAGTGTGTAATCAATCCGCAGCTGTTCTCCGCTTGGTTCAGCCTTTATAAGGGGCTGAACTTTTCCGATTAAAGTCCCTGTGTTTTGAATGACTAACTCGATTTCCTCTTCTTTATCTCCCAGTATCACTTCACTTTTTGAGGGTTGGCATTCGCCTAAGGTCAAGGTCCCCATTTGGAGTTTAATTTGGCCATCGATTGTTTTTTGATCGATGAAATAGGCACTCGTACCATGCATCCATGCAGAACTCAAAAAAAGGGCCACTAAAATGACTAGTGGCAAAAAAAGTACTTTTCGTTTCATTTTAGTGTCTCCCTTTGTTTTTTTTAGTTACGAATTTGCTCGGCGGTAATCGTTACGAGACCCTCTACATCTAATAGATTTAAGCTTGGAGCATCTTCTCGATTACGGCTACCTGGTTTTTCCGGTTCCTCTGAGTAATCGACACTTGCTGTTAAAGTGACAGTCAGTTCCTTTTCACCATCGTCAGCAGCAAGCACTTTTCCATCGGTCAAGCCAGCCAAGGCAACGGTATAAGTAAAGCCATCTTGTTTTAGTTCCGTTTCCCCCTTAATTTTAGCCGTTACTTTTGCATTAAGGCTTCCAGTGTAAGCAACTTTCACCGTTTTGGTATAAAAATCGCCTGGTTGTAAGTTTGTAAACTGGTTTACGGATACGTTTTCATCCCGAACAGTATTTTCTAAGACCTTATCATCAGCATAGCCATAAACCCAATCTGCTTTCGTTGCTTGGCCTAAGCTGACAGTCCCTGTCTTCAACTCGATTTGGCCAGCAACATTCGTACTATCCGTGAAGTAGGCGTACGTCCCATAGGTTGCCATCCCAATAAATAGTAAGGCCAGCATTAACAATGAGTAGCGACGATGCCCATTTACTCTTTTTTCGACTTCTGCCATTTGACCCTTTTGATTATCCATGTTTTCCAATAACATTTGATAACCCTCCTTTTCTTTTTTTCAAAAAACAACCCTACTTGTTTTTTTGATTCTTGATTCTGGCGCACGAAAATACCAGTCATCCAAATTCGATGCCTGTCATTTACTTCCCATTAACCTTTGTTTAAAAATGTTTTTTTCCTATTAAACATTTTTAACACATGCCGATAATAGCATGCTTTTGATTAAATGAAAAGCATTATATTAGATTTCTCCCATTTATTTTTAACGTCATACTTATTTTTAGATTTTAAAGAACCTTTTTTAATATTCGACATTTTTTTCACAAAAAATAAATCTTTCGAAACTTATATTTGGCTCGTCGCTCTAGCGAAACCGGTCCGTCCTCCATCAATTTCCGTTCGGTCATTCACAGCTTTTTATCGGCGATTTCTAATAAAAAAACAGGATAATCGATGATTTTTTCATCAATTATCCTGTTATTTAAGGTATAAAGATTGCTTACCAAGACGGTTGTAAACTTGTTCCAAAACTTCAAGGGTTACCCGCGCACTTTTGCCACCTAAAGGGTCATTATAGTAAATGTACTGCTCGTCCATCCCCGTTAAAACGACAGAATGAATCAGGGGTGTTACTTGAATTTCTCCGGCTTTTGTTTGCCAAGAAAGGAAATCTTCTTTGGTTGGCACCGTCATCTCTAAAGTCGAGAGGATCCAAATGGGGGTATCTTCCTGTAATTTGTTTAGAATTTCTTGAAAGGAACGGCCTTTACCGGCAACCACTTCATATTCTTCTTGTACAATGGCCCGAGCAACTTTGGCAATTGGCTCGACATGAACGCCCATTGCTTGCTTGCCTGTTTCGATGTTTCCGACAAATCCTTGATTCGGATCGCCATGCGTCTTTTTATCGATTGTAAAGGGCTCATAGTCCAATTTGTTCGCTAGCTGGTTTTTATCCACCTCGAAGCCATAATATTGAAGCAACATCGATAAACTGGTAATTTCACAGCCATTTTCTAAGGCGTGGTTGGCCAGTTGGTCTTCTAAGGGGACGTCTAGACGAATACTGCGGATGAAGGCAGGGTCGCCTTTTTTCACCGGTTCTTCTTCGCCAAACCAGAAAGCGTCCTCTACGGCTTCTTGCTCTGCCTGCTGTTTTGCCTTTGGACTTTCATAAAAATAAGAAAAATAAACGGTCAGTCCAACAATCGATAGTAACAGCAAATGAATTAGAATTTTTTTCTTCATTGTCATCCCTTACTGGTAAACTTTTTTTATGATAATCTCAACGCGGCGATTTTTGGCGCGTCCTTGCGCCGTTTGATTGGTTGCATGCGGCTTATTCTCCCCATAAGCCTGAATGGAGATTTGATTGTCACGCACGATTTTCTCTTCCACGAGATAGTTCATGACAGAAATGGCACGTGCTGCACTTAACTCCCAGTTGGACGCGTAGGTGACGTTTTCAGGGACATTGTCGGTATAGCCGGCGACAATGATTTCTTGGTTCAAATCTTTTAAATGCGGCGCCACGACGCCCAATGATTTTGCCACGTCGCTGCCTAAATTGGCACTTCCAGGTGCAAATAAAATATTACTATCCAGATTAATATGTAACCCATCCGATTTTAGCGAAACATTCATCTCTTTGCCAAAATCAGACTTTTCCAAATCTGCTTTTAGCTTCTCACTAGCTGTTACCATCTGTTGGTCTTCCATTTTTTGCGCGAGTTGGTCTTCTTTGGCTTCTTCGACTGCTTTCGTGCTGACCTCGACCGAGTCTGCTGCACCGTTACCGCCTTCACCGGAAAAACTTCCTAAATCAACAATCGGCCCAACAAGCGAATCGCCCCCCGTTTGTAAACCGGCAAAAATCGTCCCAAATTCCGTCCGAAATTCTTGAAACTTGGCATCATCGACGGAAGCCATGGCAAACATGACGATAAATAATGCCAAGACTAAGGTTAACATGTCGGCATAAGGTAAAAGCCAACCTTCATCGATGTGTTCTTCTTCTCTTTTTTTTCGTTTCAATCCCTGTCACTCGCCCTCTCTAGGAAGATTGCTTCCGTTGATCCGGTTCAATCAAGCTGTATAATTTTTGTTCAATCGTTTTTGGTGATTGTCCACCTTGAATCGCCATAATCCCTTCAATGACAATACTCATTTGCAGCACTTCTTCCTGTGATTTGATTTTTAGACGGCTGGCAAAAGGTAAGAAAAGAACATATCCGAAGAAAATCCCATACAAGGTCGCAACGAAAGCCGCCGAAATCATATGTCCCAGCGCGTCCACGTCATTCAAATTCCCTAAAGCACCAATTAGACCAATCACGGCTCCTAGTACCCCCAAGGTCGGCGAAGTCGTGCCCGCCGTTTGCAACATGGAGGCTCCGACGTGGTGACGGTCTTCCATCCCGGCGATTTCATTTTCGAGCGTTTCTTGAATTTGTTCTGGGTCCACCCCATCAACGACCATCTCAAGTCCCATCTTTAAAAAAGGATCGTCTAACGATTGCACGCTGCTTTCTAAAGCGAGCAAGCCGTCCCGTCGAGCCAAGTTGGATAATTCCACAATCGTAGTGATGGTCCCTGCCACATCGTAGGTTTTATTTTGAAAAACAATTCCAAAGATTTTAGGCAACCGTTTAATGTCTTTTTGCGGATAGGCATTAATTAGCGCTGCCACCATCCCAACAAAAATAATAATAATCGCCGCAGGATTAATCAAGACCGCGACGTTGGCTCCTTTGACGATCATTCCCACGACCACGGAAAAGAAACCAAGTAAAATACCGATAATTAAAAAGATATCCATAATAAAAAAATCCTCCTACACACTGCACGTTTTCAAATGCTTACTCTTGTCCTATCGGCTACTTTCAACCGCTCATTAAGCTTCAAATAAAAAATCAGACAAGTTGCAGTCTGCGCACTTGTCTGATGGTCTATTCTGCTTGAATTTCTTTCCAAGTCTCTAGTAGTTCCGTTAATAATTTTTGAACTTCTTGTAAAACCGTCACCTCTTGATCGACATTGCCGATGACTAACTGATTGTACATATAGTCGTAAAGTTGAATTAATTGCTGAGGGATTTCACTTTCCACTTCGGTATTCACTGAATAACGCAACTCGGAAACAATGTCTTGAGCCTTGATTAAGTATTCGCCCGCTTTGACAAATTGTTCTTTTTCTAAGGCTAAAATACCTAAGCGTATGTTTTTAATGCCCCCTTCATAAAGCATCTCAATTAACTTGTTCGGCGACGCGCTCATGACTTGGTTCTTTAAATATAAATTAGGGTTTTTTTGATACATTTTTTTCCTCGCTTTATTAATAATAAAATTCATAGCCTGACGACTGATTGAATTTCACATAGTCTCGAACTTTTTGATTGGCCTGATTCAGTTTCCCGGCTTCGCGTTGAACTTGTCGTTTTTCTTCTTGTAAAAAACGCAACAATTTCTGATACTCGCTGATGAGGTGCTGCAACTCCGGAACGTCTTTGGCGGCTAAAGTCGTCGCTTCTAGTTTCGAAAAAAGCGGCTGACTCGCAGCCAAGATGCTTTCTGCTTGTTCAAACGTGCCATCCCAGGCCGCAAACAAGGTCTGTAAGTCATGCAAGGCCGTCATTATTGCCCACCATTAAAGGCATTGACTTGGCTAATTAACCAACTCATTTGTTCCTCGGCTTGCATCATCGCTTGATCCAATCGGGTGAACATATCGACATAACGTGCCTTTTTTTGTTCTAATACTTCATCAATTCGCGTGATTTGTTTGTTTAAGTCTTTAATCGATGATTCGAAACTATCAAATTTTGAGGCGATTACGCCTTTTTCACCGGTTTTATCAACCAAATATTTATCGGCAACTGCTTTTAAGGCCACCGTATACCCCGACGTCTTTGGTTGGCTTTCACCAGCGACTTTTTCTGCTTGATAAAAGAAATCTTGTACGCCATTTGGATCTTCTTTTAATTTCTCATCAAATTTCTTTTCATCAAACGCTAAGGTTCCTTGACGGTCTGAAATCGAAAGCCCCAGTTCCGTCGCTTTCAAGCCAGAACCAATGCCATAAGGTGGCGCGATTAAATTTCGTAATTCGGTTTGTAGCCGCATTAACGAACTGTCCCCCGATAAAGTCCCAGCCTTGTTGTCTTTTGCGCTTGGGTCGCCAACATCGGCTTTTTCATTGATGAAACTCATTAAACTGTTGTATTGTGAAACCAATTCTTTCACGGCATCTTTTAATTTGCCGGTATCATTTTTGAGGCTCAAATCAACGACTTCTTCACTGACACTCTTTAATTCAAAGGTAATGCCATCCACGACGTCTGTCAGCGTGTTACTTGCACGCGTCATTTCAATCCCATTTAAGGTGAACTGGGCATCGACTCCTTTGTTTAAGGTCACATCATCTGCTCCTAGTCCTAGCTCAGACACCACGTCACCGTGAAGCTGCAACTCACGATTGCCCGTCTTGCTATCAGTTAAGACTAACCGATTATCCATTAAAACCGCCGAAACACCTGAGTTTTTTGATTCTGCGTTGATTTTCTTAACTACATCTTTCATGCTATCGCCAGACTCAATTTGAATGGTGAAGCTTTTCGGTTGTCCTGCCTCATCCAAATCTGCCGTTTCAATCACGAGTTCACCATTTGCACCGAGTGAACGACTGCTATCGTCCATTTTTTTTCCGACTAGGTTGGTTGCCGTTGCTAATTGGTCGACCTTTAATTTGTAGTTGCCTTCTAAAGCTTCTGCCGTTCCTTTGATGTTTGCGATTTTATCATTGGAAGACGTCACCAGCTTTGATTGAAAGGCTTCTGGTTTTTGCAGTGCTTCTAATTTACTTAAGAAATTATTTAAACGAGTTTTTACGTCACTCCACGCTGTTTTTTGATTTTTAATTTCTTCAATCCGATTTTCGGCACGGGTTTTGGGAATCGCGTCTCCTTGCAATAAACTTTCAATTTGTTCGGCCCCAATTCCTGAGTATTGTCCTAACATGCCGCTAATTCCTGAAGAACTTGTAATATTCGCCATCTGATGTGCCCTCCTGTAAATGTTATCTAATTACAAAACTTTCATCCTATACAAGTATTTTATCGGTGAAAAAGACGGGTGGTTAAAGGGTAGACCCTCTTTTTTAAGGAAAAGAAAAAACTCGACATGGCTGTCGAGTTCAAAAGTTATGATTACCCTTGTAATAAACCTAAAACGCTGTTTGGCATTGCATTTGCTTGAGAAAGCATTGAAGTTGCTGCTTGAGAAAGGATGTTGTTCTTCGTGAATTCCATCATTTCTTCTGCCATATCGACGTCACGGATGCGTGAGTTTGCTTCCGTTAAGTTTTCTTGAGTGGTAGTTAAGTTTTTGATTGTATGACCTAAGCGGTTTTGCGCCGCACCTAGGCTTGAGCGTTGTTCAGAAACAGTCTTAATTGCATCGTCAATCTTACTGATTGCAGCATCTGATGCTTCACGACCAATGCTATCAGCTGCTTTTAAGGTATCGTTATAAACCTCTTGAAGAGCAGCTGCTTTTTTGAATTCATCTGTTGTAGAATCTTTCCCTACTGCAGCTTCGTTTGCCTCATCTAGCTTGTCTTTTAAATCTGCTAACGTAATGTCTTCCATTGCGTCAGATGAGCCATCATCTTTAATAACCTTAACATTAAATTCATGAGCTGCATCAATTAAATCAACTTCTTTTGTTAATCCCAAAGAATCTGCTTTCATACTTTTAATTTTAATTTCCATGGTTTGACTATTATTCGCACCAATTTGGAAAGTGAATTTTTGACCTGTCGAATCTGCCCCATCACTGTCTAGCAATGTTTTTGTATTAAATTCTGTCTCCTCAGCAATACGCGTCACTTCATCCGATAATGCCGCAAATTCTTTATCTAGTGCTGAACGGTCATCATGGCTTAAGGTACCATTTGCTCCTTGAACGGCTAAGTCACGCATACGACCTAAGATCGCGTGGGTTTCGTTTAAAGCACCTTCAGCCGTTTGGATTAATGAAATCCCGTCTTGGGCGTTACGTGTTGCTTGTTTCAAGCCTCCGATTTGTGATTTCATTTTCTCTGAAATCGATAGTCCTGCTGCGTCGTCTCCGGCTTTGTTAATACGTAAACCTGATGATAATTTCGCTAATGAACCACTTTTTGATGCGTTAGCGTTGGTTAAACGACCATAAGTATTCATTGCGGATACGTTTGTATTAATTCTCATTGTGTGTTGCCTCCTAATTTTTCTTGTAAGGGTGACCCTCTACTCTTACTTATCGGAAAGTATTTGAATCATTTAAGTTTTTCAAAAAGAAAAAACTCGACATGGCTGTCGAGTTCAAAAGTTATGATTAACCTTGTAATAAACCTAAAACGCTGTTTGGCATTGCATTTGCTTGAGAAAGCATTGAGGTTGCTGCTTGAGAAAGGATATTATTCTTCGTAAATTCCATCATTTCTTCTGCCATATCCACGTCACGGATGCGTGAATTTGCTTCCGTTAAGTTTTCTTGAGTGGTAGTTAAATTTTTGATTGTATGACCTAAACGGTTTTGCGCCGCACCTAGGTCAGAACGTTGTGCTGAAACTTTAGCGATTGCATCGTCGATTTTACTAATTGTTCCATCTGCTAATTCACGACTCTTTTCAGAATAGCCTTTTTCTACTATTTTTAAATCTGCTAATCTTGCTTCCTTATCAGCTGCCCCAGCAGTATCGTATGCTTCTTTTGCATCTTCTAACGTTAACTTAGTACCTCCTGCAGTTAATTCTACTTCAAAATCATCCTCAGCTGCTAACTTCACATCATCTTTTGAAACTTTTAAATCATTTGCTTTCATGCTGTTAATTTCGATTTCCATGGTTTGATTATTATTCGCACCAATTTGGAATGTAAATTTTGTTGCATCCTTATCTAGTAAGGTTTTTGTGTTAAATTCTGTTTTCTCAGCAATACGCGTCACTTCATCCGATAATGCCGCAAATTCTTTATTCAAGGCTGCACTGTCATCGTGACTTAATGTACCGTTCGATCCTTGTACAGCCAAATCACGCATACGACCTAAAATTGCATGGGTTTCGTTTAAAGCACCCTCTGCCGTTTGGATTAATGAAATCCCATCTTGGGCGTTACGTGTTGCTTGTTTCAAGCCTCCGATTTGTGATTTCATTTTCTCTGAAATCGATAGTCCTGCTGCGTCGTCTCCGGCTTTGTTAATACGTAAACCTGATGATAATTTCGCTAATGAACCACTTTTTGATGCGTTAGCGTTGGTTAAACGACCATAAGTATTCATTGCGGATACGTTTGTATTAATTCTCATTGTGTGTTGCCTCCTAATTTTTCTTGTAAGGGTGACCCTCTACTCTTACTTATCGGAAAGTATTTGAATCATTTAAGTTTTTCAAAAAGAAAAAACTCGACATGGCTGTCGAGTTCAAAAGTTATGATTAACCTTGTAATAAACCTAAAACGCTGTTTGGCATTGCATTTGCTTGAGAAAGCATTGAGGTTGCTGCTTGAGAAAGGATATTATTCTTCGTAAATTCCATCATTTCTTCTGCCATATCCACGTCACGGATGCGTGAATTTGCTTCCGTTAAGTTTTCTTGAGTGGTAGTTAAATTTTTGATTGTATGACCTAAACGGTTTTGCGCCGCACCTA
>NZ_JBTXLU010000010.1:0-120271 GCF_054871745.1 Enterococcus sp. LJL98 | reverse complement strand
TAGTTACTCACCCAATGAATACCGAAAATTAGCAGCATAAAAAACGCAATCTCAGGATAAAAGATTGCGTTAAACTAAAAGATTGTTTTTTGTTTTTAATACTGTCTACTTGACAGGGGGCAATTCAGACGTCCGCCGCTTGCTTTTTCATTCTTATTGCACTTATTTTGTTGGGTTATCAACCGTAATCGTTTCTGTTGCACCGTTTTGCGCGGCATTGATTAATTGCTCCGCATAAACAACAAAAGTATGAAAGCTTGAAGTTGCGCCAGTTACCACATCCACGCTTGATGGCGTACCATCTTCGGTTGCCATTGTTTCAACGAGTCCTTTGTTAAAAGCTGGAATAAATTCTGCTGGACCAATGCCGGCATTTTCAACCATCATGTCATTGTATTCTTTGTTTTCTGTTTTTGATTCGCCCGCTTCATTTAAGTTGTCATAGTTGGACTCTGTCACTTTGCCATCTTTAACCACAATAGAAAAGACAACACGGTAGTCATTGCTATAGTTTTTTTCTTCCAAAGTATAAGTCCCATCTTGTAATTTCGCACCATTATTAATCTTGATGGTTTCTGTGTTGCCGGCTTGTGCCGCTTGAATTAATTGCTGTGCGTAGTTTTGGAAGTCATGGAAAGAATGCGTTGCACCCGAAACAACTTCAACACCCGTCGCTGCTTGCGCTTTAAGTAGTGTTTCATTGAAGGCTGGAATAAATTCTTCTGGACCAATACCCGCTTTTTCAACCATCATGTCATTGTATTCTTTGTTTTTCGTTTTTGATTCGCCTGCTTCGTTCAAGTTATCATAGTTTGACTCCACAATTTTACCGTCTTTGACAACGATTGAGAACACGACACGATAATCATTGCTATAGTTCGTTTCTTCTAACGTATACGTACCATCTTGAAGAGTAACTGCCGGTGTTGCAGCCTCTGTATCGCTTTCTTTTTCTGTTGAAGAAGATTCTACTACTTCTGATGAGGCAGGTGCACTAGAAGATTCTTCTGGTTTGCTATCTGGTGAGCAAGCTCCTAGTACTAATGCTGTAAAAGTCAACGCTGTAAAACCAACCAATAATTTTTTTGCTTTCATGTCAATATCCACCTTTTCTTTTTACACTGTTTTTTTCACAAATAAGTTTGTGATTCAATTAACATTTTAGCGTATTTTTTCGAGATGTCAATCCTTTCTATTGAGAAATATGAAATATTTCTTTTTCACAGAAACCAAATTCTCTTTCATTTTTTGTGAAACTTTCAAAAAAACTTAGACAAATTCACACTTCCCATGTATAATGAAACAGATTGTGCATTCATATACTATTTTATTTTTATTAAGGAGAGATTTACAATGGCTACAAAAAATATTGTCGTTGTCGGTGCTGGGTATTCGGGCGTTTCTGCTGCAAAATTCATGGCGAAAAAACTAAAAAAAGACAATGATGTCCAAATCACGTTAATCGATCGTCATTCTTATCACACGATGATGACGGAACTTCACGAAGTTGCCGGTGGTCGTGTCGAGCCAGAAGCAATTCAGTACGACTTACAACGTTTATTTGCGCGTAAAAAAAATGTTCATTTAGTGACAGATACTGTTACGGGAATTGACAAAGAAAAGAAAGTCGTGACGACAAAACTTGGTTCTTACGCTTTTGATTACCTTGTTTTAGGTATGGGAGGCGAGCCTAACGATTTTGGTACACCTGGTGTGAAAGAACACGGCTTTACTTTATGGTCTTTCGAAGATGCGGTTCGTATTCGTGAACACATCCTTGATACGGTTGCAAAAGCAGCTATTGAACCCGATGCGGCTGTTCGTCAAGCGATGCTAAGCTTTGTTGTCTGTGGTTCTGGTTTTACTGGAATCGAAATGATTGGTGAATTAATTGATTGGAAAGAGCGTCTTGCAAAAGACTACAAACTTGATCCAAGTGAAATTAGCTTAAAAGTGATTGAAGCGATGCCAACAATTTTAAACATGCTGGATCGAAACGACGCAGCCAAAGCGGAACGTTACTTAAAAACAAAAAATGTTGATTTAGTCTTAAATGCGCCAATCGTTGAAGTCGCTGCAGACCATATCAAACTAAAAGACGGTTCAACGATCCCAACACACACCTTAATTTGGACAGCTGGGGTGAAAGGAACGACTGACGCTGCAGACTTTGGTCTTGAAGCCGCACGTGGGAATCGTTTAATTGCAAATGAATATATGGAAGCAAAAGGCTACGAAGAGCAAAATATTTATATCATTGGTGACTTAGTATTTTACGAAGAGTTTCCAAACACACCGACACCTCAAATTGTCCAAGCTGCAGAACAAACAGGGCATACTGCTGCCGCAAATATCGTCGCAGCGATCAAAGGCGGCGAAAAACAGTCATTCAAAGGAAATTACCAAGGATTTATGGTATCAATCGGTGCGAAGTGGGGCGTGGCAAACTTATTCAATAAAATTCATTTAAGTGGTTTCCTCGCAATCATTATGAAACACATTGTTAACTTGAAATATTTCTTTGATATTCGTTCAGGTTATTACATGTTCCAATACATGATGCATGAATTTTTCCATATTAAAGACGATCGTAATGTGACTCGTGGTCACTCTTCACGCTACGGCAACGTTCTTTGGAGTGTTCCGCTACGTGTCTTCTACGGTCTCGTATGGTTCATTGAAGCTGGTAAGAAAATGGTCGGTGACGGTGAGTGGTTAAAACCAAGCACTTGGTTTGGTGAAGGGTCATGGTTCACAGGCAATAGTGTCTTCCCTTGGACATGGGACTATGTTACAGACGCAGCGAGCGCAGCAAGTGATGCAACTTCTGCCGCAACTGGCGCTGGAACAGAAGAAACAGTTGAAGCCATTGCACAATTTGGTTTAAGCTATGCCTATGGTGAGGAACCAATGGCTGTGTTAGATAGTGCTCCTGAATGGTTCTCAAATATCATGAAAATTATGATGCCAAATATGGAAGTAGCGATGTTCTTCCAAAAAATGATGGTTTTCGTTGAAATTGGGATTGCCTTAGCATTAATCGCTGGTTTATTCACGTGGTTAATGAGTGCGACAACCATTGCTTTAGTTGTGACCTTCTGTCTATCAGGCATGTTCTTCTGGGTGAACATCTGGTTCATCCCGGTGGCTTTCGCCTTAATGAACGGTTCTGGTCGTGCAGTTGGTTTAGACCGTTGGGTAATTCCATGGTTACAACGTACCGTCGGAAAATGGTGGTATGGAACACCTAAATCCATGTACGGTCAAAAATAAGACTTTCAATGCTTTTTTAGGAGGGATGACAAAAGTAACTGTCACCCCTCCTTTTCTGATTAAATCTAACGAAACGCCCTTTTTGTCTGATGGAATATGTTAGAATATAGACAAATTACCAGTAGGAGGCGAATCCCCTGAAACTCAAAAAATTTATCCAAACAAGCCACTTTAAACCTTGGGACGGGGTTATCATCTTTTTACTTATCGTTTCTTCTTTTCTCCCAATCGTCCTTTTTGGTTGGAATCAATTGCCTGAAAATGCCGAAAAACAAGCGGTTCTCCGGGTGAATGGCGAGGAAATAAAGACCTTTCAACTCGTGGAAGGTAAAAAAGGCAGGACGTATTTATATGAAACACCCGATGGCGAAAAAAACTTATTAGAAATTGATGGCGATCGAATTCGCATCAAAGAAGCGGATTGCAGCGATCAAGTTTGTGTCCGCCGTGGTTGGGCGAGCAAACATGGGGAAACGATTGTTTGCCTTCCTCATAAATTAGTCATTGAAATTATCGCAGTCGATGGGAGTGAAAGCGACGATTTAATTTACTAGTCGTCCAAACCATGAATAATCATTTACGAAAAATTATTTTTATTGCTTTGTTAGTTGCTCAGGGTGTCATTATCGGTTTAATCGAAAATCTCATCCCTTATCCCTTCGCTTTTGCTCCCGGGGCAAAACTCGGGCTTGCGAATCTGATTACGATTATTGCTCTTTTCACCATGCCAAAAAAAGACAGCTTTATGCTCATTTCTTTACGTTTAATTTTAACAACTTTGCTAGGGGGCACCGTTTCAACTTTCCTTTATAGTTTTTCAGGCAGTATGCTCAGCTACTTCAGCATGCTTTTAGTGAAGCGACTTGGACCAAAGCGAGTCAGTATTATTGGCATTAGTGCAACCGGTGGATTTATGCATAACGTTGGACAACTGGTGACCGCTTCTTGGATTGCACAATCCTGGGCTGTCATGCTTTATTTGCCCATCTTATCGTTCTTCGGAATTTTATCTGGGATTGCAATTGGTGTCGCAGCCAACTATTTATTGCAACGAGTGCGTACCTTGCAACAATTTCAAGCCGCCTATGAGGAAGAAACTCAAGTCAAATGGGCCGATAATCATTAACAATTCGTGAGGAGGGATCTTGTGACACTTCATCCAATGTGGGAAGCCTTTCCCCAATTACAAAAAGAACTCAAACAAACTTTAAACTTGATGGAAAATGCCTTGCACTTAAAAAACAAAGAGGTTGAAACAGCAATCTTAGAAATGATTCAAGCAGGAGGAAAACTCTTACGGCCGGCTTATCAAATTTTATTCGCACAATTTGGTCCAGAAAAAGAGCAACAAAAAATCTTATCTTTCGCGGCAGCAATTGAACTGCTGCATACTGCCACCTTGATTCATGATGATATTGTTGACGAGTCAAAATTACGACGCAACTTGCCAACCATACAGGCGCGTTTTGACAATCGCACAGCGGTCTATGCCGGAGACTATTTATTTGTTACTTGTTTTAAATTAATGGCCGATTATGGTTCTTCCATGAAAAGCTTACAAATGAATTCACGGAGTATGGAAAAAATTCTAGCTGGCGAATTGGGTCAGATGGATAAGCACTATTATTTAGAAGTCACAATTGAGGAATACTTAGAAAACATTTCTGGCAAAACAGCGGAACTTTTCGCTCTTAGCTGTTCGATTGGCGCCCTTGAAAGTGGCTGTTCCCAACTTTTTGCTAAGAAGGCAGCAGCCATCGGACACCAAATTGGGATGGCTTTTCAAATCTTAGATGATATTTTAGATTATTCCCAAGCAAGCGAAACACTAGGGAAACCGGTTTTAGAAGATGTCCGACAAGGCATTTATTCTTTGCCGCTCCTCTATGCTTTAGAAGAAAATCCGAGTGCCCTCCGACCGCTACTCGCCAAAAAAGAACAAATGACGCAAGCAGAAGCGCGCAACGTCTTTGATCTTGTTCAGGCGTCTCAAGGCATTCAAAAGGCGCAAGAGCTCGCAACAAACTATACTGAAAAAGCGTTGAAAGAAATCAATTCTTTGCCTAACCGACCCGCAGGCGTGAAAGACAGTTTGTTAACTATTACAAAAACCATTTTACATCGTGAAAATTAAAGCGTTGGGACTGTGAATTGATTCGCAGCCCCAACGCTTCTTTTTTTGTATTTTGAATCAAGCTTGTGTCACAAGCCATCGCAAAACCGTTTAACGCATGGTGACAAATTCTTCCGAACCTGTTGGATGAATCGCAACCGTCTGATCAAAATCAGCTTTCGTTGCACCCATCTTAATCGCAACAGCAAAACCTTGTAACATCTCATCCACGCCACGGCCAATTCCATGTAGACCAACAATTTTTTCTTCGGGTCCGACACAGACTAAACGCATTTTACATTTTTGACGATACGTATCGAGGGCAAAATACATCGGTGTAAATTCTGAGTTGTACGTTTTGACTTGCGCTTGCCCATACTTTTCAATCGCTGCTCGTTCGCTTAAGCCAATGGTTGCAATCGGCGGGTGGGTGAAAACGACGGTCGGAATCAAGTCATAATCTAGGAAAAGATCGCTCTGACCATTAAATAAGCGCTCCGATAAACGACGGCCTGCTGCAATGGCAACTGGTGTTAAGTCAACCTTACCGATAATATCCCCAACTGCATAAATACCTGCTGCAGTCGTCTCTTGGAACTTATCCACAATTACAAAACCTTCTGGGGATAACTTGACATCTGTGCGCTCCAAACCAATATTATCCACATTTGGTACGCGGCCACCTGCAAAAAATACATAGTCGCCAGTCAAGCTTGCTCCGTTTTCAAAATGAACGTGATAGCTTGTTCCTTTTTTCTCAATAGCTACGGGTTTATGTTGCGCATAGGTATCGATACCCGCTTGTTGGTAAAGCTCAATGAGGTGATAAGAAAGCATTTCTTCAAAATCTCTTAATGGATGCGTGTTGCGAAAAGCCCATGATACTTGACTTCCTAGACCGTGCATGACCCCTGCAATTTCAGCTGCAATGTAGCCGCCACCAATCACGATTGGCTTTTTTGGTAATTTTTCCAAGGCAAAAAATTGGTCTGAATTTTCCGCATACTCGCCGCCTGGAATTGCTAAAGGTACTGGGCGACCACCTGTTGCGATTAAAATATGTGGAGCAGTGTATTGTTCTCCGTTGATCTCGACTGTCCGGTTATCCACAAATTGTGCATAACCTTTTATCGTATCAACCCCGTTCCCTGCAAGGCCTCTTTCATAAGCACCGTGTAAAAAATGGATGTATTCTTCACGGTTATCCACAAGTTTTTTAAAATCAAACGTCACTGCCTGTGGAGAAATCCCATAACCAGCCGCATCGCGATGCAAGCCTTCAAGTAATTCGCTTGCTTGCCACATCACTTTTTTAGGGACACACCCCACATTGACACACGTACCGCCAAAGGCCTTGCCTTCAATTAATAGCACTTTCGCACCGTGCATCCCTGCCCGGTTTGCCGAGCCAATGCCTCCACTACCGCCACCTATTACAATATAATCATATGTTTTCAAAAGAGTCGTCTCCTCATCATTGATATTTTTCACTTATTTAACGCTAACATGGGAGAATTTCCCTGTCAACGATTAGAGATTGCGTGTTAAGACTAAGCCATCTTGCAGCACTAACCCATTTTCTCGCAACTCATCGGCGTAATGCTGCGTGAAATAATCCGGAACGACTGCTGTCACGCGAAAGCCATTTTTTTGATAAAAATACAAGGGCCCAAAACTCGTGGTCCCGGTTTGAACGAGCAATTGTTCGTAAGCAAAATTTTTCATATCAAAAATGACTTTTTGTAACAAGCGACTCCCGATTCCATGGTTTTGTTTCTGCGAATGAACAGAAACGTTCATAATTTCGGCTTTTTTATCAGATAGCGTCTTTAAGACAAGTAAACCAACCAATTCCTTTTCTTCTCGAACTTCCAAAAGAACACTTTGAAATAAGTACGCTTCAATCGAGGCTCTTGATGGATCGGCCGTTAACAAAAACGGCCAATCTTCTTTTAACACTTCTTGCCGCCATTTAAACGTGAGCATTTTTTCCCTCCTAAGAATAAAAAAGAGCCATGACTTTCAAGTCATCACTCTTTTATTTTCTCTTATTGTACCACTTATTTACGTTTCCGAATCATATCTCCTGGAGAAACTTTTTCGATCACAGGCATTTCAACGATCATCATTGCATTTGGCGCCCGATCAATCGACTCGCCCTCTTCATTGTGCATGACCGTAATCGTTTGTTCAAAGTGGTGGAAGCCCGGTCCATAAAATTCAATTTCATCGCCGACTTCAAAGAGATTCCGTTGGCGGATTGTTGCAATTTTGCTTCCCTCATCATAACTTAGCACTTCACCGATAAATTTATACTCTGGAATTTTACGACGCGCGCCAAAGAGTTGTTCATTTTCAGTTGGCGTATTGTAGTAAAAACCTGTCGCTAATTCTCTTTGCGCAACTTTCCACAATTCATCAATCCATTCTTGTTTGCAGACATAGTTTTCCGGATCGGCCATATAACTATCCACTGCTGCTTTATAAACATTTGAAACCGTTGAAACGTAATGAATCGATTTCATGCGACCTTCAATTTTAAATGAATCCACACCATTTTCAATCAAATCAGGAATATTTTCAATCATGGACATATCGACTGCGCTCATGGAAAACTCTTCTGCTACCGCACCATTTTTCGTTAAACTTCTTCGTTCTTCGCCAAAAGGCAAATCGTACAAATCGTATTTCCAGCGACAAGACTGCGAACATCCTCCACGGTTGGCATCGCGCATCGACATATGGTTCGATAAGGTACAACGACCGGAGTAAGAAATGCACATCGCCCCATGGATAAAGGCTTCAATCTCCACATCCGTATTGCGGCGAATTTCTGCCACTTCGTCCATCGACACTTCCCGTCCTAAAACGACACGTTCTAACCCTTCTTCTTTCCAAAATTCTAAGGTTTCAAAGTTGGTGGCTGAAGCTTGAGTAGATAAATGCACGGGCAAGCCTGGTGCTTCTGTGATACAAATCTCAATTAAAGCCGGATCAGAGACAATCACGGCTGAAATACCGACATCGCGCAATTCGCGGAAAAATTCACCGGCACCTTCTTGGTTGCCTTCGTGTGTGACCATATTCGCAGCGACGTAGACCTTTGCATTGTGTGCTTTGGCAAAAGCGACGCCTTCTGCCATTTGTTCGTAGGTGAAATTACCTGCACGACTTCGTAACCCATAGGCATTCCCACCGATATAAACGGCATCTGCCCCATAATGAATTGCGACTTTTAATTTTTCTAATGTGCCCGCAGGAGCTAAAACTTCTGGGCGTTTTAAAGGTTGTTGCTTGCTCATTCTTTTGTCTCCTTATTTGATTTTCTTTGGATCGATGTGGTAAAAGCCTGTGTCCAAGCCACGTTTTGACGGATGGAGTGCCACCACTGCTTCGCTGAGTGTCGCCGCTTTTTCAGGCGTCCAGCTACCTGTCACAATCAATTGACGGGCTTCATCGAATAAACGGGCAATCGCCACAAAATTTTCTCCAGGACTTAAGATGCCATCTAGTTTCCATGTGTGAAAGCCTGTATCCGCTAATTCTTTTAACTCAGCCATTAAATTTAAGTCATTGTTTGCATAGACGTGCGTGCCATGGCTATCTTCGAAAATCGAGTAATGGGTTTCTTCTTTTTTCGGTTCGGACAAGAAGAGTTCAGCCTCTCGATCTTTTTTAGCTGTCTGTTCCGTAAAATTGTAATAGTTTTGTAAAAGTGGTCGTTTCGAATGATGAATACACGTACCACCATAGACTAAAACTTCGGCTGGTATTGTTAATTGTGGTGCAATCAGAGCTAACTCGCCATAAGGAACTTCACGTGCTAAAATCGCGCCAACCGCACCCTTTTTCGCCCAAAAATTAATTTGACGTGCGCTAGTTACCAATGTTTCTCCTGCGTAAACAAAAGGAATTTGTAACGCTTCATTTTTCTTCATCACAAAAATCGTGCCCGGTTCTCCCACTGAAATCCGATCCACGCCAATTTCTTTTAAGAATGCTAAATATTCCGGTACTTCTTTCATTTTTTCAGGATGCATGATGCCGTTGACTGCGACCATCGCTTGTTTTCCTGCTTGATGAGCCAGTTCAACTAATTCCCGCTGTTCCTCTCTTGTAAAGGAATGGGGCAAACGTAAGGCTAAAGTTTCTTCTCCAAAATAAATCGTATCGACAATTGGTAGCAATGCTTTGGCTTGTTCGATCGATTCAACGGTTGTAATTAATTCAATCATTTTGTTTTCCTCCTCGCAACGAACCTATCGTATCATATGCCCCCATCCTTTCCAAGAACTTTTGCTAGTTTTTTCACGAATTTTTCACATAGTTTTGTGAGAGTTATTCCAACTTTTTTCTTTTT
This sequence comes from Enterococcus sp. LJL98, assembly GCF_054871745.1. Classification (NCBI taxonomy): domain Bacteria; kingdom Bacillati; phylum Bacillota; class Bacilli; order Lactobacillales; family Enterococcaceae; genus Enterococcus; species Enterococcus sp. LJL98. Next base: position 110,525 of record NZ_JBTXLU010000010.1, on the reverse strand, counting down.
CATTCTGCTAATTGCTTGCATAAACCGTCTTTTTACCTACAATACATACAAAACATGTGACAAGAGGAACAACGAATTAAATCATTTTCTCACATTTGTTTAAGTAAAAGAAAAAGAGCCTGTGAAGCTTGGAATGTTCATTCCTCCCCTCTCAGACTCCTTCTATTTATACTTCTTGTAAAATGACTTTTTCTTTTTTCTCACGAACATTTAAGGTAATTTGTCCTTTGGAGGCACCAATGGTCACCTGATCTCCTAGGTGGACTTGTCCCATTAGTAAGGCTTCGCTGAGACGATCTTCGACTTCTTTTTGTAGTGCTCGGCGAATAGGTCGTGCACCATATTCAGGATCAAAACCAGCTTTACCGATCACATCAATTGCAGCGGGTGTGATTTTTAATTGGACGTCTTGTTCTGCTAAACGTTTAATAATCGAACGGCTCATAATTTTAACGATTTGGTGAATCTCATTTTGTTCTAGCGAACGAAAGACAATCGTTTCATCAATTCGGTTCAAGAATTCTGGTCGATAGGCTTTCTTCAGTTCTTCTAAAATTCGTTTTTGCATCGCTGCATGGTCTTTTGATGCATCGACGACATTAAAGCCCACATTTTTTTCTTCTCTGAGCTGAGTGGCTCCGATATTTGACGTCATAATTAAAATCGTATTCCGAAAATCAACTTTCCGTCCTTTGGCATCCGTTAAATGACCATCATCCAAGACTTGGAGTAAGAGATTGAAAATATCCGGATGTGCTTTTTCCACTTCATCCAATAAGATGACTGAATACGGCTTCGAACGTACTTTTTCCGTCAGTTGCCCGCCTTCTTCATAACCAACGTAGCCTGGAGGGGAACCGATTAAACGACTAGTACTATATTTTTCCATAAACTCAGACATATCCACTCGAATCAGCGAATCTTCGCTACCGAACATGGCTTCGGCTAAAGCTTTTGCTAATTCCGTCTTCCCAACCCCAGTTGGACCTAAAAACATAAAGGAGCCTATCGGACGATTCGGGTCTTTTAAGCCACTTCTGGCCCGTCGAATGGCTCGAGAAATCGCCTTAACGGCTTCATCTTGACCAACCACGCGTTCATGGAGTACTTCTTCTAAAACAAGTAACCGTTCTGTTTCTTTTTTCTCCATTTGTTGTAAGGGGACACCGGTCCATTGAGACACGACTGCGGCCACATCTTCTTCGGTGACTGCGTCCGTGTAGCCTTCACTTGCTTTCATTTCACGAAACGTCGCAGTCGCCAACTCTTGGGCCAAGGCTTTCTCACGGAGACGAATCTCAGCGGCCGCTTCAAAACTTTGATCACGAATTGCCGCATCTTTTTCTTGCGCTAAAGCCAAGAGTTCCTCTTGAATGCGCACCGTATCCGCCACTTCATCTGCCTGATCTAAACGAACTTTGGCTGCTGCCTCATCCATTAGATCAATCGCCTTATCGGGCAATTGGCGAGAGTTGATGTAACGCACGGATAGTTGAACGGCGGCTTTGAGCGCTTCATCGAGAATTTCCACCCTATGATGTTCCTCGTACCGCGGACGTAAACCACGTAAGATTTGTTCCGCTTCTTCTGGTGTCGGTTGATCAACTTGTACTCGAGCAAAACGACGTTCCAAGGCTGAATCTTTTTCAACATACTTTTGGTATTCGTCTAACGTTGTCGCACCAATGGTTTGTAGTTCCCCACGCGCCAAAGCGGGTTTTAAAATATTCGCAGCATCAATCGCGCCTTCTGCTCCTCCTGCACCAATGAGCGTATGCAATTCATCGATAAAAAGAATCACTTGTCCGTCACGATAAATTTCATCGATAATCTTCTTCATGCGATCTTCAAATTCGCCACGATACTTGGTGCCTGCGACTAGTCCACCCATATCTAGCATCATTAGACGTTTTTGTTGCATATCCCGTGGGACCTCACCCGATATAATCTTTTGAGCGAGACCTTCCACGATGGCCGTTTTCCCAACTCCAGGTTCACCGACTAGGACCGGATTGTTTTTTGTACGACGGCTTAAAATTTGAATCAGCCGTTTGACTTCATTGCTGCGCCCAACAACTGGATCCAAACGGTTTTCGCGTGCCAACTTTGTTAAATCTCTAGCTAAAGAATCTAACACCGGCGTGCCTTCGTTTTGAGGCCCCCCTTGTCGTCCTTGTTTTTGAGATTGTTGGCGACGAGCGATGTTGCTAGCCGCCCCTCTTACTTCCGTCAGTCCCATTTTCTTTTTTAATAATTGACGGGTCTTCGCTAAACTAAAACCTAAATTGAGTAAAATACGGGCTGATAAAATTTCTTCATCACGCAGCATCCCTAATAAAAGATGTTCCGTACCAATCTGTCCCACTCCTAAGCGTTTGGCTTCATCGCCGGCATAGGCAAATATCTGACGGGAACGCGGAGAATAGGGTAAAAAACCACCGAGAGGATAATCTTTCATCATGCCGTAACCCGTTATATGTTCAATTTCTTCTCGAATGTCATTTTCTGTGACATTCATTTCACGTAAAGTTTTCCCACCAATGCCTTCTTGCTCAATCACTAAAGCTAGTAATAGATGCTCTGAGCCGACCGATTGGTGTTTAAAATATTTGGCTTCTTCCTGAGCAATCGCCAAGACGGCTTTTGCTCGAGGGGTAAATAATTCATCCATGACATTCACTCCTTTTTATTCATAACTTAATCTTTCTAAAATACCATGTAAAATCGCTGCTCGTATGCGATTTTCGTCGGTTGTTCCGCCTAGAATCGCCTTACTGGTCGCTGTTAATAACAAATGTGCTTCTCGTTGGGTGAGTAGTTTTTCTTCATATAATTTTTGGATAATGCCTTGTGCATGTCGCTCACTTAACTCTTGATCAAACAGCTGCGCTACTTGCTCTAAGAATTGATGGTGATTGGAAATTTGAACTTTTTCAATCCGAATGTAACCACCACCGCCTCGTTTACTTTCAACCGTATAGCCCCGTTGAATGGTAAAACGCGTATTAATCACATAGTTAATTTGTGAAGGGACACAATTAAATAAATCAGCCATCTCGGTTCGTCTAATCTCAATCATTGAATGTTCTTCAAGAATCTTTTTTAAATACGCCTCAATGATATCCGATGTGTTTCGTGGATTCTTCATTTTTACCCTCCTTGACTAATATTGACCTTCATTATACTGAATTTTTGCTCAGATGAAAAGGAGAAGGGGCTTAACCTTAAAAAAAGGAAAGCAAACAAAAAACAATGACCGCCAAAAGTTCGCTTTTTAAGTCTCACTTTTGGCGGTCACTCAATTTCAAACCTAACCACGAGGGTTAAGTCTCTCTCGTTGAGAATTGGTTAAAACGGTACTTGAACAGTCGTTGCGCCACTGACACTTTGACTAATCTCCTCACCATTGTCTCTTTGAACATATATCGTTGCGGATTCCCCTTCGAGAACCGTCACAGAAACGGCAACAGTTTGCGGGCTGTTGCTCGCATTTAAAGGAATTTGCTCAACTTGTCGGCGGGTTCCTTTTTCATCACTTAACCAAATGGTGACCGTCTGTTCTGGTCCAGCATTGGCATTAAAAGTCGCCTGGACATTCACTGTGAATGTTTTGGTCACCGGTTCTGGTTCTTTTGATTCTTCAGGTTCTTTTCCTTTAGAGACCAACACATTGACTCTCGTTCCCTTCACGACTTCTTCCCCTTCTTGGGGATTGACTTCAATGACTTGATTTTTTTCGACTCGGTCATGGAACTCTTCCGTTGTGACGGCTTCTAATCCTGCTTCACTCAGAAGTTTCTCGGCTTCACTCAGTGATTTCCCGACAATTTTAGGGATTTTTACTTTCTCTTCCCCTTTACTAATCGTTAAGGTAATTCGTGTTTTTTCGGGGAACACTTCCTCGCCAACTTCCGGGTCTTGTCCAACAACCGTTCCTTCCGGCTGTGAGCTAAAGGCTTCTTGATAATCTACGGTGTTTTCTCCTAGTCCGACACTTGCCAGATTTGCTTCCGCATCGGATTTTGAATTCCCTAATAAACTAATCATGACGATTGGTTTTGGTCCTTTGCTTACGATTAATTCAACTTTTGTTTCTTTCGGATTCACTTTCTCGCCAGGTTCAGGCGTATGCGTGATGATTTCTCCTTCGGCAATCTTATCGTCGTATTCTTCTTTTGAGGTGATGTTTTTTTCTTGAAAATCTAAATTGCGTAATTCACGCTTGGCATCAACGAGGCGCATGCCGCTATAGTCGACCATTTTAATTTGATTTTCTCCCGTACTCAGATACAGGATAACTTCACGATTTTTTTTGACTTTCGCCGCAGTTGCCGGATTGGTTTTAATCACACGACCGGCTTCGATAACATCGCTTGGCATTTCTTTCACATCGTCAGCCACCCTTAAGCCCGCTTCTTCAAGCCGCTCTCTCGCTTGTGCTTCCGTTTGATCGACTACATCGGGAACGGTGATTGACTTGCCACTATTCATATAAAAGAATCCTCCGACCAGGAAAGCCATCCCTACGAGCAAGAGTAGCCAGAGCCACCATTTTTTCTTTTTCTTCGGCGGTTCTACCGGGGTTTCTGGTGCTTCTTCTTGCGGAGTTGGCATTTCCTTAAAGGCTTCTGGCATTGGACTGTCTGGTGTAATTGGAGTGACCACCATCGTCTCAGCTAAAAGTGCTTTTTCTTGCCAACGAGGCTCATTTAAACGATCTGGAGATAAGACGGTTTCTAAATCTCGTAACATGTCATCGGCGCTTTGATAGCGGTCGGCAACTTCTTTAGCCGTCGCCTTTAAAACGACATTTTCTAAAGACTGAGGAATGTTTTGATCATACAGCCTTAAAGAGGGAACTTCTTCTTGGAAATGTTTTAAAGCAATCGTAACGGCAGATTCGCCATCAAAGGGTACTTGCCCGGTTAACATCTCATAAAAAATAATCCCAAGGGCATAGATATCCGATTGGTTGGTTGCCATACTTCCTCTTGCCTGTTCGGGCGAGAGGTAGTGGACGGAGCCTAGCATGGAGTTGGTTTGGGTAATCGATGTTTCAGATAAGGCAATCGCAATCCCAAAATCTGCTATTTTCACCGTGCCATGCTCATCCATTAAAATATTTTGCGGCTTCAAGTCCCGATGAATGATCCGATGGTGATGCGCGAGCGCAATGGCCGATAAAATTTGCTCCATAATGTCAACAATTGTCCGATAAGGAATTGGGTAGTGAGTCTGGATGTAACGTTTCAAATCCATTCCCTTAACATACTCCATCACTAAATACTGCATGCCATCTTCTTCACCAACATCATAGACGGAAACGATATTTGGATGAACCAGTTCCGTCGCAGCCATCGCTTCACGTTGAAAACGACGAATTGCTGTTTGGTCATTTTGGAAGTCAAAACGCAATACTTTCACGGCCACTTCTCGGTCTAAAATCAAATCTTTTGCCAAAAAAACATTTGCCATTCCGCCGCTACCAATTGTCCCTAGAATCAAATAACGACCATTTAATTTTCTACCTAGTTCAATCATTGACTTCCCCTCCCAAATCCATTAATAAGACGGTAATGTTATCAAGGCCGCCTTGCAGATTCGCTTCATCAATCAACCGTTGACTCGCCGCTTGTAAAGAAGTCGCTTGTGCTAAAATTTGACTAATTCTTTCTTCTGGCACCATATTCGTTAGGCCATCCGAACAAATCAATAAGCGGTCACCAGCTGCGACATCATGGATTGAAACATCAATTTCCAAATTCCCTGGCATCCCTAAAGAACGCGTAATAATATTTTTTCTCGGATGGTTGACGGCCATTTCTTTCGTAATTTCTCCTGATTTTAATAACTCATTCACTAGCGAATGATCTTCTGTTAGTGGCAACAATTGCTTGCCTCTTGCTAGGTAAATTCGGCTATCTCCAACATGCGCCAATGCGACTTGATTCTCTAAAACGGTCACCGCTTCAAAAGTCGTTCCCATGCCACTTAAGGTTTGGTCAGACTGTCCTTTTTCAAAAATCGCTTGATTGGCCTCTTGGATTTGTTGAATAAACCATTGAATGGCTTTTTCACTACTTTCAATGTCACTGTTCTCCCACTGGTCACCAATCGCTTGAACCGCTTGACGACTTGCAATATCACCCGCTTGGTGTCCGCCCATGCCATCAGCTAACAAAGCTAACAGCTTGCCTTTTTGATTAATAAAAGTGGCCGTATAATCTTGGTTACTATTTCTTCTTTTTCCCTGATCACTTTGGAAATACACTTCCATTCTTTCTTCACCTCATTACTTTTTACGTAAACAACTGATAAAGAAGCCATCTGTCCTAAATGTTTGGGGATATAAAGTGAGCATCCCAGCTTGCAGGCTTTTTTCTAAGACAGGCGCCACAGTTAATGGCAGCAATTCAAATTCTGGATGACGTTCTAAAAAAGCTGCAACAACTTGTTGATTTTCTTCTGGCAAAATCGTACAGGTACTATAGACAAGCAAGCCGCCAGGTTTTAAAGTGGGTGCCACGCTGTCTAAGATGGCATGTTGAATCTCCGGTAAATTGTCAAAATCACGTGCTTGTTTACTATATTTAATGTCGGGTTTGCGTCGCATTAAACCTAAACCGGAGCAAGGCGCATCCACTAAGATGCGATCAAAACTTTCCGCTGCAAACGTTTCTTTTACCAAGCGAGCATCGAGCACTTTCGTTTGTACCACATCTGAAACGTGCAATCGCGCCGCATTTTCTTCAATTAGGCGGACTTTATGGGCGTGGATATCCAAGGCAGTGACTTGTCCACCTTCGGCTGCTTTTAAGTAAGTCGCCAAGTGGGTCGTCTTGCCACCAGGTGCCGCACAAGCATCTAATACTTTATGATGAGGCGCCACTTGCAGAGCTGGAGCAACGAGCATGGAACTTTCATCCTGAATCGTTAACCAACCGTCAGCAAATAAACGACTCCCCGCTAAAAAGCCTTTTTGTCCGACAACTCCCGATGGACTCACTTGGCTGGCTTCCACTTCAAAACCTTCCATTCTTAAAGTCGCTAACGCCGCTTCTAAAGACAGTGCTTGGGTATTAACTCGCCCGCTCATGTGGCTGGGCTCAAATAAAGAAAGGCCTAATTGACGTGTTTCTTCTAAACCAATTTGTTCGATAAACTTCTCAACCAACCAAGAGGGCATACTAATTTCTGTACTCAGGCGTTCCACGGGATCTTGAATGTCAGATACATCAGGAACTCCTTGACGTTGAACATTTCTTAAAACTCCATTTACGAATTTACTTACTCCTATATTACCACGTGTTTTGGCAATTTCCACTGCTTCATTGACAATTGCATGGCTAGGAACCTTATCCAAATACAACATTTGGTATAAAGATAAACGTAACAAATTTTGTACCCAACCTTCGACCTTTTTTGCCTTTTGCGTAAAAGGGGTTAAATAATAGTCCAACAATTGTTGACGGGCAATCGTACCATAGACTAGTTCCGTTAATAAACGCCCATCTTTTTCATTTAAACGCCCTTTATTCATCAGCTCTCTTAAAAGTAAATTCGAATACGCGCCCCCTTTTGTGACACGTTCTAGTGCTTCCAGTGCGACATAGCGAACGGTTCGTTTCGTCTGCTTACTAGTCATTTTTTCCCACCCTTTGATTCACTGCAACTTTTTGTCCACTCCCATTTAAGAAAGCGGCAATCGTTTGGACTCCTTTACCAGCAGGTTGCAATTGGTCGATAGACAAGACCGTGCCTTGTCCGCAAGCAATTTTTAAGGTTGCCTTCTCTTTAAGAATAATGGTACCAGGTTCTTGATCCGTGCTTTCTGCTAAAGGTGTCACAGCGAGAATCTTCCAGCGCTCTCCTGCATAGCTTGTATACGCAATTGGCCATGGACGCATCCCTCGGACTTGGCAATCAATCATTTCTGCCGTTTTTTGCCAATCAATGATTTCTTCTTCTCGTGTAATATTTGGTGAGAACGAAACTTGACTTTCATCTTGCGGTGTCGGCGTGAGCTCGCCTGAAAGAATTTTTGGTAAGCTTTCGATGAGTAAGTCACGTCCAAGTAGACTAAGTTTATCAAATAAAAGGCCGACATCATCTTGTTTGGTAATCGGGATGGCTTTTTGCGAATAAATGCCACCTGCATCCATTTTTTTAATCATTTCCATAATGGTAACGCCAGTCTCTTTTTCTCCTTGAATGAGCGCATAATGAACCGGAGCGCCCCCACGATATTTTGGCAACAACGAAGCATGGACATTGATTGCGCCCTTTTTCGGTGCCTGTAAGAGTTTTTCAGGTAAAAATTGCCCAAAAGCCACCGTGACGATGATGTCTGGCTCTAAATCAATAATGGTTGCCATTTCAGGTGAGTTCGTTATTTTTTCAGGTTGTAAAACGGGGAGACCGAGACGAATCGCTGCTTCCTTCACGGGTGTCGGAGTAATCACACGTTTTCGCCCCACGGGACGATCTGGTTGAGTGACAACAGCGACAACTTCATATTTTTCTGCTACCAAAGCTTCTAAAATGGGAACAGAAAATTGGGGGGTGCCCATAAAAACAATTTTAGTCATGATTACGTTCCTCCATATATTTTTCTAATGCTGCTTCTGGAATTTGTTCAATCATTTGGTCAATAAATAATCGGCCATTTAAGTGGTCGATTTCATGTTGGAAGGCTCGTGCCAAATAACCATACGCCTCTACTTCCATTTCATCGCCTTCACGATCATAGTAGCGAACGACAATTTCATCGGCTCGTTTAACGGTACCAAAGGTGTGCGGGATACTAAGACACCCCTCGACATCAATGTCTTCGCCTTTGGCTGAAATAATTTCAGGATTAATCAATTCAAACAAATCTCCCTCGTCTACTTCCACCAGCGCCACTTGAATATTTTTTCCAACTTGGGGTGCTGCAATCCCGATGCCATCATGGGCAATCATTGTTTCTCTTAAATCATCCAACAATTTTAATAACTCATCCGTAATTTCCGTGACCTTCACTGACGAGTGGCGTAATTTGTTATTAGGATGAATGATGATTGGATAACGCATGGTCGTTTGCTCCTTTTCTCTAGATAAAATTTAACGGTTCATAATCAATCGCCACCGACAGATTGTTTCGTTGGTCTTTTTGACTGGTTTCTAAAATCTGGCGTAAAATCGCCTGCAATTGTGGTTCTTGTTTATATTTTAAAAGGACTTGGTAGTGATAGCGGTTTTTAATCCGCGACACCCCGCTAGGAATCGGACCTAAAATCCGACATTCCTCACTTAAGCCTTGCTTTAATTGTTCTGCAATTTGATACATTTTTTTCGCCGCAACTTCTTCAGAAGGGTGACTGGCTGAAATTTTAACCGTAAAGAAAAAAGGCGGATAGCCACTTTGGTGACGAAAAACCATTTCTTGCCGATAAAAAGCTTCATAATCTTGGGACTGTGCCAAAACGATACTATGATGTTCCGGATTAAAGGTTTGGACGATGACTTCTCCGGGTTTTTCTCCTCGTCCTGCGCGCCCGCTTACTTGTGTGAGTAATTGAAAGGTGCGCTCGCTTGAACGAAAATCTGGTAAATTCAACGCCGTGTCTGCATTTAAGACACCAACTAACGTAATATTCGGAAAATCAAGTCCCTTGGCAATCATTTGTGTTCCTAGTAGAATATCGGCTTCTTGTGCTTCAAAGGCCTTTAACAAACGTTCATGTGCCCCTTTTCTTCTGGTTGTATCGACGTCCATCCGCAAAATACGTGCGTTCGGAAAACGCGCCTGCAATTCTTCTTCTACTTTTTGCGTCCCTGTTCCGTAGTAACGAATCTTGTCTTTTTGACAATCTGGACAACGTCGTGGAATGTTTTCTTGATGCCCGCAATAGTGACAACACATTTTCTTGATATCCATATGCAAGGTCAGCGAAATATCACAATTGGGACAAGGCAAGACATACCCACAATCGCGACACATCATAAAAGAAGAATACCCACGGCGATTCAATAATAAGACGATTTGTTCTTTTTTCATCAAGCGATCGGTTATTTTTTCTTGCAATAGGGTTGAAAACGTACTGGTGTTTTTTTTAGCAAATTCTTCTTTTAGATCGACAATCGTTACTGGCGGTAATTGGGCTGTTTCGTGTGCTCGTTTCGTTAAGACTAACAATTCATAACGTTTTTTTTGCGCACGAGCCCGTGATTCCAACGAAGGCGTTGCACTGCCTAAAACCACCGGACAGTGATGATACTGACTCCGCCAAATGGCGAGGTCGCGCGCATGGTAACGCGGGGTCTCGTCTTGTTTATACGTGGCTTCATGCTCTTCATCAATGATGATGACGCCAATCTGCTTTAAAGGCGCAAAGACGGCAGAACGCGCACCAACGACTACTTGTGCTTCACCACGCTCGATTTTGCGCCACTCGTCGTATTTTTCCCCTTGTGATAATCCGCTATGTAAGACTGCGACCGCATCACCAAAACGACTTTTAAAACGTTGCACCATCTGAGGCGTTAACGCAATTTCTGGAACCAACATCATCGCTGTTTGCCCTTTCGTGAGGACTTCCGCAATGACTTGCAGGTAAACTTCTGTTTTTCCACTACCGGTAATGCCTTCTAATAAGAACGTCGTCGCTTGCTTTCGTGCTTGTGCAGCTAAAATACGCGTCACTGCCGCTTCTTGTTCTGTATTTAGCTTCCAAGGTTGTGTCGCCGGAAACGATTGATTTTCAAATGGATCACGATAACTTTCCACGTCCTCAAAAGTCAACCAGCCCTGTTTTTCTCCTTGGTTCAAATGAGTAGTGGACAATCCTTGCTCACGATAAAAAGCGACCGTTTCTTTTGGTCTGGTTTTTAATGTTTCTAACAATTGGTGTTGACGTAAAGCATTGGCTCGCAAACAGGCTTTTATTTCTGAATAGTTCTCTAGGGTAATGTGGCTTTTCACATAGCGTACCATTTTTTTAGCCACTTTTTCTTTTACCAAATAGCGTAATTCAACGACTTTTTGCTCTCGCAATTTTTTAAACAAGGTTAAGGCACCTGCCGCTTCCACAACTTCCCAATCGATTTCTGTTTGTTGGTGAAAATACTTTTCACGGACTTCGTGTTCAAGATCAAGTAAACGAAATTTCTTTTGATAGGCTGCCTTCATCGCTGCGGGCAACATCGTTTGTAAACAAGTGATTTTAAATGAAAAAGTCACCTCTTTCATATAGTCTGCCAACTGCAGCAGTTCCGTGTTCACAACGGGAGCCAAATCGATCACTCGAACAATTTCTTTTAAGGGAATGGTCGTCTGCGGTCCTTGTTTGGAAAGACCCGTAACAAATCCTTGGATATGGCGATTGCCCTCACCAAAAGGCACTTCCACGCGCATTCCTAATTCAATGACTGCTTGCCACGCTTCAGGAACCAAATACGTATACGGTTGATCCGTTTGCATCGTTGGAACGTCAACAATCACTTCTGCATATTGCGACATGACATTATCACCTCTTTCTCATTTTACTAAATTTCGTTCTTTTTGTCTGGAAAGCGCAAAAGAAAAAGTCTGGAATTTCCTCTCCAGACTTTTTTTCACTTTTTTCTTTATTAATCTTGGCGAAGACGTGATTCTAGTTCTTTTTGCTCTTGCTCTTTACGAGATTGGCGCTCTTCTTCTTCTAATTTTAAACGTGCTCGCTTAATCTCTGGATGCGGATCATTAATCACTGTTTCTGCTTCAATTTCTTCTAGTGCTTGACCGACTCTTTTCACTGATTCAAAAGTATCAAGGGTTGCTTCTGCACCAGCTTCTAACTCATGTGCCCGTTTACTCGCTAAAATAACTAAGGAATATTTGGAATTCACACGTTCAAGTAACGTATCAATCGATGGTTTTAACATCATAGTTTTTTACAACTCCTCTAACATTTTTCTATATTTTCCAATGACCCGCTCCACGCGGAAATGCTCACTGGCAATTATTTCTTTAATCCGTTTGACGGCTAAAGGCACTTCATCATTAACAACTGCATAGTCATACAAGGCCATCATCTCGATTTCTTCTCGTGCAATCCGCATTCGTTCATCAATCACTTCCGGTGCATCTGTGCCGCGACCAGTTATTCTTGAACGTAACTCAACGAGATCCGGTGGCGTTAAAAAGATAAACACGCCATCTGGGACTTGTTTTTTGACTTGTCTTGCACCTTGTACTTCAATTTCCAAGAAGACATCTTTTCCTTCATTTAACGTTTTTTGAACATAAGAAAGGGGCGTACCATAGTAATTACCTACATATTCTGCATACTCCAACATTTCTCCTGATGCAATTAGTTGTTCGAACTCTTCTCGCTCTCGGAAGTAGTAGTCAACGCCTTCTACTTCTCCGATTCGTTTTTTTCGAGTAGTCATTGAAATTGAGTATTCAAAATCATTCTCTTCGCTATCAAAAATTGCTTTACGAACGGTTCCCTTCCCTACACCTGAAGGACCAGATAATACTATTAATAATCCACGCTCTGTCATGTCCATGTCCTTTCGTTTCTAAAGATATTCTTCTCTTTTTGCTTGTACCTTTTTCTTTTGACGTACAGTAATTCTTATAATATACCAAAAATCCCATAAAAAATCCACTTTTCAAGCGGATTTCTCATGGATTTATTCAATATTTTGGACTTGTTCGCGAATTTTCTCAATGATGGTCTTCATTTGAACCACATGATGCTTGATTTCAATCGCTGTTGATTTGGAACCAATCGTATTCACTTCACGATTCATCTCCTGAATTAAAAAATCCAGCTCACGGCCAACCGGTTGCGTCCGCATCACTAATTCATTAAAAGAAGCAAGATGAATCTGCATCCGATCTAACTCTTCACGAATATCACTACGCTCTAACAAAAGGACTAATTCTGTTAACAAGCGTTCTTGGTCGATGGTACTTCCTAAATAGGCTTCTAATTTCTTTTCAAATCGACTACGATACTCTGTTTCAAAAAGCGCTGTACAAGCAAATAGGTCTGCGACGTGGGTCTGCAAGAGCGCTTGATTTTCAAGCAAGACCGCCAAAATCCCCGCGCCTTCCACTTGGCGACTCGCTTCATTTTTTTCTGTCGCTTCAGCCAGTGCTTCAAGCAAAGCTCCTTCGACCGTTTCGATTGCCAGTGGAACTTCTTGAATTTGGAAAAACGCTTCTTTTTCAAGCAAACGTTCAACTAAACTACCTAACGGAACCGCTGTTTGAAAACGATGCTTGGTTTCTGTTTCCACCGATTGCACCACTTGTTCAATTAAATCCCAATCGATTTGAATCGTTTTGCTTTGACTGGTACTTTGGGTGAGCGTCACATAAACTTCGATTCGTCCTCGATGAAGCCGCCGTTTGACCATTTGTCGAATTTGGTTTTCAAATGCATGCAATTGGCGCGTTGTTCGGACTTGAATATCTAAAAATCGATGGTTTACACTTTTGACTTCTACTTCAATTTGTTCGTTCGCGGTCATTCGAATGGCTTTTCCAAAACCAGTCATACTTTTCATCCGAATCACTCCTTACATTGACAGCATGATTTTTTTTAAAGCTTCAAATTCCTCGTTGCTTAATGTCACACCTTTACCCATCTTTTCATGTTCGGGACCCCAATCACGTAAATCAAATTTCGCGGGATTCCCATTCCAACTGACTAAATTCAATTCCTTACGCCAGCCACGACTATTTTCTGATAGTACGCCGATTTCTTCTAGAATTTCATAAGAAAACGCTTTTGACATTGTCTTCACCTCATTTTTCAAATAAAAATTAAACCACTAAAACGTTTGTTGTTCCATTGAAAAAGCTGCCAACATTTCTGGCGTCGCTGTTTTCGCTGGCGTCACTTCTGTGAGTTCTCCTTGGACGAGCCACCGTGTCACGCCGGCTGCTTCCCCACACGTAATTAGGGTCACAATTTTTTTATCTTCTACCACATCCAACACTTCAACTTCTGTTGGTTCAATGCGTTTTGATTCATAGACTTCATAAGTATAAATTGTTTCTAAGTCGGTTAAATAAACGACATCTCCCAATTGAACTTCGTCTAGGCGCGTAAATAAAATCGTTGTTTCTTCAATTCGATGGCTTGCTAAAGCGTAATTGCCCTCACCCATTTTTTGCTCGGGATCAAACGTGCCTGCACCAAAAAGCAACGCCTCATTGCCTAATCCTTTAAAGATTGGAATTTGAATTTCGGCGCTTGGCACTGCGACGCCACCAATAACTGGTAACACTTTTCCGCTTAATTGTGCCTTTAAGACTGCTTCTAAATTAGCCGATTGTACTTGTTCAAAATCAAACGTCACTTCTTCTTCTAAGTTTTTTTCAATTTCACGACGACTGACTTTCGCAACTTGATAGGTTTCACTCGTTCGAGCCATTAAAAGATTCTTAATTTGACGGTTAAAAATCAAAGCTACCCCAAGCAATAACACCAAAATTAAGCATAAATTGATGACGATTTCTTTAAATTTTCGCTTCTTTTTCATCGGTTGAATCCTCTCGTTTTTTTTATCATACCACAAAATGGAAAAAGCAGGCTGGAAAAACGACAACACTTTGCTTATATTAACATTAAAGCGCTTCCGATGCGATTCTTGTAACCTGTTCTTAATAGAAAAGAAATAAGCTTTTTTCGAGAGGATACGGTAAAATAGAACATAACAGAACGATAGATTAGAAAAAGGAGGGGGAGCATGACTTCATCGATTTATATCCATCTTGACACAACGAGTAATACTGTCTTGACGCAGGGAATTACCGCTGGGGATTTTCAGCGAGGGATTGTTCACCAGCCAAAAAACATTTTGCTATTAAATCCTAGTACCGACTTAGGTGAGTTCGAAAGTCATACATCTATGAAAATGATTCGCGGTCAAGCAGCCATTGATCAGTTTTTTCAAACACTTGCTCAAAACCGCGTAGTTCTTGAAAATAAATGGATTGATTTTACCGATTTAGCCATGTTAAAGGAACTAACGCCGCTAGAGATTTCAGAATTGCTCTACTTTGGCCATATGAAGACCCATCTTTATTCTGCTTTTTTTTATAAGCTTCAAAATAATTTTGTTTATTTTGACTTAGATGGCGGCTTAAATCGCACCTATTACCGTTATCTTGATGAATTTTACCGCATTTTAGCTGTCAAATTAACGCAACTCACTTTAGAAAAACTAAATGAACGTCGCACTTTCTTCCGTAAGCCGCAACTGGTGAACGATATCAACAGTGAGTTGTTAAAAGCACTGAAAGAGGCGATGAAAGAAGGGCTTTTCTTTTCTTTTGAAAAAGCGGTATTAATCAATCAAGAGTTTCGAATTCCACTTTTTTTGGTTGAAGAAGTCCCGCCGTTCACCTCAAAAGTACTCACTCGCATCAAAGAACAGCAACTGGGTTATTTAATCTACCATCAAGACTTGAAAACTTGGACGCTCGATGCGGAAGATGAATTTCTTGGCATCTCGACCAAAACAGACACGTCTTTCTAAACAAAGGCCGTATCAATCATTGATAGACAAAAGGACTTGCGAATCCACACGCAAGTCCTTTTCTTTTATGCTAACGATTTTCTTCTTTCCACCAAATAAGTGAACCCCACACGTATTTGATGGGATGTTTTAATTTTTTGATTGCAAAGGCAAGGCCTCATCAACCGAAAATAAATTTGGCATCACTTGATACAACAATACTAAGGCAATGCTCGTTGCAAGCCCAGTAGCCAAAGCGCTGACCCCATTCATGACAAGAGAGAAAAGAGCTGGCGACATGCCCCACATCGCGTATTCGCCCCAAAATACCCACCCTGCAACAAAGTGCCAGAAAAAACGAGTAAAAACACCGAGCAAACTCGCGGAAACAATCAGCCGAATCGCTAGCCCTTGACGTCCTTCACGCATTGCTTGATAAAGTTTTGGCGCATAAATCCCTGCAAACCCAGCAAATAAAAAAGCCAATAAATACTCGATTAACACTTGTGGCACGCTTAAAAAAGCAACGTTTCCAATTGGAAAATGAAGGATTCCCCAAATAAAACCTGCCATGAGTCCGGGTTTTAACCCTCGACGAAGCGCGTAAAGGGTTAAGGGAATCTGCCCTAAAGAAATGGTAAAACTGGAACCGATATTGGTTGGTAAAAAGGATAAGACAATTGCCAATGCAGCAATAATCGTTCCTTCCACCATTACTCTTGTTTTTCCGTGCATAAAAAAACTCCTCCTTTTCGAATCATCACAATTCACAAAGGAGAAGCATAGGTTCTATACTTCAACTCGACACAATTCCTACGTTCGCATAACCGAAACAGGTTCGAAGGGTTTAGAGTCAGACTCATTCTCAGCGCATTGGCTCCCCTTTGTGATCAGATTCTATTTTATTTTTTGTTACAGAATCATCATAGCATAGTTTTTTCAAATGACCAGAAAAATGCTTTCTCGTTTTTTTAACCTTATTCCAAGTAAAACCAAGTCATTTCATTGACATTCTTACTCATTTTTACGACAATAAAGGATAGGTCTAGCTAGCAGCGAAGGAGAAAATATCGTTGTTAGCGACAATCAATCGAATTAAAGGAGCTCTTATTTATGATAAAAAGTTTACTCAAATATGTTGGAGAGTACAAAAAAGAGACGTTACTCACCCCCTTTTTTGTCACACTCGAAGTCATTCTTGACGTAGTCATCCCTCTCCTCATGGCCATGATCGTCGATCGAGGGATCAGTGGGCGAAGCAAAGAGGATATTCTTTGGATTGGCGCTGCATTGCTAGTCTGTGCAGTTTTAGCACTCGTTTTCGGTATGCTTTCCGCGCGCTACGCCGCCACTGCGTCTGCTGGTTTTGCCAAAAACGTCCGGCAAAAAATCTTTGAAAACATTCAAGAATTCTCATTTTCCAATATCGATCGCTTTTCAACTCCCAGCCTCGTCACTCGTCTGACAACCGACGTGACGAACATTCAAAACGCCTTTCAAATGACGATTCGCATACTGGTTCGTAGCCCCTTACTTTTTTCCTTTTCAATCATTATGGCTTTTCGTTTAAATAATCAATTAGCGATGACTTTTCTATTGATTGTCCCTTTTTTGGCGCTTGGTTTATTTTTAATCATTAAATTTGCTCACCCAGCTTTTAAACATGTTTTTAAAATCTATGACCGTTTAAACCAAGTGGTACAAGAAAACTTACAAGGCATTCGAATTGTCAAATCTTTTGTGACAGAAGCACATGAAGTCGATAAATTTACACAAGTTTCTGGAACAATTTACCGCGCATTTTCAAAGGCAGAACGTATTGTCGCTTTCAACCAACCAGTGATGCAAATTTCCATCTATACTTGTTTACTTTTGATTTCCTGGATTGGTGCGCACTTAATTGTTGCAGGTTCATTAACAACCGGCGAACTCATGAGTATGTTTATGTATGTCATGCAAATTCTCGTTGCTTTAAATATGATGTCGATGGTCTTCGTTATTTTGATTATTTCACGCCCCTCAGCAGAACGCATCATTGAAGTTCTCGATGAAAAAAGTGATCTGACTGACCCCGAAGAACCCGTACTGACTTTGGCGGATGGGTCCGTAACCTTTTCGCAAGTCGATTTTAGCTATACCAACGATGAAAAGAAACTCATTTTAAAACAAGCCGATTTCCAAATTCAATCCGGTCAAACTGTTGGTATTATCGGCGGAACAGGAAGCGGAAAGACAAGTCTGATTCAACTGATTCCACGTCTTTACGATACAACCAATGGCCAAGTGATTGTTGGCGGCAAAAACGTGAAAGACTACTCTTTAAAAACATTACGGGATGGCGTTGCCGTGGTTTTACAAAACAATGTCTTGTTCTCGGGAACAATTAAAGAAAATTTGCGTTGGGGAAATGAGACAGCTAGTGATCAAGAATTGATTGAAGCCTGTCGTCTCGCGCAAGCCGATGATTTTATTCAACGTTTTCCAGATGGTTATGATACTTATATCGAACAAGGCGGAACAAACGTCTCTGGTGGTCAAAAACAACGACTAACCATCGCTCGTGCATTATTGAAACAACCCAAAATTTTAATTCTCGATGATTCAACAAGTGCTGTGGATACGAAAACAGATGCTTTAATTCAAAAAGCTTTTTACGAAACGATTCCCAATACAACCAAAATTATTGTTGCTCAAAGAATCTCTTCTGTCGAAAAAGCAGACCTTGTCATCGTCATGGATGAAGGAAAAATTAACGGCGTCGGGACGCCAGCAGAAATGCTTGCGACGAATCAAATCTACCAAGAAGTTTACCAATCACAACAGAAAGGATTTGGGATTGCCAATGAATAAAACATCCAACAAAAAAACAAAGCAATTAAAAACATTGACTCGTTTGCTCAGCTACCTGATTAAAGATTATCCTTGGCAATTGCTGATTGTCGCCATTTGTATATTTATCACCGCTTTTGCAACGGTTCAAGGTTCTTTATTTTTACAAATTGTCATTGATGACCATGTCACACCGATGCTCGCAAGTGCAGGTGCTCCTGACTTTTCTGGTCTGTTCAAAGCCGTTTTAACCATGGCCTTGATTTATTTACTTGGTGTTTTGACTTCAATTATATTTAACCAATTAATGGTGACGATTTCCCAAGGAGCGCAAAAGAAAATTCGTGATGAACTTTTTGCGCACATGGAAACTTTACCTTTAGCGTATTTTGATACCCACACAAAAGGCGATGTCATGAGCCATTATACAAATGACATTGACACTTTGCGCCAGATGCTTTCACAAAGTGCACCACAACTGCTGCAAGCCATTGTCACTTTAACCAGTGTCTTTGTTGCGATGCTCTCCGTTAGCTTGCCGCTTACGCTCTTTGTCCTCGTTTCGGTCAGCTTAATGGGCCTCACCATTCGCACATTAACTGGCTTAAGTGGACGCTATTTTAAAGGTCAACAAGAATCATTGGGGGCCGTGAATGGTTTTATCGAAGAGATGATGCATGGACAAAAGGTCATAAAGGTCTTTAATCACGAGCAAGTAGCGATTGAAGAATTTACTGCTCTAAATGATACTTTAGCTGAAAATACCACCAAGGCCAACCGCTATGCAAATATCTTAATGCCTGTGATGATGAATTTATTAAATATTCAATACGTACTCATTGCAATTGTTGGTGGCCTTCTGAGTATTAATGGTGTGGGAGCTTTAACCATCGGGGGAATCGCTGCCTTCTTACAACTTAGTCGGTCATTAAATATGCCGGTCAGCCAAATCTCGCAACAGATCAATTTTATTATTATGGCACTTGCTGGTTCGGAACGGATTTTTACTTTGATGGATGAGCCCTCTGAGGTTGATCATGGCACCGTGACGCTTGTGAATGTGACATATCTCGATGGTCGTTTGGAAGAATGTCAAGAACAGACCAATCAATGGGCTTGGAAAAAACCTCAAACGGATGGGACCTTCCAATACGTGCCTTTAACAGGCGATGTCCGCTTCAATCAAGTCGATTTTTCTTATACGCCAGAAAAACGCATTCTAAAAGAAATCTCTCTTTTTGCAAAACCCGGACAAAAGATTGCTTTTGTTGGTGCGACTGGAGCAGGGAAAACAACGATTATTAACCTGATTAATCGTTTCTATGACATTAGTGACGGTGAAATCTTGTATGATGGAATTAATATCCAAGACATAAAAAAAGAATCTTTGCGTCGCTCGCTTGGCATCGTTTTACAAGAAACCCACCTTTTTACCGGAACAATTCGGGAGAACATTCGTTACAGCAAACTTGATGCAACGGACGAAGAAGTCGAGAACGCTGCGAAATTAGCGAATGCCCATTACTTTATTTCTCACCTGCCTCAAGGTTATGAGACGGTTATTACTGGCGATGGTGAAGGCCTGTCACAAGGACAACGCCAATTACTTTCCATTGCTCGCGCTGCCATCGTTGACCCGCCAGTCATGGTTTTAGATGAGGCAACTTCAAGTATCGATACTCGAACAGAACGGATTGTTCAAGACGGCATGGATGCTTTGATGAAGGGACGGACGGTCTTTGTCATTGCGCATCGCCTGTCCACAATCCAAAACTCCGACGTCATCATCGTTTTAGATCAAGGAGAAATTATTGAACGAGGAGACCACGACACACTCCTAGCCAAAAAGGGGACCTATTATCAATTGGCAACAGGTCAATTGGAACTCGATTAAATCCCTCCCAAAAAGGCCGACGAGCGCCCTCTCTTGCGAAGAGGCGTTCGTCGGCCTTTTTATTTGTGCGAAACATGCCCCTTGTTCGATCATTTTTCTCAACAAGAGGAACCTTGTATCAAAAATTTAAGCGTATACGGAGGAAGTACGCTCGCTTATAAATGGAACAATCCTTGATCGTCATACCCTTAGTCACGCACCAAAAAAACGACATGCAAGTAAAAAAGGCTACGACAATTGTCGCAGCCTTTTTTTATTTATTGTTCAATTTTAGCAATTGTTTCAAATAATGGACTCACAGGTTTGTTCTCATGAATCCGTTTAATTGCCTCACCCATCAAGTTCCCAACACTAATTTCGTAGATTTTTTCAATTCGACGATCTTCAGGTAAGTTGATTGAGTCTGTCACAACTAAACGTTCAATTGCTGAATCTTGGATACGTTGTAGGGCAGGTCCAGATAATACAGGATGCGTACATGAAGCATAGACTGCTTTTGCACCAGCTTCTTTTAAAGCATTTGCCGCTAAGGTAATGGTTCCAGCTGTATCGATCATATCATCAATCAAGACGCATGTTTTTCCTTCCACATGTCCGATAATATTCATTACTTCTGCAACGTTCGCTTTCGGACGACGCTTATCGATAATGGCAATCGGTGTTTTTAGAAATTGCGCTAATTTACGCGCACGAGTAACACCACCGTGGTCTGGCGAAACAACGACAACATCATCGCCTGCGATGCCATTTTCTAAGAAATAGTTAGCAATTAACGGGGCTCCCATTAAATGATCGACTGGAATGTCAAAGAATCCTTGGATTTGAGCCGCATGTAAATCGAGTGTGACCATACGATCTGCTCCGGCTTTTTCAATCATATTTGCCACTAATTTGGCTGTGATTGGCTCACGTGAACGTGCTTTACGGTCTTGACGCGCGTAACCATAATAAGGCATTACGACGTTAATTGTTTTGGCACTTGCCCGCTTTAATGCATCAATCATAATTAATAATTCCATTAAATTATCATTGACTGGGCTACTGGTTGATTGAATAATATACACGTGTGCTCCACGAATACTTTCTTCAATATTCACTTGAATTTCGCCATCGCTAAATTGTTTAACGGTGCACTCTCCTAATTCGACGCCAACTGCTGCCGCAATTTTTTCTGCTAACGGACGATTTGAGTTTAACGCGAAAATCTTTAATCTTGGATCGAAATAATGATTTGACATGAGAACCTCCACTTTCTTTTCCCTTCCACTAAAAAAAATGACTACTACTTATGTGTTTTGAATCATCTTCAACATAAATAGTAGTCATTTTATTCTAATAAATCAAGTAATATTACTGGAAATATGGTAATTTCTTAGCAAATTCTTTTTTGTTGACTTGATTCGCTCGGGCAATTCCCATCGCATACTCAGGAACATCTTTGGTAATCGTCGAACCTGCCGCAATAAAAGTGTGTTCCGCGATTTTCAAAGGTGCCACCAGGTTGGCATTGGAACCAATAAAACTGCGGTCGCCAACTGTCGTACGGAATTTATCCTTGCCGTCATAGTTCACAAAGACCACGCCACAGCCGACATTAATGTCTTTTCCTAGCGTTGCATCCCCAATATAAGTTAAATGACCGACTTTCGTTTCCGCACCAATTGTAGCATTTTTAATTTCTACATAGTTCCCAATATGGGCTTTTTCACCAATTTCAGTTTGCGGACGTAGATGTGCATAAGGACCAACATCTGCCGCTTGATGAACCACACTCGCTTCAACCACTGAAGCCTTAATAACCACTTGGTCTCCAAGTTGACTATCGACAATCTGAGAGCCGTTTGTAATGACACAATCTTCACCAATCACGGTATTCCCCTTAATCGTCACATTGCCTTCAATCACCGTGTCACTACCAATAACGACCGCAGAATCAATAAATGTCGTTGCTGGGTCAATCAAGGAAACACCATTTAACATGTGTTGATGATTGATTCGCTCACGCATGATTTGATTCGCATAAGCTAAAGCAACGCGATCGTTCACTCCTAACGATTCATTAAAATCATCGGTTTGATAAGCCGCTACACTATGCCCTTGGCTCTTTAAAATCTCAATAATATCAGTTAAATAGTATTCACCTTGCGCATTGTCCGTATTTAAATTGGCCAAAGCCGAAAAAAGCAATTCATTATCAAAACAGTAGGTTCCTGTATTGATTTCTTTCACTCGTGCTTCTTCAATAGTTGCATCTTTTTGTTCGACAATCCGATCGACAATGCCAACATGGTCACGAATAATTCGACCATAACCGGTTGGATCTTCTGCTTGAGCGGTTAAAATTGTTGCAGAAGCATTTTTCCCTTGGTGATACTCAAACAAGTGATTGAGCGTTTGGCTCGTCAATAAGGGTGTATCGCCACTAATGACAAGCGTTGTGCCTTTTTTTCCTTCTAAGAATTTCGCCGCTTGCATGACCGCATGCCCCGTGCCTAATTGTGCTTCTTGCAAGGCATAGACGCAACGTTCACCTAGTTGTTCTTTGACTTTATCTGCGCCATGCCCAACGATGGCCACCGTCTCCGCTGGATGTGTCGCTGTCACTTTCTGTAAAATGTGTTCGACCATTGGTTGTCCACAAACAGGATGTAAGACTTTATATAACTTTGACTTCATCCGTGTTCCTTTGCCAGCAGCCAAAATAATTGCGTAACGTGTTTCCACGAGAACCACTCCATTTCCTCTATTTGCTTTTTTTAGTGTAGCCTATGTTTCATTCATTTTCAATCATAGATTCAATTGTAATTTTTCCGGCTACTCTATTTATTTAGAAAAAACGAGCAATTTCAAGCCTGCCTGCCGCAAGTGAATCCGAGGCATGAATCACATTTTCCGTATGGCTCAAACCATAGCAACCACGAATGGAACCACTGTCTGCCTCCAATGGATTGGTCGCCCCAACCATCTGACGCACGACTTGAACGGCATCTGGACCCACTAAAACAAATTGCACAACGGGACCAGACATCATGTATTCGAGCAACTCTGGGAAAAAGGAACGCGCCACCAGATGCTCATAATGCCTTTCTAGTTGCGCTTTCGAAAGCGTTGTCATTTTCAAATCAAGCAATTGTAATCCTTTTTCTTCAAATCGTTGAAGAATTTTTCCAACTAACTGACGACGTACACCATCTGGCTTAATCATAACAAAAGTTTTCTCCATACAAATTCCCCCATCCAAAATGCTTGAAGCCCGTCAGTAAAACCCTTTCATTAAAAAGTCTGCAGGTTTTCTAATGCGGATTTTTGACTCCTTCATTTAAAAAAGAAGTTGCGGCACTTGGCACACAACTTCTTTTCATTATATTATGCTTTAGCTACATCGTCAAAGTAATTTCCTGGTACGACTTTGATCGTTTTCGTTTGGGTATCAACAGATTCCACAAAAAGCAAGGAGTTATAATCAGCGATTGCGCGCTTCCCTTTAAAGTTTCCTTCTGCTAAAACGGTCACTCCAACCAATTCCGCCTCAAATTCTTCAATTAGACTTTGCATTCCGTTAATGGTACCGCCGCCTTTCATGAAATCGTCGACCACTAAGACGCGTGAACCACGTTTTAAGCTACGTTTCGATAATTCCATCTTTTCAATGCGTTCAGACGACCCTGAAACATAATTCACACTAACCGTTGATCCTTCCGTGATTTTTGAATCACGACGCACGATCACAAACGGCACGTTTAAGTAATACGAAACTGCCTGTGCGATGGGTACACCTTTTGTTGCAACGGTCATAACGGCGTCAATTTCTTTTCCGATGTATTTTGAAGCAATAATTCGGCCAATTTGACGCAACAAACTGGGATCTCCAAGTAAATCTGACAAATACACATAGCCTCCTGGTAATAGGCGGTCTTGCTCCGATAAGCGTTCAGCTAATTCGGCAATATAGGCTCTCGCATCTGCCTCTAACATCATTGGTGTAAAAATCACGCCTCCTGCAGCACCTGGAATCGTATTTAATTCTCCCGTTCCTCTTGATTGAAACGTCTTTTTAACAATCGCTAAATCTTCACTAATAGACGACTTAGCCGATGCGTAACGGTTGGCAAAATAAGTTAACGAAATTAATTTATGGGGATTGTCCAATAAGTAATGGGTCATATCAATTAATCGTTCACTACGACGAATTTTCACAAAATTCAACTCCTCTATGTTTTCTTCTTGTCTATTATATCGTTTTTCTTTCTTTTTTTCGAGTATTTTCCCTACTTTTTAAAAATATTGTTCGTAATTACTGAACAACAAGAAGAATCAACTTGAAAACCTTCGTTTTTCAAGTTGATTCTTCCTTTAGGCTCTTTTTTTTCGTCGATAAAAAGAAAGGCCACGTCTAAAAAGATTCGTCAATAAAAATAAAAGAATAAAAATTAACGTAATGGTTGCACCCGGAGGCGTATCTAGATAAAAGGAGGTCGTTAACCCACTTAACATCCCAATCAACCCCGTCGCAACACTTAGCAATAACACCAAATGAAAACTTTTACCTAAACGCATACTAATCGCAGCTGGTAAAACCATGATTGCTGAAATTAACAACGCGCCTGCAATTGGAATCATCACCGCAATCGCTACACCAGTTAAAACATTAAATACAATCGACATCGTGCGGACTGGCAAGCCATCCACGTGAGCAGTTTCTTCATCAAAGGTTAGGACATACATAGGACGTTTAAATAAAAGCAAAGCCAATAAGGTCACGAAAAATAATCCTGCAAGCAAATATACCTGACCTTGAGTAATGGTCACGATGGAACCAAATAAATAGGCTTGCATGCTCATCGCTGAAGATCCTTCACTTAATTTCATTAAAATTAAAGCAAGGGCCAAGCCACCTGACATTAAGATGGCAATCGAAATTTCAGAATAACTTTTATAAACACTCCGTAAATATTCTAAAATAATTGCCGCAACGATAACAATCAACATCGTCGTAACCGTTGGATTTAACTGTAAGAAAAAACCTAAAGCCACGCCTGCCAATGAGACGTGCGAAAGGGTATCCGCCATTAAAGATTGGCGACGAATGACTAAGAAGACACCGAGAATGGGTGCAATACCGGCAATTAAAATGGCTGCCATAAAGGCTCTTCTCATGAACTCATATGAAAGCAACGCCATGGGGTATCCTCCTTTCGTACAAGACGAATTTGTCGATCGGCAAACTCTTTTATATCTTCATGATCGTGTGTAATCATCAAAATTGCCTTGTGGTGTTGATGTGCACTGTGGCGTAGTAATCGATAAAATTCACGTCGAGATTGTTCATCCATCCCCGTCGTTGGTTCATCTAAGACGAGCAAATCTGGGTCTGAAGCAAACATTCGCGCTAGGCTAATCCGTTGTTTTTGACCACCAGACAATTCACCAATCCGCTTATGACGCATTTCCCACATCCCCACCGATTCAAGCGCCTTTTTCACATGTTCTTGGTCACGATGTGTTAATTTTTTAAACCAACGATCACGAGGATAGCGCCCGGAGCGTACAAGTTCCAAGACTGTACTTGGAAATCCTGCATTAAAAGAAGCAATTTGTTGTGGTATATAGCCAATGCTCAAGCGCTCGCCTTGTCCATTTTTTTTGGCTAAAGTAATTTCACCCTTAGCTGGTTTTAATAAACCGAGTGTTGAACGAACCAAAGTTGACTTGGCCGCCCCATTTTCCCCTGTTAAAATGACAAATTCACCTTCGTCGACGTGGTAGTTCACATCCATCAATACGGGTTCTTCGTCATAATAAAATGTCAATTGTTTGACGTCAATGTAACGCATGATTTTCCTCCTAACGAATACTTCGTTGCAATGCAATGAGGTTTTCTTCCATCAAAGAAAGATAGCTCACATCAGCGGTCAGCTGCTCTTTCGTTAAACTTTCAATCACTGAGAGTTCAGCCAGTTCCACTCCAGTTTCTTTTGCGAGTGTCTGTGCCACTTTACCTGACGCATTTTCTTCAAAGTAAATCACTTGAATCTGATTGTCTATGACATACGCTTTTAGTTCCGCTAAACGGCGGGGAGAAGGTTCTTCTTCTGCTGAAAGTCCTGCAATCGCTTCTTGCGTTAAGTGATAGCGTTTCGCCAAGTAAGCAAATGCACCGTGTTGTGTGACAAAGGATCGGTTTTTGGCTGTTTGAAAAGCTGCTTGATACGCTTGATCCAGTGCTTGTAACTGATCTATATATGCTTGACTTTGTGCAAGAAAGGTCGCTGCATGTTCCGGGTAACGTGCGCTAAGTGCGGTTTGAATTTGCTCCACTTGTGCCATGGCTAATACTGGATCCAACCAAACATGCGGGTCTTGACTGTGTTGATGGTCTGAGTCTACATGACCATGCCCATCTTCCTCGTCAACCGGTAGCAATTCAATCGCTTGGCTCGCCTCGATAACTGTTGTTTGTTCTAAATCCAATTGAGGCGTCACATTTGACATCCAGGTTTCAAAAACATCACTATTATAAACAATTGCATCGGCTTCACTCATCTTTGCAAGATCTTTCGCACTGGGCTCATAATCATGCGGTTCTGTACCCGCCGGAATTAACCACTCCACGTCACCTACGTCGCCAACGACCGCTTTTGTAAATTCGTACATCGGATAAAAAGTGGCAAGTACTTGAATTTTTCCGGCTTCTTTTTGTTTGACTTGTCCACAACTCGCCAAAAAGAAGAGGCTTAACCCAAGACTCAACCAAATGATTTTCTTTTTCATTTTGGTCCTCGTTTTCTTTCTTATTCGTAAATCGGAATGATTCCGATTACCACGTGAAAACTAATTTACCAAAAAAAGAAAAATTCGTCAAGAAAAAAAGAATGCTTTTTCTTGCTTCGCATTCTTTCTTTTCTTCACGGGAAGATTATTTGAGTGTTCGGACTAAATATACTTCGTCACAAAAACCTTTTAAGCCGTTATAAATTCGTTGCGCGCGCGAATGCTGTTTGCATAGGGCAAAGACCGTTGGCCCGCTCCCACTCATCAAAGCGATATCTGCACCATACTTCATCATGCGATCTTTGATTTGTTGAACGACCGGATATTTAGGGATGGTTACGCCTTCTAAACTATTGCCCATATAACGTAACATCTCTTCATAATCTTGCGCAAGAATCGCTTGCGATAAACGAGTCATATCGGGATGGGTTAAAGCCTCCACCTCTTTTACTTGTTGGAAAATTTTGCGCGTAGACACACTAATTCTTGGTTTAACCAAAACCACCCAACATTGGGGCATTGGCACTAACGGCTGAACAATTTCTCCTTTACCAGTAATAAAGGCGGTCGTTCCGTGGAGACAATAGGGGACATCCGTTCCTATTTCAACCCCAATGGTGATCAATTCCTCCATTGAAAGGTTCAGGTTCCACAAGCGATTCATCCCACGTAAAGCAGCAGCACAATCCGAACTACCGCCACCTAAGCCCGCTGCCACAGGAATTTTTTTCTCAATGACGATTTTCAATCCTTGAGTAATACCATACCGTTCCTTTAAAATTGCAGCCGCTTGATAAACATTATTACGTTTATCAATGGGAAGAAAAGCTTTATTGGTTTCGATTAAAATTTTATCTTCTGGAATTTCTTCCAATGTTAAGCGATCGGCTAAATCGACACTAGACATCACCATTTCGAGTTGATGATAGCCATCACTTTCCCGTTTGTATAAAACATCTAGACCTAAGTTGATTTTCGCTGGTGCCTTTTCTATAATCTCCATTTCATCACCTATCACTTCAAATCATTTGGTTCATTCTATCATAGTAGAAAAAAACTGTATAGTTCCTTCAATTATGGGAATTCTTAATATGGTCGAAAAGAGAACAGAAAAAAAGGGCTTGCCTCACTGCACATCGCCCTTTTTTCTATACAAATCTATTGGAATCTCCTTTGTGCCCTCGACGAATACACCAGTCTGTGTATCGAGGGCTCCTTGGGTGGGATAGCCATTTCACTCATGCCTTAATTTTGATATACAAAAACCTCGCCAATTGGCTGCTGCGCTTGAACATCCCCTGCCTTAGTCAAAATTAGATGGTCCATTTTTTCGCTATTTGTCATGGCCACAATGATATCCGTTGCCTTTCCAGCAGCGAGGACTTTTGCTAAATCCATTTCTGCAAGCAAGGTTTCGGGGGTAACTTCTTGACCGACTGTTACCTGAACATTAAAAGGGCCACCTTTTAAATCAACGGTATCTAGACCCATATGAACTAAAATTTCAGCACCACTCGGAGTCAGTAGTCCAATGGCATGTTTCGTTTCAAAAATACTCAACACTTTTCCCTTAACCGGAGCATAGACGGCCCCTGTCGTTGGTCGAAGTGCAAAACCATCACCCATTATTTTTTGTGAGAAGACTGGATCTGCGACCTCCTCAATCGGCACAACACTGCCATTACTTGGTGCAAATAACAGTTCTTTACGAATTTCTTTTTCTGTACTTATGGCCATTTCTTCGACAGTCTTCTCAGGAACAACCACGCCAGCAGTCGTTGCAACTGCCATTTCACCTAAATCATTTTTATTAAAAATCCCTTGCTTTTGGAAAATAATCGTTAGGATAAACGGAATCGCTACGGCAATCGCCATTGCAACAATAAAGGCAATCCAACCGCCGCCTTCTTTTGGATTAATTGCTAAAATTCCTGGTAAGCCACCGACACCAATTGAATTGGCGCGCACCCCCATTAAGTTACTAAACATACTCGCAAAACCAGAGCCAATCATTGCGGCCACAAACGGATAAACGTACTTTAAGTTAATCCCAAACATTGCTGGCTCGGTAACGCCTAAATACGCTGAAATCATCGAAGGGATGGAAACTTGCTCTTCTTTTGTATTGCCACGGTGTAACAAAATCACAGCAAGTACTGCGGAACCTTGAGCAATATTCGATAAAGCAATCATTGGCCAGAGGTTCGTTGTCCCATAAGTAGCACTTAATTGAATATCAATGGCATTCGTCATATGGTGCAAACCAGTAATCACAAGTGGCGAATACAACATTCCAAAAATAAAACTAAATAACCAACTTACAGAAGACGTTAATCCTGCGTTTACAACAGTTGAAATGAGATCGCCTAACCACCAACCAATCGGTCCTAAAACTGCGTGAGCAACAATAATGGTCGGTAATAAAGAAAAGAGTGGTACAAAAATCATCGAAACCGCTTCTGGTATCCGCTTTCTAAAATAAATTTCTAAATAAGCAAGTAAGAAACCGGCCAGCATTGCCGGGATAACCTGTGCTTGGTAACCGATTTTGTCGAGTTGGAACAAACCAAAATCCCAAAATGGAATATCGCCAGCAGCGGTACCACCCACCGCATACGCATTCAGTAATTGTGGTGAAACAAGGGTCAGACCTAAAACAATCCCTAAAATTTGCGTTGTCCCCATCTTACGCGTGATACTCCAAGTAATCCCTACAGGGAGAAAGTGGAAAATGGCTTCTCCTGGCAACCATAGAAATTCATTAACCCCATGCCAAAAGACGGAACGAGATACAATCGTTGCTCCACCAAAATCAATTTCACCTAAAATATTTCGAAAACCTAGAATAAGTCCTCCTACAATAATGGCTGGAATAATCGGAGTAAAAATTTCTGCTAAAACAGCGATTGCTCGTTGTAAGGGATTTTGATTTTGTTTAGCTAAAACTTTCCCTTGTTCTTTCGAGACACCTTCGATACCTGAAAATGCTGTGAATTCATTGTAAAAAGTTGAAACATCATTGCCGATAATCACTTGAAATTGACCCGCATTGGTAAACATCCCCTTTACGCTCGCCAAATCCTCGATGGCCTTTTCATCAGCCTTTGATGGATCGTTTAAAACAAAGCGCATACGCGTGGCACAATGGGTGACTGCTGCAATGTTATCCTTACCACCAACATATGCTAATAACCGTTCCACATCTGCTTGGTATTTTCCCATGTTCTTCTCCTCCTTAATTGTATATACATGTTTGCTACATTTTCATCATAAACGCTTTCTTAATTTTTTGCAAGCGTTTTATTTCAAGGGATAACTTTACTTGTCTTTTTATGTTTTTTCACTTACTATACATGTATAGACAAGTTAAAGGAGAGGATAAAATGACGCTGATGCTACTCACCCCTACACAGACTCATTGGCAGATTCGCTTAACAGACGGGACAAAAAAGGCATTCGAGATTGATGCGATTGATTCGCTCGTTGCTTGGCTTGAAAGCCAACAATTAGCTGGAGGATGTTTGACTGAAAAAATCACTTTTGAAAAAGAGGAAAACATTTTTTTACTTGACCAATATTTAACGGAAACACTCAATCGCCCCTTTATCATTGGTACAGCAGCCGACTGGGAGAAAAAAAGTCAAGAAATTCCTTGGAAACTCACCTATGAAGGCTATCTCCCGGGAAAAGATGAATATGCGATTGAATCGTTATTAACCGTTGGAAATGGTTTTTTAGGTGTCCGAGGAACGACGCCAGAAATGGAAATTGGAGACGACCATTATCCTGGAACGTATAGCGCAAGCCTGTACAATACAGCGGAATCAAAAATTAGTGGCGAAATCGTAACCAATGAAGACTTGGTCAATTTACCCAACTTACAAACAATGACGCTTTTCGTCGACGGTGAAAAAATCACGATGACGAAAAAACAAGTAGTTGAGCTGACACGCACACTTGATTTACGAACCGGTCTTTTTCAAAGTTGGGCGACTGTCCAACTCAAGTCAGGCAAGCAACTAGCACTTCATACGCAGCGTTTTGTCAGTATGAAGGAGGTCAATCAAGTTCATCTACGTTATACGATTACTCCCTTAAATTTTTCGGGTGATATTCAAGTTCTTTCTGAAATGACAAGTGAAGTATACAACTACAATGTGGCACGTTACCGGGCATTAACGAATCGACACTTAGATCTCTTAATGCTTGATACAAAGCAAAACGCTTTTGCCTTAACGACGCGAACCAAGGCATCAAAAATTACCATTCAACAACAAGGTGTGTTACGAAGTCCGACGCTTTCGCTCGACAACTTAAAAATCAACCAAACAGCGACTGCCATCCAACAACGGCTGCCACTTACAGTTGAACAAAACCAGAGTTACTCCTTTGAAAAAGTTGTGGAGATTACTCAATATCGAGAGGAAACCACCATACCACCTTTTACTTGGAAAACAGACTACCCTTCATTCGAGACGGCCTATCAGGCTTCTGTGAAAGAATGGAAAAAATTATGGCATCAAGCAGGCATTCGTATTCAAGGAGACCTCATGTCGCAGAAACTGTTAAACCTGCATACCTATCACTTGCTTGTCTCTGCCTCCCCTAATGGCAATCGAGGACTCGACGCCAGTGTCACGGCACGTGGACTCCATGGAGAAGCTTATCGTGGTCATATTTTTTGGGACGAACTCTTCATTCTTCCCTTTTATCTGGCTCATTTTCCTGAAACAGCCAGAGAATTGCTCCTTTATCGTTATCGCCGGCTACCACAAGCCAAGCGCAATGCCCGAGCAGCAGGCTATGCAGGTGCCATGTTTCCTTGGCAATCTGGTCTCGATGGTTCCGAACAATCACAAAAAATCCATCTCAATCCGGTAAGCGGCCAATGGAAAGCGGACCACAGTCAGTTGCAACGTCACGTCTCTTTAGCGATTGCTTACAATGTTTGGCAATATTGGCAACAAACCCAAGATTTAGCATTTATGAATGACTACGGCTTGGAAATGCTCCTTGAAATTGCTCATTTTTGGCAAAGCGCGGCAACTTATCGCCCAGCAGATGGACGCTATTCGATTGAAGGTGTCATGGGGCCAGACGAGTTCCATGAAAACGACCCGAATCAGACAACGGGCGGCCTCAAAGATAACGCTTATACCAATATGATGGTCGTTTGGCTCTTTGAAGCAATTGCGAATTTGCAAACAACTTTCGATTCCCAAAGTTTTCAAACGATTTTGACTAAAATAAAAGTCCCAGAAACCTTCCTTCAAGACATTGGCCAAATGAAACACCAATTGTATTTAGAAATAAATGACGAGGGGATCATTGCACAGCATGCGGGTTATTTTTCTTTAAAAGAATTAGATTGGGCTGCTTACCGGGAAAAATATGGCAATATTTATCGAATGGATCGAATTTTAAATGCTGAGGGACTAAATGCAGACGATTATCAAGTTGCAAAACAGGCAGATACGCTGATGATTTTCTATAATTTTGCCAAAGAGCAAGTCGATCAAATTTTGTATGATTTGAATTACCCTATGCCAGAAAACTACGTCGAGAAAAATCTTAACTACTACTTGGCACGAACCACTCACGGCTCAACTCTTTCACGCATCGTTCATGCCCAGCTAGCGGCCATAGTTGGAAAAGAAGAACTGGCTTGGCAGCTCTATCAAGAAGCCCTCTATTCAGACTATCGTGACATCCAAGGTGGAACAACAGCGGAAGGCATTCATGCCGGCGTAATGGCTGCGACTTTGGCAACGACTTTCAGTACTTTTGCTGGCTTAGACTTACGGCAAGAAAAGCCTATCTTTCGCCCCCACTTACCGAAACTTTGGGAAGAGCTGACTTTTTCATTTACTTGGCGAAAAATTGATTTTCATGTGCATGTTACTTCAACAATGTTAAGCATCACAAGTAGTCAAGATTGTTCTTGTCGCGTTTTCCAACAAGAAATCAGCCTCCAACAAAACGTTACAACAACCATCACCTATGAAGGGGAAGCGATTCGATGAAAAAGGGATTTATTTTTGATTTAGATGGCGTCATTACGGATACTGCGATTTTTCATTATCAAGCCTGGAAAGAAATTGCCCACTCGATTGGTATTGAAATTGATTTAACTTTTAATGAGCAATTAAAAGGCATTAGTCGAATGGATTCTTTGGAACGAATTTTAGCTTATGGTGGGATGGAGAAAGCCTTTACCACCGAAGAAAAAGTAGCCCTAGCACACAAAAAAAACACGAACTACGTTGCTCGGTTGCAATCCCTTGGACCAAATGATTTATTCGCTGGAGTCCAACCTTTTTTAGCAAAAGCGCACGCGCATAATATTCCTTGCGCCATCGCCTCCGCTTCGAAAAATGCACCCTTTATTTTAGAAAAACTTCAAGTCATAAATGATTTTCAAGTGATTGTCGACCCATCCACATTGAAAAAAGGAAAACCTGACCCTGAAATTTTCTTAAAGGCAGCAGAATTATTACAAATTGCGCCTGAAGAAGCAATTGGCTTTGAAGACGCACAAGCCGGTATCACGAGCATCAAGGCCGCGGGAATGTATGCAATTGGTGTGCAGTCTAGCGAACCGCTCTTGGGAGCCGATCAACTCGTTCAGCGCTTAGATGAGCTGACAATCGACGAACTCTTAGCGCTATAGTCATTTGCATTCTCTTTTCTCCCTCTGATATAATCAACATGCCAGGAAGGGGACCTCAAATGAATAAATTTAAAGAAATTTTTTTAGACCTTGAACAAAAGATTTTGACCAAAAAATACCCACCTCATACTTTATTGCCTAGCGAAAAACAATTAATCGAAATTTATGGCGTTTCACGAGAGACGATTCGTAAAGCCTTAAATTTATTAAAAAATGCCGGTTATATCCAAAAAAAACAAGGGAAAGGCTCCATTGTTTTAGACATTAATCGCTTTGACTTGCCTATTTCCGGCTTGACTAGCTTTAAAGAACTCCAAGATACGCAAAAAATTGCAAACAAAACGACTGTCGTTACACTTGAGAAAACACAAGTTTCTCAAAAGTTACATGAACAAACGGAGTGGCCACTTGAGGCGGAAGTATGGCACTTGGTTCGCCAACGAGAGATTGATGGCGAAGTGGTGATTTTGGATACCGATTTTCTATTGACTAGCATTATACCTGAGTTGCCGAAAAAGGAAGCCGAACAGTCCATCTACCGTTACTTTGAGGAGATACTTGGACTTGAAATTGCCTATGCACAAAAGGAAATCGTGGTCGAACCTGTGACACCAGAGGTTCGAGAACAAATGGATTTGCTACCAAACGATACGCACGTCGTCGTCATTCGAAGCCTAGTTTCTTTAGCTGATACTCGTTGCTTTGAATATACCGAATCCATCCATCGCTTAGACAAATTTCGATTTGTCGATTTTGCTCGACGAAAAAAAGTATAAGCATGCGTTAAAAAAAGAGCTACGACAAAAATGTCGCAGCTCTTTTTGACTGGTTTATTTCGCGTAATCCGTTGCTCGTGTTTCACGAATTACTGTTACTTTAATATTTCCAGGATAATCAAGTTCATCTTCGATTTTTTTACGGATATCGCGAACTAAGCGAACCGCATCCAAATCAGTAATTTCAGTTGGTTTCACCATTACTCGTACTTCTCGACCGGCTTGAACTGCAAAACTGTAATCGACACCAGCAAAACTATTCGAGATACTCTCTAAGTTTTGAAGTCGTTTGATATAGTTTTCCAAGGATTCACTCCGAGCACCTGGTCTAGCAGCAGACAATGCATCCGCAGCCGCAACTAAAACAGAGATGATAGAAGTTGCTTCTGTATCTCCGTGGTGAGAAGCGATCGCATTAATGACTGTTTTATTTTCCTTGTACTTCGCAGCTAGCTCTGCACCGATTTGAACATGTGATCCTTCCACTTCATGGTCAAGCGCTTTTCCAATATCGTGCAATAAACCTGCTCGTTTCGCGAGCGCAACGTCTTCACCTAACTCTGCAGCTAAGACACCTGTTAATTTCGCCACTTCGATTGAATGTTTTAATACGTTTTGGCCATAACTTGTTCGGAAACGTAAACGACCAATGATTTTAATTAAATCTGGATGTAGCGTATGCGCGCCAACTTCAAAGGCTGCTTGTTCACCATATTCACGAATGCGTTCGTCCATTTCTTTTCGTGATTTTTCAACCATCTCTTCAATCCGCGCAGGATGGATTCGACCATCTTGAATCAATTTTTCTAACGTCATTCGAGCAATTTCACGACGAATAGGGTCAAAACCAGATAAAACGACTGCTTCTGGTGTATCGTCAATAATGAGGTCAATTCCGGTTAAGGTTTCTAATGTCCGGATGTTTCTTCCTTCTCGTCCGATAATGCGCCCTTTCATCTCATCGTTTGGTAAGGTAACGACTGATACCGTCGTCTCTGAAACTTGATCGGCGGCACTACGTTGAATCGCGAGCGAAAGTAAGTTTTTCGCTTTTCGATCAGCTTCTTCTTTTGCTTTTTGCTCGGATTCTTTCACCATTAATGTGAGTTCATGGCTAAGTTCTTTTTCTGTTTCTTGCATAATTATTTCTTTTGCTTCTTCTTTTGATAACGCGGCGATTTTGGCCAGTTCGCCTTTTTGTTCTTCAATGAGTGCTTCGACTTGCTTTTCTCGCTCTTCAATTAATTGTTGCTGGTCACTCAATTTTGTTTCTTTACTACCAAGTGATTGTTCACGTTTATCTAAAGAATCATCTTTACGATCAAGTAATTGTTCTTTTTGTAATAAGCGATTTTCTTGTGATTTTAATTCTAGTCTGCTTTCTTTCAACTCGCTTTCAATTTCTGAACGGTACTTCTGATTTTCTTCTTTAGCTTCTAGTAACGCTTCTTTTTTTAAGGTTTCTGCATCTCGTTCGGCGGTCACGACAATTGCTTCTGCTGTCTTATTCGCAACTAATAACTCTTGTTCCCGACGCGCTTTTTCTTTGTTCGCGTACATTAACCCTAAGCCAAGACCGACAACTAAACCGATGATAGCGAGGAGAATGTTGATTATCATTGATGAATCACCTCCATACTATCTTTTTTATTTTTAAACTTCTTGTAGTTTTTTGATAAAAACCAAAATCAATCAATTATCAAGATGCCTACTTGCATCTGTGTATCGAATACACAATTTTATTCTAATGTTTATCCTAGGAAGTGTCAACTTAAAAAAGCTGATTCTTCTTGGATACGTCTCGTTTCTCCTCTTTTTTTCGTTAAGGATTGTACACTTTGAAAAGGTTTTCTTTTGATTTGCTGGCAGCAACCTTCTTTTGAAAAGCAATGATCCTTCACTTTGAGTGATAAAAAAAAGACTGGAAC
Organism: Enterococcus sp. LJL98; assembly: GCF_054871745.1. Lineage (NCBI taxonomy): Bacteria > Bacillati > Bacillota > Bacilli > Lactobacillales > Enterococcaceae > Enterococcus > Enterococcus sp. LJL98. The sequence goes on along the minus strand of NZ_JBTXLU010000010.1, from coordinate 74,156 downwards.
AAAAGTCCAGTCTTTTGGTTTGATATACTTGCGAGTACTCAATGAGGTTTACCACCTGTTCTTCGTAAACAAACAGCCCGGCAGCCATCAAAATGACTATTTTTTCTTCTCTAACTCGATTTCTTCTACCGATTCTTCTGCTTCTAGGGTTTCACCGGTACCAATTCCATAGGCATCCCGAACGCGAGTCAAGACCTCTGCAATCATTTCTGGATGGGCTAGCATGTGATTTTTCACATTCTCACGTCCTTGCCCAATACGATCGCCTTTATATGAATACCAAGCACCGCTTTTATCAATAATATCCTTTTCAGCTGCCATGTCTAAGAGTTCCCCCACTTGGGAAATCCCTTCGCCATACATGATATCCACTTCAGCAATTTTAAATGGCGGCGCCACTTTATTTTTAACAATCTTAATTTTTGTTCGGTTACCAATAATATCCGTCCCTGATTTTAATTGTTCTGCACGGCGTACTTCTAAACGAATCGTCGCATAGAATTTCAACGCGCGACCACCAGGAGTAATCTCAGGGTTACCAAACATCACGCCTACTTTTTCGCGAATTTGGTTGATGAACAAAGCAATGGTTTTCGTTTTGTTAATCGTTCCTGAAAGTTTTCTTAAGGCTTGCGACATAAGACGAGCTTGTAAGCCGACATGGGCGTCCCCCATTTCTCCATCAATCTCTGCTCGTGGTACTAAGGCTGCAACCGAGTCGATAACTAAAATGTCCACGGCACCACTAGAAACAAGTGCGTCAGCAATTTCTAGCCCTTGCTCTCCTGTATCTGGCTGTGATAACAGTAACTCATCAATATTCACGCCTAACTTTTCGGCATATTGTGGATCAAGAGCATGCTCGGCATCAATGAAAGCAGCAGTTCCGCCATTTTTTTGGACTTCAGCCACTGCATGAAGTGCAACCGTTGTCTTACCCGAGCTCTCAGGTCCGTAGACTTCCACAATCCGACCACGAGGATACCCGCCCACGCCTAAAGCAACGTCTAGTGCGAGCGAACCACTCGGTACCGTGGAAATGCGTTGGTCTGCTTTTTCCCCTAGTCTCATAATAGAGCCTTTCCCAAAGTTTTTTTCTATTTTTTTAAGTGCAGCATCTAAGGCTGCTTTACGATCGTCTGCCACGTAATGAATCCTCCTTATGTCCGTCCGGTGAAGTGACGAACGGTTCCTTTAATCTCTGATCAAAAGCTTTTATTTTCTACCTCCATCATAGCTGTTTTACTTTTAAAAAGCAAGAAAAACCGAACAAACATTCGCATCATTTCTTTAAATTTTGATAAAGGAGCCCAAAACCCGCCATAACGGCATGATAACGAATCGCTTCTCGATGATTTGCAAAGTGATAAGACTGACTTTGAACCCCCGCGCCCTTCGTTGCTAGAGCAATCCAAACCGTTCCGACTTCTTGACCTTCGAGCCTCTCTGGTCCAGCAACACCAGTAAAGGCCAGACTATAATCCGTCTGCGCCAGTTTTAAGCTTTGACGTGCCATCGCTTCCACACATTCTTGGCTGACGGTGCCATACGTTTCAAGTAAAGAAGAATCAATTTGTAAAAAATCACGTTTTGTTTGCAGCGAGTAGGTGACAAAACCACCAGGAAAAACGGCGGATACACCAGGAATTTTACCTAATTGACTTTGAAATTGACCAGCTGTTAAACTCTCGGCAGCAGTCAATGTCTTCCCTTGGGCTTTTAACTGCTCCACAACCACGGTTGCCAAATCGTTTTCTTCCCCATAGCCATAAAAGAAAGCGCCCACTCGTTCTTGGATGGTTTCTTCTAGTTGATCGAGTAGTTCCTGACTTTTTCTTTCGTCACTTGCTTTCGCGCTTAAACGTAAAGTAACCTCGCTTGGTTTTGCGTAAGGGGCAATCGTTGGATTGGTTTGTTCTTCAATCAAATCGGCAAGTTCGGTAACTAAACGGGACTCGCCAATCCCATAAAAACGCAATACGCGTGAGTAAAGCCGTTCTTTCGGCGGAAAGAGCGCTTGTAGGAGGGGGCGCGCCACTTGTTGAAACATGGGCGCCAATTCTTTCGGCGGTCCAGGTAACAATAAATAATGTACTTGCGTCCTTGGATCCGTATAAAAAATACCAACGGCTAAACCGGTTGGATTTTGTAAGGTCTGTCCTTGCTGAAAAGTTTGTACTTGTAATAAATTATTTTCGGTCATGGGTGTGGGGCGTTTTGAAAAAAAATACTGTAACTTTTGATACCCAGCTTCATCTTGAATTAGCGTAGCGCCGACATGAGCTGCTGTGACTTGCTTCGTTAAGTCATCCGGTGTTGGACCCAAGCCGCCACATAAAACAATTAAATCACTCCGCGTCTCTCCTTGTCGCAAGGCATCGGCTAGGCGTCCGCCGTTATCTCCGACGACACTTTGATGGTAAACATCAAACCCTAAATCAGCCAGCTCCCGAGCTAAAAATGCTGCATTTGTATTGACGATTTGACCAAGTAAAATTTCTGTTCCTACTGCAATAATTTCTGCCTTCATCCTGTTCGCTCCTCATCTTAAAGTACTACTTTTTCTGATTGTTTTTTTTAGAAAGCCAAAAACAGGAAAAATACGACGACGTACTTTTCCTGTTTCAATCATTTACATTGAACCTTTAAAAACAGCGGTGTTTTTTACAAAGTAGTCAACACCTGAATACACCGTAGCAATGAGACAGACATACAGCATGATTTGATCGACCGGTAAGCTGATCAACGAAAACGGTACGTTCTGCAAAAACAACAAAATAATGGCTAACATCTGGGTTGCTGTTTTCACTTTTCCAGGCCAAGCCGCAGCCATCACTTCACCGTCTTCGACTAGCAACAGTCGCAGACCCGTCACTGCTAGCTCACGACAAATAATAATCGCAACGAGCCATCCCGGTACTTTTCCAAGATCTACGAGTAAAACAAATGCTGTCATCACTAACATTTTATCTGCTAAAGGATCCGCGAACTTCCCAAAATTGGTGACGAGATTTTGCGCACGCGCAATGTAACCGTCCAACCAATCCGTCACGCTTGCAACCGCAAAAAGTAGCGCTGCAACTAAGTGTGTCACGGGCAGTTGGACATCAGCCATCGCCAAGGTTCCCCAGTCTAGGGGTAAAACTAAAATAAGTACAAAAATTGGAATCATTAAGATTCGCAAGAGCGTTAATTGATTTGGTAAATTCAATTTTCGTTCTCCTCTCTTTTTCTCACCATCAAAGGTATCATTCGTTTGTTGTTGCAGCAGCCAATTTTAAGGTGATATTCTTCTGTAAAAGAGGCATGTCTCCTTCTTTAAATGGCAGCAACTCTTCATTGAGCGTCAGGTCCACATTGGCACTCGCACCTAAAACAATTGCGACTTCTTCCGTTCCTTTTGGTAAAGCGATGCTTTGTTTGTCTCCAGGTTCTAAGGTTTGTTGCAATAAGTAAGCACCATTTACCATGACACCGACCCAACAACGGCCATCTAGTGCTGTAAAGTCCAGTTTTAATGGCTCTTTTGCTTCCGTCACTTCCACGATTGTATCTTGCGCATTTAAATGCGTCGTTTTCATGACCATTGGTTTTTCTTCTTGGCTTGAAGCACTCGTTGCTTCACTTGTGGAAGTCGTTGTCGCTGATGTTTCTTGACTTGTCGTACTTGGTTGCGTCTCTGATTTTTGATGCACGTCAATCGACGACGCCACATCAATCATCGGATTTTCTGGTTTATTTTGTAAGGTAAAATAACCAACGATGACCAAAATCATCGTTGCAATTAAGCCCATCAAAATGGTCGGTAAATAATCGAGCCAATTTTTCTTCTTTACAGTACTTGTCACACGACTTCCTTCGACACTCACAGGTTTTTCTCTTTTGGGTAATGGCGCACCAAAAGAAGACTCCCCATCATAAATGGCTACTAGACGATTGCCATCTACCCCAACAACCGTTGCATATTGACGAATAAAGGTTCGAACATAATAATCACCTGGTAATAAATCAAAAGAACCTTTTTCGATGGCTTCTAAATAACGTTTTTGAATTTTTGTTTTTTGTTGCAATTCATCTAGATTTATATTTTTGTTTAATCGAGCTTGTCGAAGGTAATCGCCAATTAATATTTCGTTGCCCACTCGTCTATCTTCTCCAGTCTATTACGTAAATTTAACTTTATTTAGAATACCATAAAACCCTCATTAATAAAGAGCTTTTCTTGAACCAACACAAAAATTTAATTTTCTTTTTTGAGCGGCTCTAAATCAAAACGACTAAATGCCTCTTCTTGGATGAATAAGCGACCTGCAGCGAAACAATCTTCTAAAGTCAGCGTTTGAATAAGGTGCGGCAAGTCAAATAACGTGTACTCATCAAATAAATCTTGCGTAAATTGATTGGCAATGTATTCCAAGGAATTCAACGATTGGAAATATTTACCCAACATTTTTTTCTTTAATAACGTAAAGTTGGCTTGCGAGACTTCAGAATCCTGTTCAAAATTCAAGAGAATCGCTTTGATTCGCTCAATAAAGCGGGTTGGATTCGTTGTATCAGTCGAAAAATCCGCAAAGTGGAAGCCACGGTCAAACACAAACTCGAAGCCAAAAGTATCATCAATCACGCCTTCTTGGTATAAAGTTAAGTAGTTTTGACTGGTGTTTCCTAAAAGCATCTGTAACAAGAATTGTATCCCTGTCCGAAAAACCAATTGTTCTTTTGGCGTTTTGGGTAAATTGCCTTGAAATCCTCGTAGACCTAACACTGCTTTTGGACGGGTCACAGGCATTTGGATTGCTGCGTAGGGGACAATTTCTGCGAGTGTTTCATGTGGAAATTCACGTTCAATCTCACGGATGGCTTCAAATTTTTTCGTTGCTTGATTGTCTTTGATCCAAGTCATCATTTGTTCTGGATCCATGTCACCTACGACAAATAAAGTCATATTACTCGGGTGGTAAAAAGTCTGGTAGCAATGATACAAATCGTCCGCTGTGATTTGATCGATACTTTCGACAGTCCCTGCAATATCAATATGTAAAGGATGTTTTGGATACAAGTTATTCAAAATACCAAAAAATTGACGCCAACTAGGATCATCTTGATACATTTGAATTTCTTGTCCAATAATCCCTTTTTCTTTTTCAACCGTCTCAGGGGTAAAATACGGCTCTTGAACAAAATCAAGTAACGTTAACAGATTTTCTTGAATTCGATCGGTAGCGGAAAACAAATAACTTGTCCGCGTAAAACTCGTAAAGGCATTCGCAGACGCACCTTGTTCACCAAACTTTTGAAAAATATCGCCCGCTTCTTTTTCGAATAGTTTGTGTTCTAAAAAATGCGCGATGCCATCAGGGACCGTACGCTTCGCCTCGCCTGCGTAACCAAAGGTCTGATCGATAGAGCCATAATTTGTACTAAATAAACCATATGTTTTATGGAAATCTTTTTTAGGCAGCAAGTAAACTTTTAAGCCATTCGGTAATACTTCTTCGTAAAGTGTTTCATTAATTTCTTCATATCTTTTTTTATTCATGTATTTGTTCCCCATCTAAAAAGAAGACGGCTTCTAAAATCACCTGTTGCGCAACAGCTTGCACTTCTTCTTTTGTCACTTTCATTATTTTCTCTAGAAAGGCCTCGCGACTTTGTTTCGTTTTTGGCAGCCAGTGAGCGAGGTATTTGGTTTCTATTAACGCTTGCGGTTGATCCAAAGATAATAAAAATTGGTTTTTTAACATCGCCTTGGTTTTTTCTAATTCCTCAGTACTGATTTCTCCTCGGCATAAAGCAACCAATTGTTCTTCAATTAATGTTTTGGTCGCTTGATAATTCTTCCCATCAATTCCCGTCTGTACGGTCAGCATGCCTCGAAACGTATCGACACTACTCGAAGCATAATAGGCCAGACTCGCCTTTTCTCGAACGTTCATAAACAATTTTGAATGAGGGAATCCACCAAACAAACCATTGAAAACCATCAACGGATAGCGCTTGTCATCATCATAATAAATATTGGTCGCATAGGCTAAATTTAATTTTGCCTGTAACACGTCTTCCAAACGCGTCTCTTCTTTTACAACATGGGTCAAGGGTTGATGATAAAAAATCGCTGGTTTCTGACGTTCGGTCGTAGCAAAAGGTAATTTCGCGATTTCTTGTTCAACAACTTCTTGACAAATATCACCAACCACAAAAAGATCAATTTGATCTTCCTCCATCATTTCTCGATACGCTTCCACTAAATCCTCGGATTTTAGTGTCCGTAAAGTCGAAACCTCGCCAAAACTTGGCGTCTGCTGTGCCGATCCTTCTTTAAAATAAAGTTCTTGTAACTTTAAAGAAGCCAAGGTTTGTTTGTCTTCTTCCATGCTTTCTAAGTAGGCAATCAAGTTATTCTTTTCTAGTTGGAAAGTTTCTTCATCAAATTTTCCATCCCGAATGTTTGGATAAAAAAGAATTTCTTTTAAAAATTGAATGCCTTCAGCAAAAACTTCCTCATGCTGGATGTATTTTCCATTGACAACAGTCATGGAAAGATTCACCTGGTGCAAAGCCCCTCGTTTTCCTACATTTAAGCCAAAACTAGCACCGTATAAATCAGCGAGCTTTCCACTTAAATCTGTCTGCGTTGGATAATTTAAACTATTCGTTTCAAGTAAACTCGTTAAAAGTGTGCGACTCGTTGCCTTTTTCTGCGTATGATTGGTCGAAAATCGGACAAAAAGACGAATCGTTTTAAATTTTTCGGTTGGAATCACGGTTAGTGAAATTCCCGGTTGAATTGCTATCGTCATGAACAAGACTCCTTTAATTTTAAATAAAATACTACTGCTTTGTATTATAACATAGGATAATTTGAAGCTGTCTGGTAAGATGTCATTCTGAAAACAAAGGTTTGATCGTTGCGATTCGAAAAAAAGAGCATTCAATCATCCTCTAAAAGGGTTGTCTTGCCGTCAGCCATTCCTTCGTTGACAGCTTGCTCCCCATGTTTTTTTCGCTCCGTTCATCGATTCAAGTGCTTTCTCTTTTGCTTTTTTTCATAACTCGTTATAATTAGGGTAGATTAGAATGGAAGGAGTGTTCAAATGAAAAAGTTTCGTCAAGAATTTAAAGAATTTATTGTAAAAGGCGATGCGTTAGATCTCGCCATCGGAGTAGTCATCGGTGGGGCATTTACTGCGATTGTTACCAATCTTGTTGATCATCTCATTACCCCCCTCATCGAATTGTTCATTTCACTGTTTATGAAAAAAGGTGAAAGCATGGACGATGCATTGCGAATTTTCAAAGTGCAAGTTAACGGTGTCACGTTTGATTTCAGCGCCATTATTAGTGCGATTATTACTTTCTTAATTACGGGATTTGTTTTATTCCTTGTCGTGAAGTCAATCAACCATGCGAAAAGTTTGACTCAAAAACCAGTCATTGAAGAAGAACCTGAACCAACTGCGGAAGATTACCTCAAAGAAATTCGTGATTTATTAAAAGAACAACCTAAATAAAAAAGCAAGAATGAAGGATGCCTCCTTCGTTCCTGCTTTTTATTTATCCTTAAATAACGTCTCCGACAAACTCAATTTCGACAGTTTTTGTTAACACGTCTGAGTAACTGTAAGAGACTCTTTCAAACGAGTTTTCTTCTGGATCTAAATCCACTACGAAAACCGAAGGATAAGTTTCTGTTAATATTCCACGTCTTTCGGTCTGACGCTTACGTCCCGTTTGGGCCACAAGCATAATCTGACTTCCGATTCGACCTTCTAAGTCTTGCTTAATCGTTGCTAAAGTTGTTGGCATTACCTTCACCTCACAGGTGTTATTGTAACACGTTTTCTAGAAAATTACAAGTTTATCACAAAATCTTTTCTATTACAATTAGAATTTCATGATATTTTTTTCATTTTATGTCTGATTATAAAAATAATTGGTCATTTTTCGACGTGAACGGTTGTAAGCACTCACCATTGAAGGGTCTTCCTCAAAAACAGCGCCCTCAATTTTTAACACGCCTAAATACAACGCTTTCATTTCTAGTGGGGAAAGTTGGCTTTGGCTTTCAAGCAATGTCTCCTCTAATAAGAGTTGTTGCAAAGGGTCTTCCGTATGACTGGTATAGCGACATAAATCTTCTAATCCTTCAGCAATTGTTTGTTCAAAAGAAACCGCACCAACATTACTTTTTCGCTTATAGGCGAACTCCCGACGAATTAAACTCCGAATCCGATTTTCAAAGGAACGCTTAAACAAGGCACCTAAGGAAACACCATAATTGATTTCATAGGCTTGAATGCAATCATAGAAAATAATAAAACCTTCTTGAAACCAGTCCTGTTCGTCTAGATCACGCAAGAAGTATTTTTTGCGTAAACTATAAATCAGTGGTCGATACTGACGATACAATTGTTCCAATGCACACTCATCGCCTTTTTTCGCGGCTAAAATTAAGGTTGTTTGCAAGATGAACGCCTCTTTTCGTTTGATTTTAAACAGAGGGTAACATGTTTCTTGTGTAATTTTTCTCATTTAGTCGGTCACTTTTTGGTTATGGTGGTATCGCGTATCATTGCTCTCGCCAAAAACACCCTCAAAATCGTACGGATACTTCGCGTACCCCACTGCCATTTTGAAGGTGTTTTTTTAAGGTTCTTTTTTTTGACTGAGTTCCGTTAATTTTTGACTGAGTTGCGCTAATTGCTCGGTATCCCAAGGCGAATTGCGGCGAAAATTCGTAAATTTCAACTCTTTTTGATGATTTTCAATATTTTTATCATTTTTTTCAAGTAGCTTGTGGAGCTCTCTGGCAGAAGTACGCAAGGCTCCTTGCGAAAAGATGACCCATTGCTCTGCTAAGTCACTGGTCGCAACTGTCACTTGTGTTAAGAGTGTATTGCGTTCTCCTGCCACTTTTTCAATATAGGTGTCTGCTGTGGTCCCTTCTTCTGTAAAAATGACTTCTAAATGGTGCTGACGATAGCTTTGTGTGACTCCTGGAACAAGTTGGGCATCAAAGACAACAATCACTTCAACGCCTTCGTATTTCGCATAACTCGATAAGCGCTTGAGTAGCAAATCCCTGGCATCTTCTAAACGATCTTGATTTTTTAAGCGAACTAATTCCGGCCAAAAGCCAATCATATTATAGCCATCGACAAGCAGCAGTTGTTTTTTCATTGTTCACCGAAGCCTCTTTGACGGAAAACTTCATACATTAATAGACTTGCCGCAACTGAAGCATTTAAGCTTTGTACGTGTCCAGTCATCGGGATCGTTAGCATTTCATCGACTTCTTTTTTCAAACCTTCACTCATGCCGCGTCCTTCATTTCCAATGATTAATGCCACCGCACCTTGCGTATTCCACTTATCGTAGGAAGTGCCTTGCATATCCGTCCCAAAGACCCAAAAACCTGCTTCTTTTAGCTCTGCAATGGCTTGGCTTAGATTTGTGACTCTTGCAACGGGTATGTGTTCAACAGCCCCTGTCGACGTTTTAACAACGACAGGCGTGATCCCCACTGAACGATGTTTCGGAATAATCACCCCATCAACCCCACTGGCATCTGCCGTTCGTAAAATCGAACCAAAATTATGAGGATCTTCTAGACCATCTAAAATAAGATAAAACGATTGTTCCGTTTTCTTTTCAAGCAATGTTTTTAAAGTCGCGTATTCATAAGGGGTAATTGCTAAGACGACGCCTTGATGGACGGCACTTTGTGTCATCGTGTCTAATTTTTGTTTTGGTACCCACTTGACGGGCACGGAAAAGGTTTGAGCCAAATCTTTGAGTTGTTCAATCTTCTCTCCACGAGCATCTTCTAAAAGAAACAACTTATTGCCACGTCCACCTTTTAACGCCTCAATCACGCCATGATGGCCAAAAACAAAATTTTCAGCGACTTCTTCTGCGGTAGATTCTCGTTGACGCTCCGATCGTTTTTCTTTTTTCTTAAAAGTCCCCTGCTTCTCAAATGACCGTGATTTTTTAGGAGTCAGCTGTTTTTTGCGATTATTCATCGTCTCTGGTCCCTTCTTTCTTTTCTTCTACTTGTTGGATGCACCATTGAACCAATGTCTGGACTCGGTCTTCTTGCTGCGTAAGGTGCAAGTACCCCATCACTGCTTCAAAACCCGTTGACATGCGGTAAGTTTTTATTTCCGTATTTTTGGCGCTCGTTTGACTTTTACTATTTCGTCCTCGGCGGTAAAAACTTTCTTCTTCTTCATTTAATATCTTTTCGTCTAACATTTTTTCAATGAGCATCGCTTGCGCTTTCGCCGAAACATAATATGTCGCTAAACGATGCAGTTGGCTTGGTCGCGTTTGACCGGTTGCGACTAAATGTTGACGAATATATGTCTCATAAACTGCATCTCCTACATAAGCTAGGGCTAGACCATTTAATTGGCGATAATCTCTCATTTTTCTCTTCTCCATCGGGTTCCTTGTGGGGTATCTTCTAACACAATCCCCTGTTCTTTAAATAAATCACGAATTTCATCACTGCGTGCAAAGTTCTTCTCTTTTCTGGCTTGATTGCGTTCAGCGATTAAGGCTTCAATTTCTGTATCGACGAGCGATTGTTGGAAATAGATCCCAAAAATACTAAGCAATTCTCGATAGTCTGCTAGCATCTGCTCTAAAACTGCTTTTGAAACTATTTTTTCTTGGCTGTAGACATTGATTTTTTTTGCCATTTCATAAATGACCGTGATACCATTTGCTGCGTTAAAATCATCATCCATTTCACGAATAAAAGCCGTAACGAGTGTTTGCCAATCTGCTAAACGTTCGGCATCCTCTGCTAAGGAAGCTTGCGCATCCTTTAAGCGAAAAGTGGCGTTCTCATCTGCAATCCGCAAACGTCCCAAATTGGTTTCCGCCTCTTGGAAAGTCGTCTCGCTAAAACGCAAGGGCCGGCGATAATGGGTTGAGGCTAAAAAGAAGCGTAGAACTTGCGGATCATGTGCTTGTACCATTTCATGAACGGTCACAAAGTTTCCCAACGATTTGCTCATTTTTTCATCGATTTCACCGATCGTGACAAAACCATTGTGCATCCAATAGTTTGCAAAGGTTTTTCCTGTTTTTGCTTCACTTTGTGCAATTTCATTTTCGTGATGTGGAAACTCCAAATCTTGTCCACCACCATGGATATCAATCGTATCACCAAAATGTTGATTGACCATCACAGAACATTCGATATGCCAGCCCGGGCGACCGGCGCCCCATGGAGAATCCCAAGTAATGCCACCATCGTTTGTCCCTTTCCATAAAGCAAAATCAAGGGGATCTTCTTTTACTTCTTGCTCTTGGCCTGTTCGCTGGCTCGCTCCAATCTCCAATTCATCAATCGATTGTGCGCTTAACTTCCCATAATCCTTAAATTTGCGAGTCCGGTAGTACACATCGCCAGCGACTGCATAAGCATAGCCTTTTTCGATTAAGACTTGAATAAATGCGATAATTTCAGGAATATGATCCATCACTCTCGGTTGTGCACATGCCGGTTTCACTTGCAAGGCAGCTGTATCTTCATTGAACGCCGCAATAAATTTTTCTGCTACCTCTGGGGCTGTTTTTCCTAACTCTTTGGCGACGCGAATAATTTTATCATCCACATCTGTAAAATTTGAAACATAGTCAACTTCATACCCACGATATTCTAAATAGCGACGAATCGTATCAAAGGCCACTGTGCTCCGGCCATTGCCAATATGAATATAATTATAAACGGTTGGCCCACAGACATACATCCGGACCTTTCCTGCTTCAATCGGATGAAATGCTTCTTTTTGACGACTAAAGGTATTGTAAATGCGTATCATCTTCGCCACTTCCTTTCTCTTTTTCCAAATAAAAAGCGCCTTTCAAATAAGTTCCCTTATTTAAAAGACGCTTGCTTGCGTGGTTCCACTTTTTTTCGCAGAATGACCTCTGCCTTGATTTGCGTAACGTGCAATTTCCCGTCTTTGCTTTGACAAAGCCACTCCCAGGGGCATTTCTCTCACCTTTTTAATTGCTTCCAGCAACCGCAATCTTCCTGAAAAAAAGGACGAGATACTTCATCTGTTCTTGGTGTTTACTTATAAGACTTGCTTTAAATGTTCCAATGCTTTTTGACGACCTAGCAATTCAACCGTATCTGGCAACTCTGGTCCGTGTGTTTGACCAGATACAGCCACACGAATTGGCATAAAGAGATTTTTCCCTTTCACGCCTGTTTCTTTTTGAACTGCCTTGATTGCAGCTTTTACAGAAGGGGCATCTACAACTTCCATGGTTTCTAATTGGGTCTTAAAGGCTGCTAAAACAGTCGGAACTGTTTCTCCGGCTAGTACTTCTTTTGCTGCTTCATCTAAGACGGGATGTGCCGTAAAGAATAAATTCGATAATTCAACAATTTCTGCAGCAAAGCTCATTTGTGGTTGATACAATGCGACAATTCGTTGAACCCAAGCAAGGCGCTCTGGGGTTAATTCTGCTTCTAAACGACCATCAGCTACCAAGTAAGGAATCGACATTTCCGTTAATTCCTCTAACGCCATTTGCTTAATGTAATGATTATTGATCCATTCGAGCTTTTTGGCATCAAAGGCAGCTGGTGACTTACTTAAACGATCGGCGTCAAACATTTCAATCAATTGTTCTGGAGAAAAAATTTCCTCTTCGCCTACAGGTGACCAACCAAGTAAGGTAATAAAGTTAAACATCGCTTCTGGTAAATAACCAAGTTCACGATATTGTTCAATAAATTGTAAAATACCGCCATCACGTTTACTTAATTTCTTCCCTGTCTCTGAATTGATAATTAAGGTCATATGGCCAAATTGTGGGTAGTCCCAACCAAACGCTTCATAAATCATCATTTGTTTTGGTGTATTCGCAATATGGTCATCGCCACGTAAAACATGCGTAATTTGCATTTCATGATCATCAACAGTCACAGCAAAGTTATAGGTTGGCATGCCATCACGTTTCAAAATGACAAAATCGCCACCCACATTATCGGATTCAAAGACAATGTCACCTTTGACTAAATCATGAAAACGATATTCTGTATTTCTTGGCACGCGGAAGCGTACAACTGGTTGAATACCTGCTGCCTCTTTTTCTGCTTGTTCTTCCACTGATAAATGGCTACAGTTCCCACTATATCGTGGAATCTCTCCTCGGCTACGTTGCGCTTCTCGTTCGGTTTCTAATTCTTCTTCAGTACAGTAACATTTGTAAGCTAGATTACTCGCTAATAGTTGATCTACTAGTGGTTGGTAAATTTCCTTACGTTCCGATTGACGATAAGGGGCATATTTCCCAGGTTTATCAGGTGATTCATCCCAGTCAATCCCTAACCATGCGAGGTTTTCTAATTGGCTTTTTTCGCCTTCTTCAATGTTACGTTTTAAATCAGTATCCTCAATACGAATAATAAAGTCTCCACCATGGTGACGAGCAAATAAATAGTTAAATAGAGCTGTCCGAGCGTTACCGATATGTAGATGACCCGTTGGACTTGGCGCATAGCGTACACGAATTTTTTTCATCTTCTTCATCCTTTGTCTAACAATTTGTGTGAGCTGGAAAAAAGTTCACTACCTGACTTGAATTGTACATTTTATCGCTGCATTAGTAAAGGCTCACGAAAGAAAAGCCCCTGAATTTTTTCGTCTGCTTCAGGGACTTTTTCGTACATTGTTTGTTTGCGTTTATGAAACGCACACTATTTCGTCGCTTCTTGCTCGGTGATTCCACGTCTTGAATGAGCCGGGCGAGCAAAGATCATGCGACCGGCTGCTGTTTGTAACGCACTCGTCACCACTACATGGATTTGTTCATTCATGTAATGTTGCCCGTCTTCAACAACAATCATCGTTCCATCATCCAAATAAGCGACCCCTTGTTGGCGTTCCGTTCCCGCCTTGACAACCACAACTTCCATCGTTTCTCCCGGAATGACTACAGGTTTGACCGCATTGGCTAAGGCGTTGATATTGAGTACTGGGACATTTTGAAACTCCGCCACCTTATTTAAATTGTAATCATTGGTCACGACCACACCATCTAGCAATTTCGCTAGCTTCAATAATTTACTATCGACTTCCGCAATTTCTTCAAAATCACCTTCATACATTTCAACCGCGATGCCTTCTTCTTTTTGCAAGGCATTTAAAATATCAAGTCCGCGTCGACCACGTACACGTTTTAAATTATCCCCTGAATCCGCAATGTATTGGAGTTCATAAAGCACGAAATTTGGAATCAAAATCGTTCCTTCTAAAAAACCCGTCTTCGCAATATCATAAATACGGCCATCAATAATGACACTGGTATCCAAAATTTTATATTGATGAAAATGATCATCGACTTTTCGGTCTAACATTTGTTGACTGGCTTCTTGTTCATTCTTTTTATTTTTTGCAGTAAAAATTTTTCGCCATTCTTCCATTCGGGTCGTCCCCACTTGGAAACCTAAATAACCAAAAAGCAACATTAAAACAACCGGAATGACCCCATTAATAAAGGGCACTTTCCAAGCAAAAAAAGGAATAGATAACGTCACACCTAAAATCAGGCCAATAATTGAACCAATGGCCCCGAAAAGTAAATAGGTTAAACTTAACTCACTGAGCTTTTTTTCCATTTTATTAATGCTGGCTGTAATAGAGTTTACGACTAATAATGAAAATAAAAAAGAAATAAGTGCACCGATGAGACTATTCGTTACTGTATTATTTAGCCATTCATTTTTTCCATAACCTAACGCAATCCAAGCGGCAGGTAACAATGAAATTCCTAAACTAGCACCTGCTAAAATAAGCAATGCGCGAATGACACGTTTTTGCATCTTCAAACCTCCTATTGTTTTTTTTACAAAGATAGCAGAAAAGAGAAGGTAATACTAGTGAAACTGCTTCCTTCTCTTCCCCACTCCTATCATAAGCAATTATTGAAATACTTTTCGCAAAGCTTCTTCCAAGGTTGCGACACCAACGACTTCAATGTCTTTTGGTGGTTTCCAACTGGTTAAATTATTTTTAGGTAAATAAACCTTTTTAAAGCCTAATTTTTGAACTTCTTTGACTCGTTGTTCAATGGAGGTGACTCGACGAATTTCACCAGTTAAGCCAATTTCACCGATAAAACACTCCGTTGCTAAGGTACCTTTTTCCTTGTAACTGGAAGCGATACTCATCGCAATTGCCAAGTCAATCGCCGGTTCATTTAATTTGACTCCGCCCGCTGCTTTTAAATACGCATCTTGGTTTTGTAATAATAAGCCTGCCCGTTTTTCTAAAACAGCCATAATTAAAGAAACCCGATTGAAATCTAACCCCGTCGTTGTCCGCTTCGCATTACCAAACATCGTTGGCGTCACTAAGGCTTGAATTTCAACTAAAATCGGACGAGTTCCTTCCATCGCAACCACAATCGCCGAGCCAGTCGCACCAGCTAAGCGTTCCTCTAAAAAGACTTGCGATGGATTTGACACTTCGTACAATCCACCTTCACGCATTTCAAAAATCCCAATTTCATTGGTTGAACCAAAACGATTCTTCACTGCGCGTAAAATACGGAAATTTTGATGTTGTTCCCCCTCAAAATAAAGAACGGTATCCACCATATGTTCCAACATTCTTGGCCCTGCAATCGAACCTTCTTTAGTGACATGTCCGACAATAAAAATCGCGATGCCATTCGTTTTGGCAATCTTTAAGAGTTCTGCTGTCGTTTCTCGGACTTGACTGACACTTCCAGCGACACTCGTAATATCGGGTTGCGTCATCGTTTGAATCGAATCAATAATGACATAACTTGGCTCAATGCTCTCAATTGCTTGACGAATATCGTGCATGTCTGTTTCGCCATATAAATAGAAATCGTCGGCTGCACTAAGACGTTCTGCCCGCATTTTAATTTGTTCGACACTTTCTTCTCCTGAAACATACAACACTTTGCCACCAGTGGCCGCCAATTGTTGAGAAACTTGTAAGAGTAAGGTCGACTTTCCAATTCCAGGATCGCCACCTAGTAAAACCATGGATCCTGGCACGACTCCGCCACCTAGCACTCGGTTTAGTTCCTCCATCTTGGTCTTCACCCGAGGCTCTTTACGTGGAACCACCTCATTTAACTTCATCGGCTGCATCTTTTGTCCAGTTAAGGTCGTCCGACTACGACGATCCGCTTTTTTTTCGATTTTTTCTTCTACGAGTGAGTTCCAACTATTACAATTTGGACATTTTCCTAAGTAACGCGGCGAAATATAGCCACAATGTTGGCATTCAAACTGTGTTTTTGTTTTTTTTGACAAGCTACTCCTCCTATTCTTGATCAGATGAGCCAAAGCCACCCATTCGTTCCCCAAGACTTTGATCTTGATCGGCTTTTAGAAAAGGTAAAAAAATGCCTTGTCCAATTTTTTCACCTTTTTTGATTTTTACGTCTTTTAGGCCAAAATTGGTAAACTGAAACATAATATGCCCTTCGTTTGCCGGGTTATCATAATAATCACTGTCAATCACACCTACGCCATTTGTTAAAACTAAAAAGCGTTTGAGTGGATTACTCGAACGGTTTGCTAATTGTAAAAATTCTTCTTCTCCCATGTACGCCTTAATGCCAGTCGGTACTAAGACGGGCTTTAAATTTTTCTCAACCGCCGCATCGCCACCAATTCTTCTACTAAACCATTGCTTCCAAATACTCGGAATCACTCGGTCTTCTGCGGCAGCAAAATCATAACCTGCTGCTTGATGTGTCGCTCGTTGCGGCACTTCAAGCCCCTTTCCTTGATAGGTACTAATCACTTCAAATCCACGTTTTTTCATGTCTTTCCTCCATTAAAATACTACTGCCATTTTACCATAAGTTCGTTAAAAATTAGATAAGGAACAAAAATTGTCATGCTTTTTCCTTAATTTTAACTATTTTCAACCCAACAACGAATAAAACATGACGAAAAAGCTTTTTCCTAGTACAATAGGAAAAAGTCTTTAATCATTTTTACAGTATGAGGTGAAGAAATGCGTCAATCGTTACAAAATGTTCAACGAATCGTCATTAAGGTTGGTACAAGTTCTTTGATTCATCCGAATGGAAGAATTAATTTAGCCGCTATTGATGAACTTGCTTTTGTCTTAACCGATTTAAAAAACAAAGGAAAAGAATTGATCCTTGTTTCATCAGGTGCGATTGGAGTCGGAATGCACCAACTGAATTTAACAAAACGCCCTGCTTCCATTCCTGAGCAACAAGCCGTTGCAGCTGTTGGCCAAGCAGCATTAATGAATATCTATAATCATCGCTTCAGTAGTTATAGCCAACAAACAGGACAAATTTTATTGACGCGTGACGTCACTGACTTTCCTGAAAGTCGCCAAAATGTCATCAATACCATCGAACAA
The DNA here is from genome assembly GCF_054871745.1 of Enterococcus sp. LJL98. Classification (NCBI taxonomy): domain Bacteria; kingdom Bacillati; phylum Bacillota; class Bacilli; order Lactobacillales; family Enterococcaceae; genus Enterococcus; species Enterococcus sp. LJL98. Next base: position 56,739 of record NZ_JBTXLU010000010.1, on the reverse strand, counting down.
CTGTTACAAATGGGAATTATCCCGATTATTAATGAAAATGATACCGTTGCGATTGATGAATTGGATCACTTGACGAAGTTTGGCGATAACGATCAATTATCAGCGATTGTCGCCCAATTAGCAAACGCCGAATTATTAATCATGCTTTCTGATATCGATGGGTTTTACTCTGATAATCCAACGACAAACCCCGCAGCAACACTTTATTCACACGTCCCAGCTATTACACCAGAAATCATGGAAAAAGCTGGCGGCTCTGGTAGTATTTTTGGTACGGGTGGCATGAATAGTAAACTCAAAGCCGCTCAACGGATCTTTGAGTCCGACGGTGCCATGGTCCTTGCGAATGGAAAAGAACCAAAGATCATTTTTGATATTTTAAAAGGAGACACGATTGGCACACTTTTTATGAAGGGGGAAATTTAAATGACGGATTTAATTCAATTTGGTCAACAAGCAAAAACAGCGAGTCACCAACTCGCTTTACTCGATACCCAAGTAAAAAATCAATTACTTGAAAAAATGGCAACAGCCATTGAAAACCATATTCCTGAAATTCTGGCTGCCAATGAACAAGACGTCACTCAAGCCATCAAGGATGGTCTAAGTGAAACGATGCAAGATCGCTTACAGCTCACGAGAAATCGGATTCTTGACATGGCAGACGGAATACGCCAAGTCGCAGCCTTACCCGACCCTGTTGGTGAGGTCGAAAAAATGTGGAAAAATACAGATGGCCTCATGATTGGGCAACAACGGGTTCCCTTAGGCGTCATTGGAATTATCTATGAATCTCGTCCCAACGTGACCACTGATGCAGCAAGTTTGTGTTTTAAAACAGGCAACGCCGTCATCTTACGTGGTGGAAAAGAAGCACGTCATTCCAATCAAATACTCGTTACGATTTTACAAAAAACATTGATCGAAAACGATTTTTCACCATATGCCATTCAACTTATTACCGATTCATCTTATGAAATTGCTAATGCCTTTATGCGTTTAAATGACTACCTCGATGTCTTAATTCCTCGTGGTGGTGCTGGACTCATTCGTCGCGTCAAAGAAAGTGCAACCGTACCAGTCATCGAAACAGGAACCGGCAATAACCACATTTATATTGATGAAACAATCGATCAGGAGATGGCGCTTGAAATTGTGGTCAATGCAAAAGTTCAACGCCCTTCCGTTTGTAATGCAGTGGAAACAATCTTAGTTCATGAAGCCATCGCCGAATCTTTCTTATCCGCACTTGAACCACGCCTATTACTAGAAAAAGTGCGCTTACGTGGTGATGAAAAAGCCTTAAAATTCCTGAAAAATGCGAGCCTTGCAACCACGGAAGATTGGGAAACCGAATACCTCGACTTGATACTAGCCATTAAAATCGTGGATTCTCTTGATGAAGCACTCACGCATATCAATCAGTATGGAACCAAACATTCCGATGCAATTGTTTCAAACAATTACTTTGCGACGCAACGTTTTTTAAACGAGGTCGATTCGGCTGTCGTCTATGTCAATGCCTCAACTCGTTTTACAGATGGTTTTGTCTTTGGGTTTGGAGCCGAAATTGGCATCTCTACTCAAAAACTACATGCTCGTGGACCAATGGGACTCAACGAACTGACTTCAACGAAATATATTGTCTATGGCAACGGCCAAACAAGAAAATAAGAAAAGCTTGTGCCCGCATCAACATGGATGCGAGCACAAGCTTTTTTATCCTAAGGCAACATCTAAAACCATCATGACAATAAAACCAAGCATCGTTCCAAAGACACCAAAATGACGGTGCCCTTCCGTTGAAATTCGCGCTTCAGGAATCAACTCCTCCACCACGACATAAATCATCGCACCCGCAGCAAAAGCTAGCGCATAAGGTAAGACCGAGGTCATCTGACTCACCAAAACTGCGCCGATCACCCCTGCAATCGGTTCAACTAAACCGGAAGCTTGTCCATGAAAAAAAGCTTTTCCGCGACTCAGACCTTCTTGCTGCAGAGGAATCGAAACCGCCGCACCTTCAGGAAAGTTCTGGATGCCGACACCAATGGCCAAAGCAAGCGCTCCTAAAGCAGCGACTTTTGGGTCATCGGCGCTAGCTGCTGCACCAAAAGCGACACCCACCGCTAATCCTTCAGGTATATTATGCAAAGTAATCGAAAAGACTAGCAAGATAGTCCGTTTAAAATGACTAGGAATCCCTTCTTCTTCTTGATTGGACCCAAAATGTATGTGTGGTAAAATCTTATCCGCTGCGTATAAAAAGAGGCCCCCTAAACCAAAGCCAAAACCAACCACTAGCCAAGGAATATCCCCATTTTCAGCAGCTTGCGCAATCGCTGGATCTAGCAAAGACCAAAAACTTGCAGCAATCATCACCCCAGAGGCAAATCCTAACATCGTACTTAACACATTGCGATTAATTGTTTTAAATAAAAAAACTAAGGCGGCGCCAAGTGCCGTCATGAAATAGGTAAACCCCGTTCCAACCAAAGCTTGTTGCCAAGGTTGTAATGCCACTAACCAATCAATCATTTTTCTAGACTCCTTTTCAACCTTCAATTCTTTTTCTTTATCATATCATAATTTTAGTCCGCCACCTGATTTTTTTGATTAACCAAATCCTAGAGGAAATCCGAGGCTCTTTCTTGCATTTACTTGAAAGTTTCTATTATTACTACTATAATGCAAAGAGACCTTTATCAACAAAATGTCAATAAAATTAAAGCGAGGAAAAGAATTGATTACAGTAAGTGATGTTAGTTTGCATTTTTCAGATCGCAAACTCTTTGATGATGTAAATATTAAGTTTACCCCCGGAAATTGTTATGGTTTGATTGGTGCGAATGGTGCTGGTAAATCAACTTTCCTAAAGATTTTAGCTGGTGATATTCAACCTTCAACTGGAAATGTTACTTTGGGACCAGACGAGCGTTTAGCTGTTTTAAAACAAAACCACTTTGACTACGATGAATACAGCGTCCTAGAAACAGTCATTATGGGACATGAACGTCTTTATGCCGTCATGAAAGAAAAAGACGCCATCTACATGAAAGAAGATTTTAGTGATGAAGATGGTATCCGTGCTGCTGAACTAGAAGGCGAATTTGCTGAATTAGATGGTTGGGAAGCAGAACCAGAAGCAGCTGTTTTACTTCAAGGCTTAAATTTACCGGAGGAAGTTCACCATTTACAAATGAGTGAGTTAAGTGCCGGAGAAAAAGTAAAAGTTTTACTTGCCCAAGCACTCTTTGGGAAACCTGATGTGCTCTTACTAGATGAGCCGACAAACGGATTAGACATTCAATCGATTGCTTGGCTAGAAGAATTTTTAATCAATTTTGAAAATACCGTTATTGTTGTTTCACATGACCGTTACTTCTTGAATAAAGTTTGTACGCATATGGCTGACTTAGACTTTGGTAAAATTCAATTATTCGTTGGGAACTATGATTTTTGGTTAGAATCTAGCCAATTAGCCCAAAAATTACAAGCCCAACAAAATGCAAAAAAAGAAGATCAAATCAAAGAACTCCAAGAATTTATCGCTCGTTTTAGTGCCAACGCTTCAAAATCTAAACAAGCAACGTCACGTAAAAAGATGTTAGATAAAATTACACTCGATGACATCAAACCGTCTTCTCGTCGGTATCCATTCGTTGGGTTCAAACCTGAACGTGAAATTGGTAATGATCTACTCCAAGTCGATAACGTGAGTGTCACTATTGATGGGAAACGAATCTTAGATAAAATTAGCTTTACCTTAAACAAAGACGATAAAGTCGCATTCTTAGCGAAAGATGATATTGCAACAACGACTTTATTTAAAGTCTTAATGGGTGAAATTACACCTGATTCAGGTTCTATTCGTTGGGGTGTGACGACAAGTCAAACGTACTTGCCAAAAGACCCAAGCGCAGAATTTGATAACGACTTAACCATCGTCGACTGGTTGCGCCAGTATGCCAATAAAGAAGAAGACGATAATACCTTCTTACGTAGTTTCCTAGGCCGCATGCTCTTTTCTGGAGATGAAGTATTAAAGAAAGTCAATGTGTTGTCAGGAGGAGAAAAAGTTCGCTGTATGCTATCGAAAAATATGCTTTCAAAAGCGAACGTATTAGTCTTAGATGACCCGACGAATCACTTGGATTTAGAATCAATTACTGCCTTAAACGATGGCTTAATTGCTTTCAAGGGATCAATCTTATTTGCCTCTCATGACCACCAATTTATCGAAACCATTGCCAATCGCATTATTACGGTTTCAGCAAATGGGGTCGTTGATCGTGCCGATACGACTTACGATGAGTTTTTAGAAAACAAAGACGTGCAAGCACGTGTTGCTGCTTTATACGACTAAAAAACAAAAACCAAACGGGACTCTGACAGTTGTCAGAGCTTCGTTTGGTTTTTTTTCATAAAACCGCTCTCTTTGCAATCACCTGGAAAAGTCGGACGGATTGATTAGCTACAAGTATCGAATGTTTAATGAAACTCTTCCCTTGGAGAAAGGGAGGAAAACTTATTGTATTCTTTAATAAATAACAATTCAACCGTGCCCCTTGCGCCACTTCGGTTTTTTTCAATAATTACTTCAATTACATTATCATTGCTATGTTCTTCGGCATCTTCATCACTCTCACGTTCGTAGTAATCATCACGATACAAGAAAGCAACGATATCAGCATCTTGTTCAATCGAACCCGACTCACGGATATCACTCAGCACCGGACGTTTATCCTGACGCTGCTCCACCCCACGAGAAAGCTGAGACAAAGCAATTACAGGAACTTTCAACTCTTTTGCCAATGTTTTTAATTGACGCGAGATTTCTGAGACTTCTTGTTGCCGGTTCTCTCGGCCGGTTCCTTCAATTAGCTGCAAGTAGTCAATTAAAATCAGCCCTAGATTACCGGTCTCTTGTGCAAGTTTTCGGCAACGAGCACGAATTTCAGAAATCTTAATTCCCGGGGTATCGTCAATAAAGATACTCGCCCGCGAAAGACTCCCCATTGCGACAATCAAATTGCGCCATTCTTCTTCACTTAGTTGCCCGGTTCTTAGGTGGCTTGCTTCAATCGAACCTTCGGCACAAAGCATCCGGTTGACGAGTGATTCCGCCCCCATCTCTAAACTAAAAATTGCAACTGCCTGATCCGTCTTGGTACCTACGTTTTGAGCAATATTCAAAGCAAAAGCCGTTTTCCCGACAGCGGGTCGAGCAGCTAAAATAATTAACTCTTCTTTTTGTAGCCCAGCCGTCATCTTATCTAATGCTTGATAACCAGTGGGTAATCCCGTAATTTCTTCATCATTTTGAGCCAACTGATCAATCGTTTCAATCGAACGATTTAAGACATCCGCAATCGATTGAAAACCGGTACTATTCCTTCTTTCCGAAACTTCCAGAATACTCCGTTCAGCCTCATCAACGATGGTTTGAACCTCTTCGCCTTGTTCAAAACTTTTAACAACGATTTGATTGGCTGTTTGAATCAACTGTCTTAAGAGGGCCTTATCGTCTACAATCTTCGCATAGTAAGAAACACTTGCGGAAGAAGGGGTCGACTGGCTTAGTTCCGTTAAATAACTAATACCACCAACATCTTCTAAAGCATTGCTTTTTTCAATCTCAGCCTTTAAGGTGATTAAGTCAATTGCCTCACTGCGATCATTTAACTGAATCATACTTTGGAAAATAATTTGATGGCTACGACGATAAAAAGAACGAGGGGTGACAATTTCCATCGCATCAATTAAGGTTTCGCTATCAAGAAAAATCGCGCCTAAAACCGCTTGTTCTGCTTCTATATCTTGTGGTGGTATTCGGTCTTGCCAAACTTCATTCATGCTTTTTTCTCCTCATCCATTCATTCCTTCTTATTCTACTAAAATTTCAATGGAATCACAATTGACAGTCTTATAAGAATTACTTAAAGCTATCCAGTAAAAAAATACACTAAAAGAGATAGTTGAATGCCTACGATGGTTTGCCACCAGCATCCAACTATCTCTTTCATTCGTTACCTAATGGGTTGTGAGGGGATCGAACCCACGACCCGATGATTAAGAGTCACCTACTCTACCAACTGAGCTAACAACCCATAGCTACTCTTTTATGGTAACGCTGATTTTTGAAAAAATCAAGTCTTTTTATTCCTTTTTTTCATTTAACCTTGAGTTACTTTTACTTTAATCACAGCTGTTACTTCATGATGTAACTTAGCTGGTACTTGCGTTGTTCCTAACCCACGGATTGGTTGTTTCAAATCCAGTTTACGCTTATCAACTTTGATTTTGTATTGTTTTGCTAAAGCATCTGTAATTTGTTTGGATGGAATCGAACCAAATAACCGCCCATCTTCTCCCGCTTTTGCTTGAATTTCTACGATAGTTGTTTCTTGTTCAATCATTTCTTTCAACGCTTGCGCTTCTTTTAAAACTTCTGCATCTTGTTTCGCTTGGGCTTTCTTTTTCCCTGCTACTTCTGCCATATTTTCTTTATTGGCTTCAACCGCTAATTTATTCTTAATGAGATAGTTTTGGGCATAACCGGTTGGAACTTCTTTCACTTCGCCTTTTTTCCCTTTGCCTTTTACATCTTCTAAAAAAATCACTCGCATATGATCGCTCCTCTTCTATCATTTTCCTTTTTTGGTGATGACATTGTCTAAAAATACTCACTCACCAATCAAGAACAATCGCTTGTTCTTTCGGTGCTCCTTCTATTTTAGCACATTTTCAAACATTCGGGGCAGACTCTTTTGTTTCACGTGAAACAAAAAAGACCTCACAGTTGTGAGATCTTATCGATTAATTTTCTTCGCCTACAAATGGAAGTAATCCCATAATACGCGCACGTTTAATTGCTACAGTTAATTTGCGTTGGTTTTTCGCTCCTGTACCAGTTACACGACGTGGCAAAATTTTTCCACGTTCAGAAATAAATCTTTTTAATAATTCAACGTCTTTATAGTCAACGTGTTCGATGTGGTTTGCTGCAAGATAGTCTACTTTACGACGTTTGCGCCCGCCTCTTCTTTGTTGTGCCATCCTTGTTTCCCTCCTATCAAATTCTTAGAATGGTAAATCATCGTCTGAAATGTCAATTGATGAGCCACCGAATGGATCCGATGTATCTCGATCAAAATTAGGCATTCCGCTTGTTGTTGAAGTCGATTGGTTTTGATTGCTAGTGTTTCCAAAGCTCGGTTGATTTTGACCAAAATCTCCGCCCGGTGCTGAACGACGTTGTTCATTCACTGCACGAGATTCTAACAATTGGAAGTTTTCTGCTACGATTTCCGTAACATAAACTCGCTGCCCTTGTTGGTTTTCATAATTTCTTGTTTGAATACGTCCAGTTACGCCTAGCAATGTTCCTTTTTTAGCATAATTTGCTAAAGTCTCTGCCGATTTTCGCCAGATTACACAGTTAATGAAATCTGCTTCTCGCTCACCACTTTGGCTTGCAAAATTACGATTAACTGCCAGAGTAAAAGTTGCCACTGCTGTACCACTTGATGTATAACGTAAATCAGGGTCTTTTGTTAATCTACCTACTAATACAACATTGTTAATCAAAACTGATCATCCTCTCATCGTTTTGTTTCACGTGAAACAATTTTATGCTTCTTCTCTGACAATCATGTGACGAACGATATCGTCGTTGATTTTCGCAAGACGATCAAATTCATTGATTGCGTTTGCGCTTGATGGAGCAGAAACTTTAACGATGTGATAGATTCCTTCACGGAAACCGTTAATTTCATACGCTAGACGGCGTTTTTCCCAATCTTTTGATTCGATAACTTCAGCTCCGTTATCTGTCAAGATTGAATTGAAACGGTCGATTAATACAGTTTTTGCTTCTTCATCAATGTTTGGTCGAATGATATATAAAATCTCATACTTCGCATTTTCCATTGATTTTCACCTCCCTATGGACTTTGGCCCCTTCAATTAGAAAGAGCAGAGAAAGTGGCCATAAATGACTACTCACGGAAAATAATTATACACGCTTCTTTTTCAATGTGCAAGTATTTCGACGATTATCCTTCAAATTTAATTGTCATCACTCCTACTTACGCATTTTCTTCTTAAAAGATTGGGAAATCATACAAAACTTGACGCTTTTTCGTCCATTTTTCGCGATTTCTCTTGTTTTTTTTCTGTTAGTCTATCAAATAAAGAATATTTGCAATTAAACATATGAAGGAAGGTGTCTTAATATGACCACGTTAAAAAAACACTTATTGATGCTTAATTTTACGCCCTTTGTTTTGGTAAATGGGATGAATTTATTTCCAATGTTTATTTTTAGTCAACTTTTTTTATCCCATAGTCGCAATGTCCGCTATTTAATGCCCTTGATTCTTTACTATTGTTTTAAGACCAACAGCTTATTCCTCACTCGTTTAAAGCCTGTTCAAATGAATCGCTTGCTGACACTTTCGATTCGTCTTGGCGTAATTGGTTGTTTTTTGGGGATGCTAACCTCCTATCACCTACTTTTTGGTTGGCTCGCTGGTGCCTTTTTAGGAGGTTGTTCGGGGAGGTTGTTCGGGAACCTTGTTACCGAGTTATATGACCATTCAATATCATGAGCGCGATCGAAATCATTTTGGGACCACACTAAAAGAACAGGTCCTCTCCTTTACTTTTGCAATTCTTTTTTCTTTGATTTTATTCAAACTTGTTGCGTATTCAATGACAGCAACATTTCTTTTTCTAGGTCTGCATTTATTGTTACTCTATTTCATTATTTGGGCTTACCCTGCCTATCAACTCAACTATGAAGAAGCACCACCGACGTATTCAAACATTGAAACTTTCTTTTTATTTATCGTCGGTTTTTTCACTATTTTCATTTTTAAAAGTGAGAAGAAGATTGGCATGGCGACATTTTTACCTCTTTTTTTCGTTTTACTTTGTCTTTTTATGCTACTTTTTCTTTTTTATTTAAAAAACACGCATTTAAAACGTCAATTTAACCCCATTGCCACTTTATTGATGATTTATAAAGGAATGTTGACAAATTTTATTTTTGTTTTTTGCACCTTGTATCAATTGTTGCGCCATGGATCCTTGGCACTCTATCTTGTCTACTCACTCTACTTAACGGCAGTCATTCTTGCGCCTTTGGTTTTAGGTCGAATACCGTCCGTACACGGAAAAAGATATCGGCTTTTTTACGGATTTCTAGTGAGTTTTGCCCTGCTACTCACCAATCGACTGTTTTACTTAGGTGTGTTTTCCCTTAGTCTTTGTACGGCCATTTACAACCAAAAAATAAATCGTGCCGTTTATCATTACCAACCCCTGCCTCAAGATTTACGTCTCGTCGCAAAATATCGTTTAGGAAACATTGGGAATATTTTACATCAATTGTTGATGATGGCCACACTTGCCCTCTTGGCTAGAAATTTTGAAGGCATCACTGTGAGTCGGATTATGAACGATTACGCCTTTAAAATTCAAGACAAAGAAGTACTCGTCATGATGTTTTTCGTCAAAACACTGCTAATTATCATTTTTGTACTCTTACTCTTATTCCTTCAAAAAAAAGAAAAAAAACTTAATTTTTCGATTCCTCCAGTTCATAAAAAAGCCACTAAATAAAGCAAGAGAAGCAAGACGAACGATAAAAACATGCAACGATCGAACGAATTTTATTCGCAAAAGCCTGAAAAGAATTTCATATCCAAAAGAGGACCGGTGACAAAAGCCACCGGTCCTCTTACCTTTATTCCGTTATTTCCTCTGTGTCAACAACATCTGTCTTCGTTTCTGCTTCATCTTCAGGTTCGGCTTCAACGGTGGTCATTGTCACCACTTTTGAATCATCTTCCATTTTCATCAAGCGAACACCTAAGGTTGCACGACCTGTTTGAGAAACCGAAGCCGCGTGGAAGCGAATCATGACCCCCTTATCTGTAATCAATAAGATGTCCTCATCGCCTGAAACAGTGGTTAAACCTGCTAAGGGACCATTTTTCTCTGTAATATTTGCCGTTTTAATCCCTTTACCTCCCCGACCCTTAATCGGATACGCGGAGCCTGCTGTACGTTTCCCATAACCATTCTCCGTAATCACAAGGACTTCATCATTTTCATGGATGATTGCTGCACCGATGACATAATCATCTTCTCTGAGACGAACCCCTCGAACACCCGCAGCTGTTCGACCCATGTCTCGGACGGCTTCTTCCAAGAAGGTAACGGAGTAGCCTGTATGCGTGCCAATAATCATGACATCTTCACCCGTTGTTTTCAAGACATTGACGAGTTCATCGCCTTCTTTCAAGCCAATTGCAATCAAACCGTTACTTCGAATATTGGCAAAAGCTTCGACAGACGTCCGTTTCACCACACCTAAACGTGTGGTAAAGAATAAGAATCCTGCACCTGCTTGTTCTTCTTTCGTAATCGGTACGACGGTTTGAATACTTTCGTTTGAATCAATGCCAAGTAGATTGATTACTGGAATCCCTTTCGCAGTCCGACCGTATTCTGGAATTTCATAACCTTTCGCTCGATAAACTTTTCCTGTATTTGTAAAGAATAAAAGCGTATCATGCGTAGAGCACGAAATTAAGTTTTGGACATAGTCTTCCTCATGAACACCCATCCCTTGAACACCTCGTCCACCACGACGTTGCGCTCGAAACTCTGTATTTGCGACTCGTTTAATGTAACCATGATCGGTTAAAGTAATGACAATTTCTTCTTCCTCAATAAGATCTTCATCTTCTAAACTTAAGACTTCTCCCACCAAGAGTTCCGTCCGACGGGCATCACCAAAGCGTTCACCAACCTCGTGTAGTTCTGTTTGAATAATTTCCAAAACACGCGCAGGTTTTGCTAAAATATCAGCTAAATCAGCGATCAAGACAAGTAGTTCTTGGTATTCATTTTCAATCTTATCGCGCTCTAAACCTGTTAGACGACGTAAACGCATGTCTAAAATGGCTTGTGCTTGACGATCAGAAAATTTAAACCGTTCAATTAATGTTTCTTTTGCCACCGCATCTGTTTTTGAACCCCGAATAATGGCAATGATTTCATCAATATGATCGAGTGCCACCCGTAAGGCTTCTAGGATATGCGCCTTATCTTCTGCTCGCTGTTTGTCAAATTGTGTTCGACGAGTCACGACTTCAATTTGATGTTCAATATAGTTTTCTAAGATACGTTTTACACCTAAAATTTTTGGCACACCATTTTCAATTGCTAGCATATTGAAGCCAAAAGACGTTTGTAAAGGAGTCATTTTATATAAGTTGTTTAAAATCACTGAAGCACTCACATCGCGACGGACATCAATGACAATTCGCATCCCTTCACGAGAAGATTCGTCACGTAAGTCCGTAATTCCTTCAATTCGCTTATCCCGGTGCAACTCCGAAATGCGTTCAATTAATTTCGCTTTATTGACCATGTAAGGCAATTCAGTCACTAAAATGCGTTCACGACCATTGGATTTTTCTACAATGTCAACTTTGGCACGAATAATAATTGAACCACGACCCGTCTCATAGGCACGACGGATTCCTGATTTCCCCATCACCAGTCCTGCAGTTGGAAAATCAGGACCCGGTAACACTTCCATGATATCTGCTGTGGTCGCATCCGGATTTTCCATTAAGACATCAATGGCAGCAATCACTTCATTTAAGTTATGTGGCGGAATATTCGTCGCCATTCCAACCGCAATCCCTGTCGTTCCATTGACTAGTAGATTCGGAAATCTTGCAGGTAATACTTCTGGTTCACGTTCAGAGTCATCATAGTTACTCTTGAAATCAACCGTCTTTTTATTAATATCACGTAACATCTCTAATGCTAAACGACTCATTCGAGCTTCGGTATAACGCATGGCTGCTGCTCCGTCACCGTCGACAGATCCAAAGTTCCCGTGACCATCCACAAGCATGTAGCGATAACTAAACGGTTGGGCCATTCGAACCATTGATTCATAAATCGCACTATCCCCATGGGGGTGATATTTCCCCATAACATCTCCAACAATACGAGCGGACTTTTTATGTGCTTTATCTGGGGTCACACCCAGTTCATGCATCCCATATAAAATCCGACGATGGACAGGTTTCAGACCATCTCTGACATCCGGCAATGCACGAGAAACAATCACGCTCATCGCATAATCGATGAAGGATTCTTTCATTTCACTTGTCAGATTGATTTCCTGAATATTCTTTCGTTGATCTTCCAAAATTCTTTCCTCCTCGATTCCTTAGATATCTAAGTTCTTCACATAATGGGCATTTTCTTCAATAAAGGCGCGACGAGGCTCTACCTTGTCTCCCATTAACATTTCAAAAACTTGATCGGCTTCAATCGCGTCATCGACGGTTACTTGAAGCATGAGACGATTTTCTGGGTCCATCGTCGTTTCCCATAGTTGATGGTCGTCCATCTCTCCCAGACCTTTATAACGTTGAACAGACGGCTTTGGAGTCAAGGGTAGAGAATCAATGACTGCTTGTAAACGTTCTTCTGCGTCTTTACCGGGCTGCACATAAGTGATTTTCTTTCCTTGTTTCACACCATATAATGGCGGTTGGGCAATATAGACATACCCAGCTTCAACCACTGGACGCATGTAACGATAAAAAAGAGTTAACAACAAGGTCCGGATATGTGCACCATCAACGTCCGCATCCGTCATGATGACTAATTTATGGTAACGTGCTTTTGAAACATCAAAATCTGAACCAAAACCAGTCCCCATCGCTGTAAACAAAGCTCGAATTTCTTCGTTGGCTAAAATTTTATCCATCGATGCTTTTTCAACATTTAAAATTTTTCCTCGAATGGGTAAAATCGCTTGGAATTCACGGCTACGTCCTTGTTTTGCTGAACCACCAGCTGAATCCCCCTCAACGATAAATAGTTCACTTTTTTCAGGATCTTTACTCGAGCAATCCGCCAATTTACCAGGTAAGTTACTAATCTCCAACGCACCTTTTCGACGGGTTACTTCACGAGCTCTTTTGGCTGCTAGGCGCGCCTTCGAGGCCAAAATCCCTTTTTCAACAATTTGCTTCCCAACAGTTGGGTTCTCCATTAAAAACTTAGAAAAATGTTCCGAAAAAAGGCGATCGGTCACCGTTCTTGCTTCGGAATTTCCTAATTTCGTTTTGGTTTGTCCTTCAAATTGTGGGTCTGGATGTTTAATCGATACCACAACCGTTAGCCCTTCACGGACGTCATCTCCAGTTAAGTTTTCATCATTTTCTTTCACTAATTTTTGCTTACGTGCATAGTCATTGATGACCCGCGTTAAAGCCGTTCGAAAACCAAACTCATGCGTCCCACCTTCATACGTGTGAATGTTATTTGCAAAACTTAATAAATTGGTGTGGTAACCATCTGTATATTGCAAGGCCACTTCCACCATGATTCCTTGCTGCTCTCCTTCAACATAAACTGGTTCTGGAAATAAGACCGTTTTGTTGGCATTCAAATGCTCGACATAACTCTTAATGCCGCCTTCAAAATAAAATTCTTTCACAAGAGGTTCTTCTGGACGACGATCTGTAATGGAAATATGCAGACCGCGGTTTAAAAAGGCTAATTCACGAACACGAGTCGCTAATTTTTCAAAATTAAACTCTGTGGTTTCCATAAATATTTCTGCATCAGGTAAGAAATGAACTTCTGTCCCATGACGATCTGTTTCACCAATGACCTCTAAGTCAGAAATTACAACGCCACGTTCAAATTTCTGATAATGTATTTTGCCATCTTTATGCACTTTGACTTCCAACATTTCAGACAAAGCGTTTACGACTGAAGCACCAACACCATGCAGGCCACCAGAAACTTTATAGCCGCCGCCGCCAAATTTTCCACCTGCGTGCAAGACTGTAAAGACGGTTTCTACCGCCGGACGACCTGTTTTTTCTTGAATACCTACAGGAATTCCACGCCCATCATCGATGACAGTAATGCTATTGTCTTTTTCAATGATTAACTCTATTTTCGTCGCAAAACCAGCCAAAACTTCATCGATGCCATTGTCGACAATTTCCCAAACCAAGTGATGCAAACCTTCTGAACTTGTCGTTCCAATATACATTCCTGGACGTTTTCGAACGGCTTCTAGGCCTTCCAAGACTTGAATCTGACTAGCATCGTATTCTTTCGCAAGTGCTGCTAATTTTTCTTCTTCCGTCATTCAGCGTTCTCTCCTTTAATTAAACCTTGATGAACATGATAAATCTCAGGTTCAACAATCATTTTGTCTTTTAAATGCTCTAAAGTGGTCGTTGTTAAAAATGTTTGGACTTTTCCTTCAATGGTCTTTAACAAATGAAGCTGACGAGCATCGTCCAATTCACTCATCACATCGTCGAGTAAAAGAATGGGATATTCGCCAGTTTCTTCATAAATTAAATCGATTTCTGCTAGACGAACGCTTAGAGCAGTCGTTCGTTGTTGTCCTTGAGAACCAAACGTTTGCACATTTTTCTCATTTATTAAAAAAATCAAATCGTCTCGATGAGGACCAATTGTTGTCATTTGACGAAAACGTTCCTTTTCACGATTTTTTGTCAGTTGCTCTTTGAAGTGCGTTTGGATCTCAACTAAAGTCATCTCTTCTTCTAGAGGCAAACTTGAAAGGTATTCAATCGCCAATTGTTCTTTCCCCTGGCTAATTTTATCGTGTAATTGATTGGCCCAGTATTCAAGACGATGGACGAAATTTTGTCTAGCTAAAAAAATTTTGCTCCCAAATTCAACTAATTGTTCGCTTAAGATATCCAAATACAACTCATCCGATTGTTTTTTTTCAGCAAGTTGTTTTAAGTAATGATTTCGTTGTTTTAATACTTTTTGGTATTGCACTAAATCGTATAAATAAATGGGGTCAATTTGACCAATTTCCATATCTAAAAAACGACGTCGTAATTGTGGACTCCCTTTCACAAGCGACAGATCTTCAGGAGCAAACAAAATGACATTCATTTGGCCGACGTAACTACTGAGTTTTTTTTGTTCGATATGATTAATCTTTGTTTTGCGACCTTTTTTTGTTAATAAAATTTCTAAAGGCAAAGTCGCATGTTTTTTTTCAAGTGTCCCTTTAATATACGCACTTGCTTGTTGCCATCCGATTAATTCTTGTTCTTGGGAAGTCCGATGACTGCGCGTCATTGCCAGGACAAAAATACTTTCAAGTAAATTGGTTTTTCCTTGTGCATTCTCACCCAAGAAAATGACCAATCCCTTTTTGAAAGTTAAATGAACCTCTTCGTAATTACGAAAGTGTTTTACGTGAAGTTCATTCAGTTTCATTTGATTGTCCTTGTTGTTTCATGAAAAAGGTACCCTCCCCAGGTATCTCAACCATCATGCCTGCGTATAATTTACGGCCTCGACGATTTTCAGGTTCTCCATCCACAAAAACGGTATTTTCTGCTAAATACCATTTTCCTTGTCCACCACTACTAATAATATTGGCTTCCTTTAACATTTGGGTAAGTGTCATATATTCGGTTTTTAAAAAGATATTTGTTTTCATTTTTATCCCTCAATTCTATCCTGAGTACATGTTTATATTATACTCCTTAAAATGAAATAAAACAAATTTCGCTTGTTATTTCTGCCTTTTAGCAACGTTAAGGTTTTTTAGCTATTTTTATTAAAAAACGAAAAAACGGCTTAAAATCGATTTTAAGCCGTTTTTTCGTTTTCAGTTTGATGTTTCAGTACTTTCAAAATTGATGAAAATTTAAATTAATTGGTTCGAACCGGGGTAATCAATTGAACAAATTCTCCTTGTCCTTCTGAAGGCTCTAAAATAAATGGACGGATGGCGGAGATAAATTGAATTTTAATCGTTGTGTCGCCAAAAGCCCTTAAAGCAGCTTTCATATAATCGGGGTTAAAAGAAATATCGAGTGGTTCACCCGAAACTTGATTGTAATTTAAGCTTTCTTCTACTTTTCCAATTTCAGGAGAATTTCCGTATAAAATTACGCCCGCATCAGCAATGTGTAAACGAACAATATTATTACGCCCTTCATGAGAAAGTAAAGAAGCCCGATCAATTGCTGCTAAAAATTCTTTACCTTCAAATTCAATCGTCGTATTAAAACTAGTGGGAATTAAACGATTGGTATCAGGATAAGCTCCTTCAAGTAAACGAGAGTAAAATTTCATTGTTTTTGATTCAAATAAGACTTGATTATCCATGATACGAATCGTGATGATTTCTTCTTCATCAGTTAAGGAACGAGACAATTCTGTTAAACTTTTTCCAGGAATGACAATATCAAATTGATCTTCTGTATTTTCTAGAGGAATTTTCCGTTGACTTAAACGATGAGAATCCGTTGCAACGGCTAAAAGCGTTTGGTTTTCTAATATGAAATGAACTCCGGTTAAAATCGGACGGCTTTCATGTTGTGACACAGAAAAAACCGTTTCGCTAATTAATTTGTTCAAGACATGAACTGGAATAGATAGTTGATTTTGAGTATCAATAATTGGAAGATGTGGATAATTATCAGCATCTAAACCATTGACTGTAAAATTTGCTTTCCCAGAAGTAATTTGGACTTGATTTTGTTCAAGTACTTCTAAAGTAAATTCGTCTTCAGGTAAACGACGAATAATTTCACTAAAGAAGCGCGCTTGCAAAACAATGGCACCTGGACGTTCGATACGCATTTGTGCTTGCTCGTTTTCAACACTTAAAAAAGACTCAATTGAAATTTCAGCATTGCTTCCAGTCAAGGTCAAACCTTCCTGTCTTAAATCAATTTTTACTCCAGTTAAGATGTTAATCGTTGTTTTTGCAGCAATTGCTCTTTGGACTGTTTGTAATTCTTGAATAAAGGTTGCTCGATGAATGGTTAGTTTCATAATAGTTACTCCTCTTAAATAGTTATTAGTAATAAAAAAATAGTCGTAGTAGTAGGCTTGTTAGTTTTGTGGATAAACTCAAGAAAGATTAGGGAGACAAAGTTTTCCACCTGTGCA
Source organism: Enterococcus sp. LJL98 (assembly GCF_054871745.1). Taxonomy (NCBI): domain Bacteria; kingdom Bacillati; phylum Bacillota; class Bacilli; order Lactobacillales; family Enterococcaceae; genus Enterococcus; species Enterococcus sp. LJL98. The sequence continues at coordinate 39,720 of NZ_JBTXLU010000010.1, read as the reverse complement.
TAAGTTGTGGAAAACTTTGTCTCGATTCGCAGACTTATTCACATTAGCTAAAAATGATTTCTTTAATCTCAGCAATCTCATTTTGAATGATCGTATCGTGTTTCAGTAAGTTTTGAATTTTTTCGTGGGCATGAATGACCGTTGTATGATCTTTTCCGCCAAATTCGGCTCCGATTTTTGGTAAAGAATTATCCGTTAATTCTCTAGACAGGTACATGGCAATTTGTCGAGGAACAACGATATTTTTCACCCGTTTTTTCCCTTTTAAATCTTTAATTTGTAAATGATAGTATTTTGCAACGTCTTCTTGAATTTTTAAAATGGAAACTTGACTTAAATGTTGACTGGATTTTAAGGCTTTGAGAGCTTCAGCAGCTAAACTGGTTGAAATATCGACACTTTGAATGGCAGCAAAAGCTTGAACGCGTACAAGTGCCCCTTCGAGTTCTCGGATATTGGAGTCAATTTGGCCTGCGATATAACTTAATGTATCATCTGGGATTTCAAGGTTTTCTGCTTCTGCTTTTTTTCTTAAAATAGCGGTTCGTGTTTCTAAATCAGGTGGCGTAATATCGACAGAAAGTCCCCAAGCAAAGCGTGAAACCAATCTTTGCGGCAAGGTAGGAATTTCGTTTGGCAAACGATCACTGGTTAAAACAATTTGTTTGTTATTACGATAAAGTTCTTCAAATGTATTAAAGAATTCTTCTTGTGTTCCTTCTTTATTCACTAAAAATTGAATATCATCCACCAACAAAAGATCGACGGTTCGATATTCATTACGAAATTCTTCCATCCGATTTTTTTGAATGGAGGTAATAAAATCATTGGTAAAATTCTCACTGCTGACGTATTTGATCTTTGCGTGCGGTCGTTTTAAGAGCATTTGATGACCGATGGCATGCATTAAATGGGTTTTTCCAAGTCCAACACCACCATAGAAAAAAAGAGGGTTATAAATGGAGCCTGGATCTTCAGCAACAACTAAGGCAGCGGCATGTGCCATTTGATTTCCTTTACCAATTACAAAGGTCTCAAATGTATATTTGTCGTTTAGAAGTGCTTTACTATGATTTGATTCCTCAATGACTTCCGGTGAGGGCACTTCTTTTTGAATCTGCATAAAATTCTCTGCTTCATCAGGGGTGACAAAAATCGGTAAAATTTCTTCTCCGCTCATCATATAGAAAGTTTCTAAAATTTTACTAGCTAAATTTTTCTCCCAATAATTCTTTTGAATCATGGTTGGTACTTCAATAACGAGCTCATTGTTTTGAAAGGAGAGCGGTTTTGCAGATTCAATCCAAGTCGTATAACTGACTGGATTCATCTCTTTACGATAACTGTCCTGCAATTCTCTCCAGATTGATTCAAGAGATGGCATGTTTCATCCTCCTGTACGATATAGATAAAGATAGATAGTACCAATTTAGCATGAAAAGCAAAAGTTTTCCACAGAAAATAGAAAATAAATAGAAAAAACTTCTTTTTTCCACAATGTGAAGAACAAAATCAAAAAGTAATCCACAGGCAAGGAGAGCTCTTTTTCCACATGGCTTCTTTTTTGTGGAAAACAAAAGATAAAAAAAGTTATCAACAAGAAGCTTGGGAGTAAAATCATTGGTACATCAAGGATAATAAAAAGTTATCAACAGATAAAAACGGAGATGTGCATAACTTATTTAATGCTGTGAAGATGTGGATAATCGAAGTTGAAGTCAAGGAAAAGTTGCCAGAGTAATGGGCTTGATTCACAATCTCTTTTAAAGCTATCCCTAGATTTGTGGATAAAGGTATGAGAGGTTCTGATAAGAAGAAGTCATTTTATGATTGACAAAGAGGGACTTGATTCGTTATAATATCAAGGTATGTCGAAAAGTATCGATAGCAATTCCTTTTTGGAGGTGAAAAATTATGAAAAGAACATATCAACCAAGCAAACGTAAACATTCACGAGTTCACGGTTTCCGTAAACGTATGAGCACAAAAAACGGTCGTCGTGTCATCGCTAGCCGTCGTCGTAAAGGCAGAAAGGTTCTTTCTGCATAAGCCACTGCAAATCAGTGGTTTTTTTTATACACTTTTTTAAGAAAAAGCCCTACCTTTTCATGAATTATGGTATGATTAACGGGTGAGTATCTAAGTAGAAGGAAATGATGAAAAGGCATGAGAAAGTCCTACCGAGTAAAGAAAGAAAAAGAATTTCAAAAGGTTTTTACAAGAGGAAAGTCATCCGCTAATCGGAATTTTATTGTCTATGTCTTACCCAAAACCGATCAATCGCATTTTCGGATTGGGATTTCTGTCGGCAAAAAAGTTGGGAACGCGGTGCAACGGAATGCTGTAAAAAGGAAAATTCGAGCGAGTATTTTTGAATTAAGGGAAGAAATTCAACCAGACCTTGATTTTATTGTCATTGCGAGACCATCTGTCCAAACATTATCTTCTAAAGAAGTTTACTCGAATTTAAGGCATGTATTAAAAATTGCCAAAGTAATGAAATAGCTTAGGGAAGGAATTGTTTATGTGAAGAAAAAAAAGCAATTATTATTAACGATGACGCTATTGTTTTTTGTCATTGTCTTATCTGCCTGTGGCACAGGTGAAATTTCTGCTTCAAGTACCGGAGTTTGGGAGAAAATTGTTTACCTTTTTGCTCAAGCAGTAAAATGGCTTTCGATTGGTGGTAGTCGTGGAATCGGGATTATTTTATTTACGATTCTCATTCGTGTCATATTGTTACCACTCATGCACTTTCAAACAAAAAGCATGCGTAAGACACAAGAATTACAACCAAAAATTAAGCAATTGCAACAACAATATGCTTCAAAAGACGTAGAAACCCAACAAAAATTGCGTGAAGCGCAACAAAAATTGTATGCTGAACATGGTGTCAATCCTTATGCAGGTTGTTTGCCGCTCTTAGTTCAAATGCCAATTTTAATGGCTATCTACCAAGCAATCTCTCGGGTACCTGAATTAAGAGAAGGTAGTTTTTTATGGTTAAAAGTATTAGGAGAGCCTGACCCTTACTTTATTTTACCTGTTCTTGCAGCCATTTTAACTTTTGCAAGTACATACTTATCAAGCATGAGTCAAGCAGAGTCAAATGCGAGCTTGAAAATTATGAATTATGTGATGCCGATTATGATTTTAGTGATGGCGATTAATTTACCGAGTGCTTTGTCTTTATACTGGGTAGTATCAAACGCCTTCCAAGTCGTGCAGACCTTGCTGATTAATAATCCTTTTAAAATTATTAATGAGCGTGAAGAAGCTGCGAGAAAAGAAAAAGAACGAGCAAAAGCTTTGCAAAAAGCACAAAGTCCAAAGAAAAAGAGAAGAAAGTAAGGTTATCTAGGTAGAGGGGGAGTCAGAAAAGATGCCAATTTATGAAGGAGCAACAGTTGAAGCTGCGATTCATCAAGGATTAAGGATTCTAGGTGTAACAAAAGAGCAAGTAACGATTGAAATTCTTGAAGAAGGAAAAAAAGGATTTTTTGGAATTGGGAAAAAAGACGCTCGCGTATCTTTAGAGTTGACAGTATCTGAGGAGATCGAAGAAGCAATTGAAGCAGTCGTTGAAGAAGTGATTGCAATCGAAGACCCGATGAAAGAAGAACCCTTCACTCAAAAAACACCACTTTTGGAGTCTTTAGAAGATGAAGAAGCGTTAACGCAATTAGGAATGTATTTAACTGAAATTACGAAACAAGTCGGTGCGCCAGCAACTGTCAAACAAAGCCGTGAAAACCATTTGATTCACTTTCAGTTAGAAACCGACAAGCCAGGTATTTTGATTGGAAAACACGGCAAAACACTCAATGCCTTGCAATATTTGTCCCAAGTCTTTATCCATCGCGTTGCCAAAAATAAATTATCGATTGTAGTAAATGTCGGCAATTACCGCGAAAAACGGCAAGTTGTTTTACAACGTTTGGCTGAACGAACAGCAGAAAAAGTGGATCGTACGGGTCGTCCAATCTTCTTAGAACCGATGCCTGCATTTGAGCGTAAACAAATTCATGCGGCCTTAAGTACGAAAGATTATGTCAAAACCCATTCTGAAGGGGAAGAGCCTTATCGTTACTTAGTTGTGGAACCGGCGAAAAAATATTATTAAATAAAAAACATCTGGTCAAATCAAAGAAAGCCATTTTCGGCACTTTGTGACCAGATGTTTTTTTATGAAAAGAAGTAGTGATAACAATGATTGAATCGAATCATTAAAGATCTAGGACTTAACTACCAACCATTGAATGTTTAAACTGGACAATTGTTCCGTAAGCAAAAATTTGTAAGGTAATCGCTCCATTTTCTTTGATTTGTTCATATGAAAAATGACAATTAATGACTGCATCTGCACCATAATGTGCTGCTTGTTTCTTTAATTGTTGACTAACGCCTAAAAAAATTGTATTCGGATCATTTTGTTGATCAAACAAATCGATGGTAAGTGCTTCGGTTGCAAAGGCTAGTTCTCGAACTAAGTAAGAACGGCTAATGTTCCCTGTTGCGATTAGGATATGATCAAAAGCATTTGTTTTTGAAGTAGCAGATGGTTGTGTCATAGAGATTCCTTCTTTCTTTTGTTCATTGTTTTCTCTCTCTTAGTGTACTGCTTTTTCAAGACTTTCGCAAAAAAGAAAATGGCAAGAAACTTGTAAAGCGAAAAAAAATATGCTAATCTATGACAAGAATTCAATCAGACTCGCAGTCAAAGTGCAACGTCTACCCCTTCATTTACTAAGGGGTGGAGTGGGCACTTTTTTTGTGTCAAAAATTAGGAGGAATTTCATTGGCAAAGTTTACACAAGAATTTGATACCATTGCAGCGATTTCAACACCACCTGGTGAAGGAGCAATCAGTATTGTTCGTTTAAGTGGTGATGAAGCCTTTAAAATTGCTGATCGTGTGTATCGACAGGGAACCAAACGACTTCAAGAGGTTCCAAGTCATACGATTCATTATGGGCATCTCATTGATCCAGCGACAGAGCAAATCGTGGATGAAGTGATGGTTTCAGTTATGCAAGCGCCGAAAACCTTTACACGAGAAGACATTGTTGAAATCAACTGTCATGGTGGCATTGTTGTAGTCAATCAAATTTTACAACTCTTATTGCGGCAGGGAGCACGACTGGCAGAGCCGGGAGAGTTTACCAAAAGAGCTTTTTTAAATGGTCGTATGGATTTGTCTCAAGCAGAAGCAGTGATGGATTTAATTCGAGCGAAGACGGACCGAGCGATGCATCTCGCACTGAATCAATTAGATGGGAATTTGTCGAGTCTTATTCGTGCGTTGCGACAAGAAATTTTAGCGACACTAGCTCAAGTGGAAGTAAACATTGATTATCCAGAGTATGATGATGTTGAAGAAATGACTACGAAGTTACTGGTAGAAAAAGCGTCTCAAGTTCGAGGGCAAATCGAAGCATTATTACAGACTGCCCAACAAGGGAAAATTTTACGCGAAGGCCTAAGTACGGCTATTATTGGTCGACCGAACGTTGGAAAATCAAGTCTGCTGAATCATTTATTACAAGAAGAAAAGGCCATTGTCACGGATATTGCAGGAACAACGCGTGATGTGATTGAAGAATATGTCAACGTTCGAGGGGTACCTTTAAAGTTGATTGATACGGCAGGGATTCGTGAGACCAAAGACAAGGTAGAACAAATTGGTGTCGAACGTAGTCGCAAAGCATTAATTGAAGCAGATCTCATTTTACTTGTTTTAAATCAAAGTGAAGCTCTCACGGCTGAAGATTTACAAATTATTGAAGCAAGTCAGGCAAGTAAACGTATCATTTTATTAAATAAAACGGATTTACCAGCTAAAATCGACCATTCCATGCTCGAACAACTAGTTGGTGAATCACCGATTTTTGCTATTTCTGTTTTAGAAAATGAAGGATTTGATGCATTAGAAGCAGCGATTGCCTCCCTCTTTTTTGGTGGGGCAACGGGTGAAAAAGATGCGTCTTATCTTTCAAACACCCGCCATATCGGCTTACTAGAAAATGCCGTTCAAGCGTTGGATGAAGTCTTACTTGGAATTGAAGCGGGGATGCCTGTTGATTTAGTCCAAATGGATATGACGCGTTGTTGGGATTACTTAGGAGAAGTCGTCGGAGATAGCGTACAAGACGAGTTAATTACGCAGTTGTTTAGTCAATTTTGTTTAGGGAAATAAGGAAGGAAGTACCAAGTAATGGAATATTACCAAGGAGAAGCATTTGATGTAATCGTTGTAGGAGCAGGACATGCCGGTTCAGAGGCTGCACTTGCCGCCAGCCGCATGGGGCTAAAAACGATGCTGATGACTTTAAATCTAGAAATGGTGGCATTTATGCCGTGTAATCCATCAATCGGTGGGCCAGCAAAAGGCGTCGTTGTTCGTGAAATTGATGCCTTAGGTGGTGAGATGGGGAAAAACATTGATAAAACCTATATTCAAATGCGGATGCTAAATACAGGGAAAGGCCCAGCTGTACGTGCCCTACGTGCGCAAGCAGATAAACATGATTATGCATTGGAAATGAAAGCAACGATTGAAAAAGAAGAAAACTTGACCTTGCGTCAAGGGATTGTCGAACGTTTAATTGTTGAGGAAGGTATTTGTCGTGGAATCATCACGTCAACAGGGAGCATGCATCATGCAAAAGCCGTGATTATCACCGCAGGAACTGCTTTGAGAGGAGAAATCATTATCGGTGAGTTGAAATATTCTTCTGGACCGAACAATTCTCAGCCTTCAATTGCCTTAGCAGATCATTTAAAAGAGTTAGGGCTTGAAATTGAACGTTTTAAAACAGGGACGCCTCCACGCGTGAAGTCAAGTACGATTGATTATTCGGTTACAGAAATTCAACCGGGAGACGAAGAACCCAATCATTTTAGTTTTCGTACGCCAGACAGTGAGTATGTAACGGATCAAGTCCCATGTTGGTTGACATATACCAATAGTAAAACGCATCAAATTATCCAAGAGAACTTACATCGAGCGCCCATGTTTACGGGAATTGTTGAAGGTGTGGGTGCGCGTTATTGTCCATCAATTGAAGATAAGATTGTCCGATTTGCAGATAAAGAACGCCATCAAATTTTCTTAGAGCCTGAGGGACTAAAAACAGAAGAAGTTTATGTTCAAGGTCTTTCTTCTTCGTTACCAGAAGACGTTCAAATGGACGTTTTACACTCAGTTGTAGGTTTAGAAAATGCCCAGATGATGCGAACAGGCTATGCAATTGAATATGATGTGGTTGTCCCTCATCAGTTGCGTCCAACACTTGAAACAAAAGTAATTGAAAACTTATATACAGCAGGTCAAACCAATGGTACAAGTGGTTATGAAGAAGCTGCAGGTCAGGGATTAATGGCTGGAATTAATGCTGCCTTAAAAATTCAAGGCAAAGAACCCCTTGTGTTAAAACGGAGCGATGGTTACATCGGTGTGATGATTGATGACCTCGTGACAAAAGGGACGATGGAACCCTATCGTTTATTGACGTCACGTGCAGAATATCGACTGATCTTACGACACGACAATGCTGATCTACGACTCACACAACTAGGTTACGACATTGGTCTTGTCAAAGAAGAACAATACACGACTTATCTAAAGAAGAAAATCACCGTTGAAAATGAAATCCAACGTCTAAAAGGCATTCGCATAAAACCAACGAAAGAAGTCCAAGCCTTTTTGGAATCAATCCATTCGGCGACACTTAAAGACGGAATTTTAGCAAGTGAATTATTACGTCGACCAGAAATTCACTATCATGATTTACTGCCATTTCTTTCTGTCACAGAACCTTTAGATAATCGAGAAATCGAACAACTAGAGATTCAAATTAAGTATGAAGGTTATATCAAAAAAGCGATGGAAAAAGTTGATAAGTTGAAACGTATGGAAGCAAAACGAATTCCAGAACGTATTGATTACGAAGCGATTAATGGCTTAGCGACAGAAGCGCGTCAAAAATTGCAAAAAATTCAACCAGAAACAATTGCCCAAGCGAGTCGTATTAGTGGGGTAAATCCTGCTGATATTAGTATTTTAATGGTCTACATCGAACAAGGTAAGATTGCCAAGGTAAGTGAGGAAAAGGCTTGATACTAAGCCTTTTTTTCGTACCTCGATTGTCTACAAAAAGCGATTGAATGCCATATTGAATGCCATTCGCTCTAAAATGCCATATATTTAGCAAATTGTTCTGCTGTATTGTCTTGTTTTTCTTGAGTCACTTTGATATAAATATCCGTTGTAGTCTTAGTTGATTTATGCCCCAATCGTTGGGATACGTCTTTGATACTAGCACCACTTTCAAACAAGAGTGAGGCATTCGTTTTTCTAAAGTCGTGAACCTTGATGATTTTCATATCAGGGAAGTGTTTCTTCACTCGTTTCATGACATTGTTAGGATAGGCTTTACTAAGATAAGGGTTCTCATTGGTTAAAACAGAATTACAGAAAACAACGGTGCTATTATTATCCCTAATCCCTAATCTTAATTTTTCTTGTCGAATATAGCTTTGCCATTTTTTGAGAATTGCCATTGTTTGATTATCCAGCTTGATACAACGGTTTGATGAATCGGTTTTAGTATCTTGAATGAATGGTTTACCATTGCTAAGTTCCGCTAAGGTTTTATCGATCGTAATCGTGTTTTCTTCAAAATCAATATCTTTCCATTCTAGCGCCATCGCCTCACCTTTACGCAAGCCACCAAAAGCCAGCAAACGAAAGAAAGCGTGTGAACGGTAGTCTTTAAGCTGTAATAAGCACCGTAGAAAGTCTTTTAATTCGTCTTTGGTGTAATAACTATCCGCTTCATCGGTGGGTTTCTTTTTCTTCTTAGGTGTGACCGTTCGATCCATAGGGTTATCTTTAATCACGTCAATTAGTATCCCATAATTAAAAACCATTCTTACATAAGTTCTTAAATGCCGATAAGTTGAGAGTGATTCAGCCCAATCGTTTAACTGTTCTTGGCAAAATAAAGGCGTAATCTTATCAATTTTTAGCTTGCCGAATGATTTTAGAATATGATTCTTAAAATGAATTTCAATTCGTTGTTGAGTAGTCGGTTTTATATCTTTTTTATGCTGTTTGAACCATAATTCATATAGTTCTTGAAAGGTCATTACTTTCTGTTTTTTTAGACCTTCATTTTCAAAGTCCACTAGTAAACGATTAAGTTCTAGTTGGGCTTCTTTTTTTGTCTTAAAACCTCGTCTAGTTGTCTTTACAGGCTTCCCAGTAATGGGATTGATACCCAAGTAAGATTGGAATTGCCAAGCCTTAGAGCCATCTTTCTTTTCATATTGCTTAAATGTTGCCATTGTTTTTTTCCTCCCAGTTCCTAGCGTGGGGGCGTTGGTTTTGGGAGTTGATTTTATTGTTCTTTAAGTTTTTCTAGCTTTGCGATTGCTTCATTAGTGATAGCAATGATTGATTGAATGGTTTCAGAATATATATTTTTATCAAAATGCCTATTAAGTGCTTCGTATTCGTTTTTTGATTGTTGATAAGATGAAATCGCCTTTTGAATTAGAGTTTTTTGACTATGAATCTCACCAGTTCTTAAATCGAGTTGCCCAACGTTTTCTATCTCCATACTCATGGTGTACATTGTCATGAAAGCACTAATTGTATTGTCGATTTCATAATCTTCAATCGTATCTTTCCGTTGTTTGAAGAAATCTAATGTTTTTTCTTCAATTCGTCTAATTTGCTTTAATTCTATTTCACTAGGAACATCTAGTTTATTATCTTTGACGTATGCAATGATAGCGTTGTGAACACGTTCTTCTAGACTCCCATAGAGTAGTTCAGGAACTGTTATATGAGCTATTCCTGCCAATTGAGTTAGTCTACTAGCATTAGGTAAACTTTTGCCCGATTCCCACCTAGAAACAATGCTGTCACTAGCAGGAGGGTCAAACAATTCCCCGAATTCTCTTGTGTTTTTACCTAAACTTAAGCGTATATCTAAAATTCTTTTGGCTACTCCTTTTTTATTCATTTTCATAAAGTAATCTCCTTAATTTTTGTATTTAAGTGCATTATCTCATATTAAGAGAGAATTATCTACGTAAACCGACGAATTCTTCTTGTTTTTTTAAAAATAATCTTGTATACTAAAAGAAAAGTCAGACGCAAACCGACTCAAGAAGAGGGGTGAGAGAATGAATAAAGTTTTAGGATACAGAAAAATGATTGGTTTTAGTCAACTTGAAATGGCTAAAAGGTTAGGAATTAGTGAAAGTCAGTACCGCGCAAAAGAGAAAGGGCGTTTTGAATTCACTGAAACTGAAATAGAAAAATTCACAAGTATAGTAAAAAAATTTAACAGTGAAGTGACGGTGTTAGATATTTTTTTTAATCACAACCGACGCAAACCGACTTATTGAAAGGGTGAAAAACATGGCGAAGTTACAAATTGATAGCGTAGACCTTGCAGAAGAGGCATTTCAGCCTATCGTTCAATTGATTGGGCAATCAATCAAGGAAGCTTTCGAGAGGGAGCAAAGACGTAAAGAATTACCTTTAGTTATGAACAAAAAACAAGCGTGTGAGTATTTGAATGTAAGTTATAACACGTTGATGAACGTATATGTTCCGAACGGCTTAAAAATATCCATTGTTGATGGAATTGAAAGAATTAGAAGAGAATCATGCGATGAATTTATGAAGAAACATGAAATATAAAATAATGCCGTGGGGGCGTTGGTGGGATTGGAGAATGATCGCAATGAATAAAAAAGAAGTAGACAACCGTATTATAGAGGTTTTTGAAGAACGGCTTTCAATAAGTGAAAAAGTTCATTCAGAAAAAAGATTCTTTAGAAGTGATGAAGTCAAGCGATTGTCCGAGTTAAAAGAAGAACTTGAGCAACTCAAGGTAAAAAGAGAGAAGCTTATGGAATGAAAAATGGCAAAGAAAAAGCCTCACTCGTTAAGTCTTAGGCGGACTGAGTGAAGGCAAACGCAAAGGCTTTTTAGCCATTTCTTTGCCTCGATTATACCATAATTTTTTAACAGTGAACAGAGAAGGGGCGCATTATTATGATTTATATCAGTACAGTACAAACGAATCGCTCAATGCAGGGCGTTGAATTAGAAAGAGATTTTCTTTTCTTTAGAGATTACAAGCCACAACACTTTAATTATCCAAAAGACGAGCAAGAAGAACAACGGATAAAGCTTCATGAAATGCTGATTGCAATCAGTGGCAAGCTGATAGATGGGAAACGTAGCAATAAGAACCTTATCGAACGCAACTTATTATTTTTGGACTTTGATAGCATTGAAAACGAATCAGAGTTTTTGAAAAAAGTGAGCGATGGCTTCAAGAATGTTAACTATTGCTTATATCCCACGTTGAAACACACGCCATTTAAGCCACGTTATCGGCTTGTAGTTGAATTAGATACACCAGTGAAGGAATTAGACTATAAAGCGCTTGTATGGGGCTTCCAAACCGATTTAGGCATACAGGAGATAGATTTGAGTAATCTAACATGGTCGCAAGGTCAGGGGCTACCTGTTAACACTAATGAGAATAAACAGGCTAAAAGGCATTATCAGGACGATAGGAAGCCGCTAGACGTTTCTAAGGCTCTACGACTGATAAAGCAGCGTGAAGGGTGGAAGAAGCCCCACAAGTCAAAATACAAGCATATTCCTAGTGCTAGAACGAACTTGAGGCGAGGCAATCGGATAGGGGCGCTATTGAATCAGATTGCAGAAGGCGCAGAAGATGGAAATAGAAATACATGGCTAACAAGTATTTGTGGCTCAATGGTCGCTAATGGCACAGAATTAGAAAATGCTTATGCTTTGCTACAAGTAATCAATGAGAATTTCATTTCCAACCCTATTGAGATGGGCGAATTAAACAAAATATTTTCTAGTGTTTTAAGTATGGAAGCAAGAAAGCGAGGGTTGAATAATGAATGAACTACCAGAAGAAATCATGAGAAGTCCAGCCTTCACGGTATTGAGCCAACCATCTAAAGTAGAACCTGATTTATTAGAACCAACCAGCCTAAAAAACGTGAAGCATAATCTAAAAATATTGGGTGATGAATGGCGAAAAGAACACGCAACTTATAACGAAAAAACAGGAGAGGAGAAGGTGAAGCCTGTTTCAGCTCGTGCTATAGCGGATATATTGAAAAAAGTTTGTGTGTTTGCTTCCATTTCAGAGGATGATCCCGAACTTTCAGCCCTAAGCGTGTTCAATCCCGATACAGGAGTGTATGAAAACGGTGAAAAATTTATAGACCGCCTAACACTATCAGTAGAAAGGACGGCCAATAAAATGGTATGCGCAACGGTTAGGCACTTCCTAGCAATCGAAACAGACGATAAGAGCAGGACAACAGATAAGAACTTGGTGCTTGTAAAAAATGGCGTGTATAATCGCCGTACACACGAGTTAGAACCATTCAATCATAATTATATATTCACCTCTAAAGTCGCAACAAGCTACGTAAAAGGCGCAGAAGAACCCGTTTTCGATGGGTGGAAGTTTTCTGATTGGCTAAAGAACGACATCGCTCAAAACGATAGCGAAAAAGAAAAAATGTTGTGGCAAGTCATCGCTTTAGCTATCAATAGTAGCCATCCGAAAGAACTAGCCTTTTTCTTAGTAAGTGAACAAGGGCGGTCAGGAAAAGGGAGCTTTCAACAAACGTTGATAAACTTAATCGGGCGAACAAATACCGCCAGTTTAAAAATAAAAGAGTTTGAAAAAGATTTTAAGTTAGCGCAGGCGTATGGGAAAACGTTGGTAATAGGTGATGATAATCATATCGGTGATTGGCACGCAACTAGCGAAAACTTCAAAAGCGTTGTTACGGGTGACTTAGTTCTTTTGAACCCTAAGAATGAAAAGCCTTTTGCTACTCGTTTAACGCCTTTAGTAGTCCAGAGCATGAACGGTATACCAAGGTTTAAAGATACCACACACGGACTATTAAGACGGCTACGAGTGATATTATTCAACACCTCATACACAGAACAAACAAATAACAAGGACATCAAAGAAAAATACATCTATGATGATCGTTTGCTTGAGTTTATCTTAGCCAAAGCAATTGACATGGATATAGATACTATCGCAAACACCAAGGAGAGCCAAGAAGCCTTGAAAGATTTGGAATATGATAACAACCCGATTCTAGCATTTTATGAAGAAATATTCCCACAGTTCACAAGCAAACGGCTACCCATTAAGTTTTTATTCGCTACCTTTCAAGCATATTCGGACGTGCAGAACAACCCAACCAAGATTAAACAAAACACCTTTACAAAACAGCTTAAAAGTGTGTTGGAAGGCACGGAATGGAGCTATGAACGTAAAAACTTAGCACCACTTGATAAGTTTAACAAGTCAGATATAGAAGTACTGAAAGAGATGAACCTTAATTATAAATATAGTTATGGTGAAGAAGTTGAACCACTGAAAACACAATCGCTTGTGTATAGAATTTAGGATAAACCGACAAATATAGAAAGAAACCGACAACTTACCGACAAACTAATTTCAATTTGTCGGTTTTAGAAATGTTGGTATATCAGTTTTTTATTCGTATATTTTCTTTTAAACCGTCAAACCGACAACTTAATTTAAGTTTTAGAAATAAATAAAAAAGAAATTATATATTTCAATATATAAGGATATTGAAAACTTTGCCGTTTTTGTCGGTTTGACGGTTTTTTAATTAAAAAGTCGATAGTATCAAGGGGTTGAGAAACCGACAAGTTAACCGACAAGTTGAAAAAACCGACAAGTTGAGTAAAAGGAGAATGCAAAATGAAAGAACTAACCATTATAGAAGAGGCGGTTATACAGTTACTACCAGAAGGAGCAACTAGAAAAATTACCACAAAAGAAATTTCTAAACTCATTGATTTAGATGAGCGTAGCGTGTTCGAGGTGATACGTTGCCTAATTAAGAAGGGGGTGCCGATAGTTGCGATTAGAAACGGAAAATATGAGGATAGGGGGCTTTATATTGCGACAACCAATGAAGAACGTTCAACAGGGTTACACGCCTTAAAAGAGCAAACGAACGACATGGCATTAAGAATTAAGCAAGTAGAATCAGCAGACTTGAAACATTGGAAGAATAACTTAGAATTTCCATCGAAAAAATTAGCATAAGGATAGGGGTATGGAGTAATGACAAAGAAAATTGAATTCAAAGAATTAGATGAATTGATGAAGGAATTTGAAGAGGACTTCAAAGAACTTGATAAGATGGCGGACGAACTAGAAAATTTGTATGATTCGTTGAAAGAAGAACTAGATCAGTTAGAAAAAGAAGAATTTTCTTTGGGGAAGCCGAAACGAACTGCCGAACTAAAAGCAGAAATGGCTGAGATTGAAGGCGAACTTGCTAAGATTAAAGCAAAACGCCAAAAGAAAGAAATCAGTGAAAAAAGACTATCTAACATCGCTAGCAGAATGAGCAATGAAGCAAGGGTAAAGTATCACGAGAATGTTATTCAGGAATTGGAACGCAGAATAATTGAGTTTGAATCGTTTTTAATCAGTGCTAAGGAAGCAAGCAACGGTTTATCGAGTGAGTTAAACGGTTCAATTCAAAAGCTAACAAAATATTGTAGCAAAGAAGCCAAAGACCGAATGAGTTACGCATTCCTATTCTATAAGCCCTATGACGCTGTTTCTAATGAGTTAGACAAGTTCAAGAAAAAACTATAATCAGACAAAACGGACACCTTAAAGGGCGTGTAACACGTTCTACGAGGTGTCTATTTTCTTACATATCTAACACCTAAAAGGAATACGTTCAATTCGTTCAGTCCTAAAATATATAATGAGCCGAAATTTCCGCCGATTGAAACTTTCAAAGTAATAGCTATTATGACCGTCCTAAAAAAGGGGGTGCCAAAATTGGGGCAACCCTTCATTATTTGGGTCCTTAAAGTGGCATTATCGGCACCCTAAAGAAAGGTAAACACAAAAGTGTGTGTTCTACGAGCATTCTAAGGCAAAGTTCACTATAATAGGTGGGTATTTATCCGAATATGAAAATTAAGGCGTTACTTTAGCTCAAATTTGAGCAGATAAAGAGGTTAGTTTTTGGCTAGGTATAAAACAAAAAGACCACCTACAAAAAATGTAAGTGGTACGCCCCCAGCTATATGAAGAATTTGAATGCTATATTGAATGCCATTGATAAACATATAGTGAAATTTGTTGAACATGGCATTCAATAAAATTCGTTTAAAACGTTGTTATATCAGTCAATGAAAGACCTTAATAGTAGAAAAGTTGACTACATCGAACAAGGAAGAATTGCGAAAGTACCAGAGGAAAAGGCGTAGTTAAATCAAATATTGCAAAGAAAAGAGTGCTACTACGCTAATTATGAAACGACCCCCAAGGGTTTGATAAAAAAATCAAACTCTTGGGGGTTATTGCATTCAAATGTTCAGGTAAAACATTTTGTTTCACGTGAAACATTTAATATTTAAACTTTCTCTAACGCTTGCGTTAAATCGGCAATTAAATCATCGACGTGCTCTAAACCGATCGACAGACGAATAGTCTCCGGTTTAATTCCTGCTGCAAGTAGTTCTGTTTCACTTAATTGTGAGTGGGTGGTAGATGCAGGGTGGATAATCAAGGATTTTGCATCTCCCACGTTTGCGAGTAAGGAGAATAAATCAATGTGATTGATGAGCTCTTTACTCGCATCGCCACCATCTTTTAATCCAAAAGTAAAGATGGCACTGGTCCCTTTTGGAAAATACTTTTTCCCTAAGTCATAATATTTATTACTTTTCAGACCAGGATAATTGACCCAGGCAACTTTCGGATGATTTTCTAAAAACGTTGCAATTTTTTGTGCATTTTCAACATGACGTTCTAAACGTAAAGATAGCGTTTCTAAGCCTAGGAGTAATAACCAGGAATTAAACGGGGAAGCACAAGCGCCAGTATCACGTAATAGAATCGTCCGAACGCGAGTGATGTAAGCTGCTGCCCCGACATCTTTGACCCAAGAAATACCATTGTAACTTGGATCAGGTTCAACTAATCGAGGGAATTTTCCATTGTCCCAGTTAAATTTCCCAGAATCAATCACAACACCTCCCATTGCAACACCATGGCCGCCGATGTACTTTGTCGTAGAATAGACGACAATATCTGCTCCATGTTCGAATGGGCGGAATAAATACGCGGTGGCAAATGTATTATCGACAATTAAAGGGATACCAGCTTCATGAGCAATCGCGGCGATTGCTTCAAAGTCAGCAATCGTAATATCAGGATTACCTAGAGACTCCAGAAAGATCGCCTTTGTTTTCTCGTTAATTGCTGTTTTAAAGTTTTCGGGATTATCGGCATCAACAAAAGTGGTTGTGATACCAAAGTCAGGGAACGTATGGGAAAATAAATTATAAGAACCACCGTAAATACAATTAGCAGAAATGATATTGTCACCACTAGTCGCAAGATTTAAAATCGCATAGGTAATCGCAGAAGAACCAGAGGCGGTTGCGACAGCGCCAATCCCACCTTCTAATAAGGCTAGACGTTCTTCGAGAACAGCGGTCGTGGGATTTGTGATACGGGTATAAATATTCCCGGCATCACTGAGATTAAAACGGTTAGCTGCCTGTTCGGTATCTTCAAAAACAAAAGATGTCGTCTGATATAACGGCACACTCCGGCTTCCTACTTCTTGATCCACGGTTTGTCCTCCGTGTAGTTGAATGGTTTCGAATTGTTGATGGGTCATTATAAAATTCCTCCTCTAATTTTTTTACGATTGATAAAAAGAAAGGCCTTCTTAAAAATAGCTGTAATTATTTTTTCCTAAACAATCGACAGATTTCTTTCTTAAGAAAGCAAAAAAATCCTTAGAAAAGACAGCAGCTGTCTCTTCTAAGGATGTATAAATACATGGTACCACCTTATTTCGTAAAAGTTTTCACTCTTACCTCACTCAATACGGCAAAAAATGCGATATTGTTGTTGTTTTAACGGGAACTTCCGTGTGTTTCTAAAGGATTCCCCTCGAAACACCCACTCAAAAGCCATTTTCAAACGATTCATTTTTCGCTTCTTCTCAGCTACCGAAGCTTTCTGTTAGAAAAATACACATCATTCTACTTTCTTTCTCATAGTGTTTTAATATTTGTAGAGTCAATATTACCTCAAAAAAAATATTTGTCAATAAAAAAGCAAAAAAAAGTTTTCTTTCCAATGGTTTGACAATTTAGTTATTCTATTATAGATTGATTAGAAAAATAAGAGAATGACTATTTTAGAGAGTAGGAGGAACCATTTTGTCACAGAATGATCAAAAGAAAATTCGCTTCAATCACTTAAATGAATCACTCCAAAAAACTTTGAAAATCGCCTTGATTAACTTGATGCCTCAAAAAGAAGTCACGGAAGAGCAGTTTTTTCGACTATTGTCAAAAAGCCAGCAGCCCCTGGAAATTCAACTAATTAAGATGGAAAGCTATCAGAGTACAACGACTGATAAAGAACACCTGGAAACTTATTATCAAACATTGGCTGAAGTTCGGGAACAATTTTTTGATGGCTTAATTATTACGGGTGCTCCAATCGAAACCATACCATTCGAAGAGGTGAGTTATTGGCAAGAACTTGTGGAAATCTTGCGATGGAGCCAACAACATTGCCGTTCAACTATTCACATTTGTTGGGGAGCTCAAGCGGGCTTGTATCAAGCATTCGGTGTGGAAAAAGTGTTATTTAAAGAAAAACTTTCTGGTGTTTTTCCTCAGAAAATTACGGAAGGCCATCCATTAATGGAGTCTTTTTCATCGTCTTTTTTCTATCCTCAATCGCGGCATACTGGTGTTAACCAATCTCAGCTGGCTCAAACAGATTTACAAGTCGTTGCACAAAGCTCAGCGCTAGGCCCAACCATCTTAGCTTCTAAAGATTTACGTGCGGTCTATATTTTGGGACACCTAGAATACGATACGGACACATTAAAAAAAGAATATTTACGAGACAAAAAACGACACTTGGATCCTTTAATTCCAGAAAATTATTTTCGAAATAACAATCCGAATGAGGATATAGAAAATACGTGGAGTGAGCACGCTGTGTTATTTTATCAAAATTGGTTAACTTTTCTAAGTTAAAAAGAAAAGTTTAAAAGATACCAGTGCATTTCAATTTCAGTGAAAACAATCAAAAAAAATGAACATAAATGAAACGCTTCTAATTTTTATCAAAAAAAAGGAGAGTTTCTTTCTTTTTTTCTCATTTTCCAATCATGTATGCGTTTTAGTATAAAAAATATTTTAATAAAAGTAGTTGACAAACTTTTAGTAATTTTCTATACTGAGTTTGTGGTTACTACCAGATAAAAAGAATTTTATTTTTTTCTTTCTCATTTTTTCATCTCAATCTTTTCTTTTTTTGACCTTTGCAATTGTTTCTTTTACAAGAAAAAATGAGATGTTATTTTTATAAAAAGAATGAAAACGCTGTCTGGAAGTAAACGTAAAGTAAGATAGCCAACTATTTTTATTAAAATCGTTGAGCGGTATAGGAGGAAAAGGATTATGGCAATTATTGGTGTACGTATTGATGGTCGTTTAATTCATGGTCAAGTGGCGAATTTATGGACGAACAAGTTAAATATCACTCGAATCATGGTGGTTGATGATGAAGTTTCGCAAAATGCCATTGAAAAAAGTGGCTTAAAGTTGGCGACGCCAGCGGGGGTTAAGTTAAGTATTTTGCCGATTGAGAAAGCAGCAAATAATATTCTAGCAGGTAAATATGACTCACAACGCTTGCTAGTGATTGCTCGCCGTCCAGATCGCTTATTAAAATTAATTGAACATGGCGTTCCTTTAGAGGAAATTAACGTAGGAAACATGTCGCAAACACCGGAAACACGTTCGATTACGAAATCAATCAATGTGGTTGATGCCGATGTCGAAGTCTTTAACCAATTACATCAGAAAGGAGTACGTCTTGTAGCACAAATGGTACCAAATGATAAAGCAGAAGATTTTATGAGTTTGTTAAACAAATAAGGAGGGAATCTTAGATGGCAATTCAGTGGTGGCAGATCTTATTATTATCATTATATGCAGGTTATCAAATTTTAGATGAATTACAATTTTACTCATCCATGAGTGCACCGGTATTTGCAGGATTATTTGCAGGCCTTGTAATGGGTGATGTTAAAACGGGACTTTTAATTGGTGGAGCGATGCAATTGACTGTCCTTGGAGTAGGAACCTTTGGTGGGGCATCAAGAATCGATGCCAACTCAGGAACGGTATTAGCGACGGCCTTTTCAATCTCTTTAGGTTGGGAACCAGAGCAAGCGATTGCTACAATTGCTGTACCAGTAGCAGCACTTATGATTCAAATGGATATTTTAGGTCGTTTTACGAATACTTATTTTGCCCACCGAATCGATTCACATATTGAAACATTTAACTATAAAGGAATTGAACGAAATTATATTGCAGGAGCGCTCCCTTGGTCTCTTTCACGGATGATTCCAGTTTTCTTAGCTTTAGCTTTCGGTGGTGAACTTGTCGAGAGTGTTGTAGCAGTCTTAAATGGTGATTTAAAATGGTTGGGAGACGGACTTTCAGTAGCAGGTGCGGTCTTACCAGCAGTCGGTTTTGCAATTTTATTACGTTATTTACCAGTGAAAAAACATTTCCCATATTTAGCTTTAGGTTTTGTCATTACAGCATTATTAACGACTATTTTTGGCAACATTCAAGCATTAGGTGGCGGTGTAGCGAGCGTTGTTGAAGACTTCTCAGGAATTTTCAACTCTCTACCAATGTTAGGTATCGCAATTATCGGCTTTGCATTAGCAGCAATTAGTTATAAGAATAATTCAGGTGTACCAAACGTAGCACAAGGAACTTCACAAGCATCTGCTGAGGGGGAAATTGACGATGACGAAATCTAATTACAAATTAACAAAAGAAGACTTTAAACAAATTAACATTCGAAACTTAGTAACCTTCCAGTTAGGTTGGAACTATGAACGGATGCAAGGATCGGGTTATTTATATACAATTTTACCGCAACTGCGTAAAATGTATGGCGATGGAACAGAAGAGCTAAAGCGCGCAATGAAAGCACACGCACAGTTTTTTAACACATCAAACTTCTTAAATACGATTGTAACAGGGATTGACTTGGCAATTGAAGAAAAAGAAGGAATCGATGGTATTGATACTGTTTCTGGGATTAAAGCAGGTCTAATGGGCCCATTCGCAGCAATTGGAGATTCAATCTTTGGTGCTTTAATTCCAACGATTTTCGGAGCACTTGCTGCCAACATGGCGATGCAAGGAAACCCCGTTGGTATCTTTATTTGGATCGCTGCTCAAATTGCGGTAATGGTTTTTCGTTGGAAGCAATTAGAGTTTGCTTATAAAGAAGGAGTAAGCTTAGTTACAACAATGCAACACCGTTTAACGGCTTTAACGGATGCTGCGACGTTAATGGGGGTATTCATGGTTGGTGCGCTTGTCGCAACAATGATCAATGTTAAAGTTGCTTGGGCACCAAGCCTCGGAGATGTTACTTTAGATATTCAAAACAATCTAGACATGATTTTACCACGTCTTTTCCCAGCGATTATCGTTGGTGGCGTGTACTGGTTGCTAGGTAGAAAGAATATGAATGCTACACGTGCAATCTTTATTGTTTTAATCGTTTGTGTTGCGCTTTCTGCTTTAGGCGTGATTTCCAAATAATTTTATTAGGAGCGTAAAAAAATGAGTCATTTAGTTTTAATTAGCCACGGAACATTTAGTGAACACCTGAAACAAAGTACAGAAATGATTATGGGTCCACAAAGTAATATTCATTCTGTCTGTCTAATGCCGGCAGAAGGACCGCAAGAGTTTCAAAAAAAGTTGGAAGCAACTTTAGAAGGACTTGATGAATACACCATTTTTTGTGACTTGGCTGGAGGGACGCCATGTAATGTGGCCATCAGTTTGCTAATGACAGGTTCTTCATTTGAGTTGTATTCAGGAATGAATATGCCAATGGTTATTAGTTTTATTAATGGTGAAATGATCGGCTCAAAAGGGGAAATTGTAGAAGAATCAAGAGCAGGGATTTCTTTACTAAATGATCGTTTAGCTACTCTTGATGAAGATGAAGATGAATAAGAATGAATGAATAAATCACCTGCCGAGAAAACCGATTTCCTTGGTAGGTGGTTTGTTTTTTTGAGACCAGTTTAAAGGGATGAGGCAATCAAAACATTGTCTTTAAAGGGTTTTATGATTGACAACCTTTTTTTACTATAGTAGACTTATATTGTGGTAGTAACCAGTTTGTTGTGGTTGTCGAATCTCAAAAAAGGATGGAGGAAGAATCAATGTATCAATTAACGAAAGCAGAACTTGAAAGTCTAGGTGCTGAAATTACGACTAGGGAAATTAGTCAACAGCCAGAACTTTGGGGTGAAGCCTTTAGAAATTATGAAGAGAATCATCAAAAAGTTCAAACATTTTTAACAAAAATTAAACAAGAAACGACAGAGAAAATCCGAGTCATCTTTACGGGAGCAGGAACTTCACAATATGTGGGAGATACTTTAGTTCCTTACTTAAATCAAAATGGTGATAGTCAACGCTTTTTATTCCAAAGTTTAGGTACGACAGACATTGTTGCTGCCCCGGAGCAGTACTTCTTTCCAGAAGAGACAACAATCTTGGTCTCGTTTGCGCGGAGTGGAAACAGTCCAGAAAGTGTAGCGACAGTTGATTTAGCGAATCAGTTAATCAAGAATATCTATCACATAACGATTACATGTGCCAAAGAAGGGGCATTAGCAAAAGCCGCGGAAGGTGATGCGCGCAACTTATTACTCTTGATGCCTGATCGTTCAAATGATAAAGGTTTTGCCATGACTGGGAGCTTTTCTTGCATGACGTTAACTGGTCTTTGTGTTTTTGATGATCAGTATACAGTAGCGGAAAAAGGGAAGCATGTTGAAAATCTTGTCAGTTTAGGGCAAGAAGTTCTGGCACGAGAAGCTGAAATTCAAGCTTTTGTCAATCGCGACTTTAATCGAATTGTTTATTTAGGATCAGGAAGCCTAGCGGGATTGGCTCGCGAAGCACAGTTAAAAGTTTTAGAATTGACTGCAGGAAAAATTACTACTGTTTTTGATTCCTCATTAGGTTTTCGTCATGGGCCTAAATCATTTGTTAATGAACAAACCCTACTCTTTGATTTTATAAGTAATGATCCCTATACCCGTCAATATGACCTGGATATTTTAGAAGAGGTCAACGGTGATCAAATTGCAGCAGCAGTAGTCGGTATTGGTCAAAAAGGTGAAACCCGTTTTTCAGGAGAAAATTTTGAATTGCAAACCGGTCATGCACTATTACCAGATGGGTACTTGGTGTTAGCGGATGTACTATTTGCACAAACGATTTCTTTATTGTCTGCCATTAAAGTTGGAAATACACCGGATACGCCATCACCAACTGGCACCGTAAATCGAGTGGTAAAAGGTGTGACCATCCATTCGTATAATCAGTAATTAGCTGTCTAGTCGAAGAGGTTGAATGAAAAAGATAGGAGAAAAGAAGATGCTAAAATTAACTAAAGGAAAAAAAGCAGCAATGGATCGTTTGTCAACAAAAGAAGGGTTGATTGGTGCTTTAGCGATTGATCAGCGTGGTGCGATGAAAAAAATGATGACGGCTTTTGGTAGCAAAGCAGAAAGTGCAGAAATTGAAGCATTTAAATCCCTTGTTTCAGAAGAATTAACGCCTTATTCTTCATCTATTTTACTAGATCCAGAGTATGGGCTACCAGCAGTAAAGGTCCGTGATGCAGAGGCGGGGCTCTTGTTAGCTTATGAAAAAACGGGTTATGATGCAACGACTCCAGGCCGTTTTCCAGATTTATTAGAAGATTGGTCCGTGTTACGCTTGAAAGAGCAAGGAGCAGATGGTATTAAATTTCTACTTTATTACGATGTGGACGAAGATCCTGCAATTAACCATAAAAAACACGTTTTTGTTGAACGTTTAGGTAGTGAGTGTTTGGCAGAAGATCTACCATTTTATTTAGAACTTCTTTCATATGACGCAACAAACGCAGAGAATAACTCGGTGGAATTTGCGCGTGTCAAAGGGCGTAAAGTGAATGAAATGATGAAAGAATTCTCGAAACCACAATATAAAGTCGATGTATTAAAAGTAGAAGTACCTGTGAATATGAACTATGTCGAAGGTTTTGCTGAAGGGGAAGTCGTTTATACACGTGAGGAGGCCTTGCGCTTGTTCAAGGAACAAAGCGACGCAACCAACTTACCATTTATTTTCTTAAGTGCAGGTGTCTCTGCTCAACTATTCCAAGAAACGTTACGTTTTGCCAAAGAAGCAGGATCTACCTTTAATGGTGTATTATGTGGCCGTGCAACATGGAAAAATGGTGTTCAACCGTTTATCGAAGGGGGCGAAGCTGCTGCTCGCGCGTGGTTAGAGACTGAAGGGAAACAAAACATTGAATCCTTGAATGAAGTGGTTGCAGAAACAGCTAGCTCATGGCATGAAAAGGTTCAAGTGAGCGAATAAAAAATGTGCGAAGGGCATGAGTGTCACTAGATGCTCATGCCTTTTTAAGAGGAGGAGGAAAAAATAGTATGACGACGTTTGAGATTCAAGAAGATTTTATATTAAATGGGGAGCCTTTTAAAATTTTATCTGGAGCGATTCATTATTTTCGCGTTCATCCTGATGGTTGGTACCATTCACTTTATAATTTAAAAGCATTAGGGTTTAACACGGTCGAAACCTACGTTCCTTGGAATATTCATGAACCTAAAGAAGGAACTTTTGATTTTGAAGGGATCAAAGATTTAGCTGCTTTTATTCGTTTAGCAGAGGAAGTTGGGTTGTATGTAATTTTAAGGCCGACACCGTATATTTGTGCGGAATGGGAATTTGGTGGCCTGCCTGCGTGGTTACTAGAAAAGGATTGTCATATTCGTTCGAGTGATCCAAAATTTTTAGATTCTGTTAAAAAATATTATCAAGTATTATTGGAACAAGTCGTGCCTTTGCAGTTTACGCATGGCGGGCCCATCTTAATGATGCAAGTTGAAAATGAATATGGCTCTTATAGTGAAGATAAAGGCTATTTAAAAGCGATTAAAGCGATCATGGAAGATTGTGGGGTTGATGTACCATTCTTTACCTCTGATGGCTCTTGGCTCGCAACCTTGCGTGCAGGGAGTATGATTGAAGAAGGGGTTCTTCCAACTGGTAATTTTGGTTCACGTGGGAAGGAAAACTTTGCGGAACTACAAAAATTTCATGCGGCTCACGGGAAAAAGTGGCCCCTCATGTGTATGGAATTTTGGGATGGTTGGTTTAACCGTTGGGCAGAACCGATTGTTACACGTGAAACAGATGAGCTCGTGGCTGCGTTAAAAGAAGTTTTAGAAATTGGTAGTGTCAACCTATACATGTTCCATGGCGGTACGAATTTTGGCTTTATGAATGGTTGTTCCGCACGAGGAACGAGAGACTTACCACAAATTACTTCTTATGATTATGGGGCACCATTAGATGAGCAAGGCAATCCAACAGAAAAATATTACGCCATCCAAAAAATGGTTCACGAATTACTGCCTGATTTGCCTCAAATGGAACCATTGATTAAGAAAAGTTTTAAGCTCGACAAAGTTCCTTTGAGCGGCAAGGTAAGTTTAGTTTCAGTCGTTGATGACATTAGTCAAAAGGTAACGACAAAATATCCGCAATCCATGGAAAAGTTAGGACAAAGTTATGGTTATTTGCTCTATCGAACAGAGGTTCAAAAAGATGCGGATGAAGAACGTTATCGTTTAATCGATGGACGAGATCGGGCACAAGTTTTCTTAAATGGGGTCCATCAAGCAACCCAATATCAAGAACAAATTGGGGACGATATTTTGGTGAAACTCGAAGAAGAAACCAATCAACTCGATGTACTGATGGAGAATATGGGACGAGTGAATTATGGCCATAAACTATTGGCAGATACCCAACGTAAAGGTTTGCGTCAAGGAGTGATGGGTGATTTACACTTTATTTTGGACTGGGAACAGTACGCGCTACCTTTTGAAGACGAGGCGAAATTAGCGATTGACTTTTCAAAAGCATGGCAAGAGGGACAGCCGGCATTTTATCAGTATCAATTTAAACTCGATGAAATCGAAGATACTTTTGTGAACTTACAAAACTTTGGGAAGGGCATTGTCTTAGTGAATGGTCATCATATTGGACGATTCTGGAATAAAGGGGCACAGCAGTCTCTATATTTACCAAAAGGTTTTTTACAAGCAGAGAACGAAGTGGTTATTTTTGAAACGGAAGGTGTTTACGGAGAAACCCTAAGTTTTACCGAAAAACCGATTTATAATTTAGTTGAAACTTCTTTGTATGAATAAGAAAAAAAAGGAATCGTAGACTAGGTCGCGGTTCCTTTTTTATGTTTCACGTGAAACATAAAAAAACTCTTGAAAACAAGTGGGAAAACACGACTTCTCCTTGCATGATAAAGGAATTTACGTTAAAGTAAGAAAGGATCTGTGAAACATTATTCTGTTTCACGTAGAAGAAAGGAAAGAGAGATGTTACCTGAAGAATTTAAACAAAAACTACAAGAACAAGGCATTGAATTAAGTGAGAAACAAATGCAACAATTCGCAAGTTACTACGAGACTCTGGTTAGTTGGAATGAAAAAATGAACTTGACTGCAATTACGGAAAAAAAGGAAGTTTATTTAAAGCATTTTTATGATTCAATTACATTGGCTCTGGCAGTGGATTTTAATCCTAAAGGGGCATTGTGTGATGTGGGGTCTGGTGCAGGCTTTCCAAGTATTCCTTTAAAAATAATTTTCCCTGACCTTCAAGTGACGATTGTTGATTCATTAAATAAGCGAATTACTTTTTTAACACACTTAGTGGAGACACTCGAGTTAGCAGGTGTTTCGTTGTTTCATGATCGAGCAGAAACATTTGCTAAATTGAAAGACCAAAGAGAAAGTTACGATTATGTGACCGCTCGTGCAGTTGCTCGGCTGAACGTCTTAGCAGAGCTTTGTTTGCCATTGGTGAAAAAATCAGGGTTCTTTTATGCATTGAAAGCGGCGAAAAGTGAAGAGGAATTACAAGAGGCGCAACCAGCCATTCGTTTACTTGGCGGAAAATTTATTGAAGATAAATTAATTGAGTTACCACTCATTGGTGATGAACGCCATATTTTAGTCATTGAGAAGAAAAAAGAAACACCAAATAAGTATCCAAGAAAACCAGGACTACCAAATAAGCAACCATTAAAATAGGAGGGGTATCCATGGCACGTATTATTTCTGTTGCAAATCAAAAAGGTGGCGTTGGAAAAACGACGACTACCGTAAATTTAGGTTCAAGCTTAGCTTTTACGGGAAAAAAAGTTCTTTTAGTGGATATCGATGCTCAAGGAAATGCGACAAGCGGGATGGGAATTCGCAAACCGGACGTCACGCATGATATTTATGATGTCTTAGTCAATGAAATACCAATCAAAGAGGCGATTACTTCAAGTTCAAGAGAAAACCTCGATATTGTGCCGGCGACGTTACAATTGGCGGGAGCTGAAATTGAATTAACCTCAATGATGGCTCGAGAATCACGCTTAAAAATGGCCATTAATGAAATTAAAGACCAATACGACTTTGTTTTGATTGACTGTCCACCATCATTAGGCCACTTAACCATCAATGCGTTTACTGCCAGTGACTCCATCTTGATTCCCGTCCAATGTGAGTATTATGCTTTAGAAGGGTTAAGTCAGTTATTGAATACCGTTCGTCTGGTCCAAAAGCATTTTAATCCAGAACTCGAAATCGAGGGCGTGCTGCTCACCATGTATGACGCACGTACGAATTTAGGCGCAGAAGTTGTGGAAGAGGTGCGTCGTTACTTCCAAGAAAAAGTTTATGATACAATCATTCCCCGTAATATTCGATTATCCGAAGCGCCAAGTCATGGCATGTCGATTATTGACTATGACATTCGTTCAAAAGGAGCGGAAGTGTATCAAGCACTAGCAAAGGAAGTGTTAGCTCGTGAAAAATAATAAAGGGAAAATTTTAGGTAAAGGGATTGACGCTTTATTTCAAGATTTGGCGAGTTTAGAAGAAGTGGATGTAAAAAAAGAATCCGTAATTGAGATTTCGCTAAATGAGTTACGTCCGAATCCCTATCAACCGCGCAAAACTTTTGATGAAAACTCATTGAAGGAACTCGCAAGTTCAATTGCCCACTCGGGGGTCTTTCAACCGATTATTGTCCGCGAGTCAGCGGTTAAAGGCTATGAAATTATCGCAGGGGAACGACGTTTTCGAGCTTCAAAATTAGCAAAAAAAGAAACCATTCCAGCAATTGTTCGTGACTTTGATGAAGAAGCGATGATGCAAGTCGCTGTTTTAGAAAACTTACAACGTGAAGATTTAAATGCGCTAGAAGAAGCAGAAGCCTATGAAATGTTAATGACAAACTTAAAATTAACCCAGGCAGAAGTGGCTACTCGTCTCGGGAAAAGTCGTCCTTATGTAGCCAATTATCTTCGTTTACTGACTTTGCCAAAACTGGTCAAAGAAATGCTACAAGATGATCGTTTGTCAATGGGACAAGCAAGAACGCTACTGGGTTTAAAAAACAAAGAACAGATGTTAAAATTAGCGAATCGTTGCGTGAAAGAAAATCTTACAGTTCGTCAATTAGAGCAGCAAGTAGCCGCGATGAATGAGGATAAAACGAAAAAGAAAGTTTCACGTATCATCCAAGAAAAACCTTATTATTTACGCGAAAGCGAAGAGAAACTGATGGATAAATTTGGAACGAATGTTGAAATTCATGAGAAAAAAGGGAAAGGGAAAATCGAAATTGAGTACCTTTCGCAAGGAGATTTGACCCGAATTTTAGATCTATTGAATCTCTCGTTTGATGAAGCATAGAAATAAAGGAGTTGTTTTGCATGTATGATTTTGGCGATATTGTAGAAATGAAAAAGCCCCACGCTTGTCAAACCAATCGTTGGGAAATTATTCGAATGGGTGCAGACATCAAGATTAAATGCGAAAAATGCGGTCAAATGGTGATGATGCCCCGGAGAGAGTTTGAAAAGAAAATGAAAAAAGTATTAGTAAAAGCAGAAAAAGAATAGGAAGAGTGAAGAGCATATGGCATTAACAGCAGGGATTGTTGGTTTACCAAACGTTGGGAAATCAACTTTATTCAATGCAATTACAAAAGCAGGAGTAGAAGCGGCAAATTACCCCTTTGCAACGATTGATCCAAATGTGGGCATGGTGGAAGTACCTGATTGGCGTTTACAACGTTTAACAGAGCTAGTAAAACCGAAAAAGACGGTACCAACGACTTTTGAGTTTACCGATATTGCTGGGATTGTAAAAGGCGCAAGTAAGGGTGAAGGTTTAGGGAATCAATTTTTAAGCCATATTCGCCAAGTAGAAGCTATTTGTCATGTGGTCCGTTGTTTCGATGATGAGAATATCACCCACGTCGATGGACGCGTGGATCCACTAGCTGATATTGACACTATTAATTTAGAACTCGTTTTAGCAGACTTGGATTCCGTGACAAAACGTCACCAACGAGTAGCAAAAATGGCAAAAGCAAAAGATAAAGAAGTCTTAGCAGAACTAGCTGTTTTAGAAAAGATTAAACCAGTACTAGAAGAAGGACAATCTGCACGGACCATCGAATTTACTGAAGAAGAAGAAAAAATCGTCAAGGGCTTATTTTTACTAACGACGAAACCTGTGCTATATGTAGCCAACGTCGGTGAAGATGATTTAGCAGAAGGTGACAATGAGTATGTCAAACTCGTTCGTGACTTTGCAGCAAGTGAAAAAGCAGAAGTGATTGTGGTTTGTGCCCGAGCAGAAGAAGAAATTGCCGAATTAGATGATGAAGATAAAGCGGAGTTTTTAGAAGCACTAGGAATCGAAGAGTCAGGCCTGGATCAATTGATTCGTGGAGCTTACGACTTACTGGGCTTAGCGACTTATTTCACAGCAGGTGAGCAAGAAGTTCGAGCATGGACCTTTACGAAAGGGATTAAAGCACCTCAAGCGGCAGGGATCATCCATTCAGACTTTGAAAAAGGCTTCATTCGTGCCGAGACGGTTTCTTTTGAAGACCTAAATGAGTACGGTTCGATGCAAGCAGCGAAAGAAGTTGGACGCGTACGTTTAGAAGGGAAAGAATATATCGTCCAAGATGGCGATGTCATGTTATTCCGCTTTAACGTTTAAAGCAACTTGTTGCACTGCGCAATAAGGCAAAAAGAAGAGAGGGGCAACTCAAAAGATGGAACCAGAAGTATTACGTAGTTACGTTGCAAAAAACCGTGAGTTAGAAAAGCAATTAACCAAAAAAAATCAACAATACATCTTTGATTTAAAAAAATCCTTAGAAGCAGCGAATTTATCCGAAGAAGAAAAAACAGTTGCTTTACATGAAATGTTACCAGTGCTCGTTCAAGAACAAAAAACAGGACGCACTGCAAGACAACTATTTGGGACGGTATCAGAAAGAACAGAACAAATTTTAAACCAACCAGAAGAAGTAAAAGAAACGAAGCCTGTTTTTATGTGGCTAGATAACGCCCTTTTAATCTTAGGTGTCTTTGGTTTAATGTTAGGTATCATGGGCCTCTTCTTCAAAGATAGCGTCCAAGTGTACGGCCTTATTACGCTACTCTTAATGGCTGCACTTGGTGGTTGGGTCTTTTACCTCATGTATAAATATGTTTATCAATATGAACGACCAGGAGCTGATAAAAAACAACGGCCAAAAATTTGGAAAACCGTGCTAATTATGGCAGGTGCCTTCTTGTTTTGGGTCTTAATTATTGGCGTCTCTGCATTAATTCCGCCAGCAATTAATTTTATATTAACTCCAACGGCTTTAGTTGTTGTAGGTGCTGCCGCTTTAGGAATTCGCTACTACTTGAAGAAAAAGTACAACATTGTTGGTAGTTTGGCGCTTCCAAAAGGTGAAGTAACCAAAAAATAAAACAAGGTGTGAAAGAGTTGTCTTTATCATGCCTTATTCGGAAGTAAGGGTAAAGAGCAGACTTTTTCTATTATTTAACAAAAAATATTCGTATCAAACGAGGGAGCGATGATTTTTATCATCGTTCCTTTTTCTTTTTCACGTCTTTTCCGAATAATTTAATGAGTATTTTTTAATCTTCTTCTAGGATAGTTGACTTATAGAAGAATTTTTGCTATTTTCATTAGCAACACAAAAAATGAGGAGTGGTTACGAAAATGTCCAACTGGGAAACAAAGTTCGTTAAAAAAGGGTTAACGTTTGATGATGTCTTATTAGTGCCGGCAGAAAGTCATGTCTTGCCAAATGATGTTGATTTGAGTATTCAATTAGCAAAAAATATCAAATTAAATATTCCAGTTATGAGTGCCAGTATGGATACAGTAACAGATAGTAAGATGGCGATTGCGATGGCGCGTCAAGGTGGTTTAGGAGTCGTTCATAAAAATATGAGCATCGAAGAACAAGCCGGCGAGGTCCGTAAAGTGAAACGTTCGGAAAGCGGTGTGATTATTGATCCTTTCTTCTTAACCCCAGAGCACTTGGTAGCAGATGCAGAAAAATTAATGGCGACATATCGAATTAGTGGGGTGCCAATCGTTGAAACTTTAGAAGATCGTAAGTTGGTCGGAATCATTACGAACCGTGATGTTCGCTTCGTGACAGACTATCACATTCCAATTTCAGAAGTCATGACAAAAGACAATTTAGTGACGGCGCCGATTGGAACGTCTTTAAAAGATGCCGAAAAAATTCTCCAAAAACATAAAATTGAAAAATTGCCAATTGTCGATGAAGCAGGTCGTTTGAGTGGTTTAATTACCATTAAAGATATTGAAAAAGTCATCGAGTTTCCTAATGCAGCAAAAGATGAGCATGGACGCTTATTGGTTGCTGCGGCTGTTGGTGTAACGAGCGATACTTTTGAACGAGCAGAAGCGTTATTAGACGCTGGTGCCGATGCAATTATTATCGACACAGCACACGGACATAGTGCGGGTGTTTTACGTAAAATCTCAGAGATTCGTGCAAAATTCCCAGAAGCTACTTTAATTGCTGGAAATGTTGCGACAGCATCAGGTACCAAAGCACTTTATGATGCTGGTGTAGACGTCGTAAAAGTTGGTATTGGACCGGGCTCAATTTGTACAACTCGTGTCGTGGCCGGTGTCGGTGTTCCGCAATTGACGGCGATTTATGATGCAGCATCCGTCGCACGTAAATACGACAAAACGATTATTGCAGATGGCGGGATTAAATATTCTGGCGATATTGTAAAAGCGTTAGCTGCAGGTGGACATGCGGTCATGTTAGGTAGCATGTTAGCAGGAACAGATGAGTCTCCAGGTGAGTTTGAAATTTATCAAGGACGCCGTTTTAAAACATACCGAGGCATGGGCTCGTTGGGGGCAATGGAAAAAGGTTCCAGCGATCGTTATTTCCAAAGTGGTGTCAATGAAGCCAATAAGATGGTCCCAGAAGGTATTGAAGGCCGTGTAGCCTATAAAGGTAGCGCAGCAGATATCTTATTCCAAATGATTGGTGGTCTGCGTTCAGGTATGGGCTACGTCGGTGCTGGCAATTTAGAACAGTTACGTGAAGAAGCTCAATTCGTTCAGATGAGTGGCAATGGTTTGAAAGAATCACATCCTCACGACGTTCAAATTACGAAAGAAGCTCCAAACTACTCCGTAAAATCTTAGTAGAAATAAAAAGTACTTGAAAAAATTTAATTAACAGATAGTGAAGAACATCATTATCTGAACCAATGAGGTTGCGTTTCTTCTAGCAACCTCATTTTGTTTGTTTTGAAAGGAAAGAAACATGAAAATCCCATGCTTTCGCTTTTTATTTGATTGACAAGAAAAGGGATTCATAGTAATCTTATCTTGTGGTAGTAACCAGTTTAAGTGTGGAAAAATGAGGTGAGAAAATGGAAAAAGGTGGCGTGAAACAACCATTATATAATCAATTAGTCGATTTATTAAAAGAAAAAATCGAAATGGAAATGGAAGCCAATGATATGTTGCCTTCAGAACGCGAATTGACCAATCGTTATGGGTTAAGTCGAACGACGGTCCGTTTAGCTCTACAAGAGCTAGAAAAACAAGGCTATATTTATCGTCAACATGGCAAAGGCACGTTTGTTTCAGATATTCGAAAGCAGGCGACGAACTTATCAGGTACCTATAGTTTTACAGAACAAATGATTCATTTGGGTAAGACACCAGAAACAAAAATTTTAGAATTTGAAACGATTGAGGCCAATAAATATTTGGCAGAACAGCTAGGCCTTTCATTGGGAGAAAAACTAATCAAGTTAAAGCGCTTACGTTCCGCAGATGGACAACCGATGATGTTAGAACGTTCTTATTTGCCTGCAAAAAAATTTTTATCTTTGTCGATAGAACTGTTAGAAATGAAGCCCTTGTATGATCTGTTCTCGCAAGAGTTCGATCAAACCATTCGAGTTGCGAATGAGGAGTTTTTTGCATCAATTGCGAAATCAAAAGATGCAAGGCAATTACAAATTCCTGAAGGCGCCCCTGTTTTACAATTGATTCGAACAACCTATAATACGGAAAATGAAATTATTGAGTTTACCTTGAGTGTGGCTCGAGCCGATCAATTCCGTTATCGAATCACGCACGTTCGAACACCAGAAAATTAAAAGAAACGAGGAGAGAGGGCAATGATTTTAACAGTTACACTAAATCCTTCGATTGATATTTCCTATCCCTTGGCACATTTACAATTGGATACGGTGAATCGAGTGATGGAAACACAAAAAACGGTAGGTGGAAAAGGTTTAAATGTGACTAGGGTTTTGCATCAACTCGAACGAGAAGTACTTGCAACTGGGTTGTTGGGCGGCCATCATGGAGCATTCATTGAAAGCCAGTTGGAACAAGAAGGGATTGGACACGACTTCGCTGAAATTGCTGAAGAAACCCGAAATTCGATTGCCATTTTGCATGATAATGGACAACAAACGGAGATTTTGGAAGCTGGTCCAATGATTTCAGAAGAAGAACTGTCCCGTTTTGAACAGAAATTTCTTAAAAATCTTGTTGGAAAACAAGTGGTCACACTTTCTGGTAGCGTGCCACAAGGTGTACCGACAACTTACTATCGTCACTTGGTGGCATTAGCAAAGGAACGAGGAGTTGCTGTTTTACTCGATACGTCTGGTGATAGCCTTAGACAAAGTTTAACAACTTCCATAAAACCTGATTTGATTAAACCAAATTTGGAGGAATTGACCGGTCTACTTAACGAACCTTTAAGTTTAGAAAATCTGGAGGCCTTAAAAGAAGCTTTGAACCAACCATTATTTGAGGGAGTCGACTGGGTAGTGATTACATTAGGTGGCGATGGCGCGCTCGTTAAACACCAATCAACTTTTTATCGGGTATTGATCCCTACGATCGAAGTAGTTAATCCAGTAGGTTCAGGTGATGCAACGATTGCTGGTTTTGCAGCAGCTTTGAGTCAAGGAGCAGCCGTTGATGAATTATTGAAAACCGGCATGGCGACAGGGATGCTGAACGCTCTAGAAAAAAGAACCGGTCAAATTGCTGTTGAAAATTTTGAGCAATTAAAAGAGCAAATCGAAGTCGTAGAAGTATAGACAAGGAAGTGTGAAAACAGTTGTTTTACTCTGAGAAACTGGAGGGCGATTCGAACAACGAGCTTTTTTAATCGCTCAAGTTTTCTGCTAATTAGTCAAACAATGATAAAATAAAAAGGTGTTGTGACAGATGTCACAACACCTTTTTAAATTTTTCTTTGATCGGCTTGACCAAAATATTGATAGAGTGGTCGGGTATTATATTCAAGTAATTCTTCAATCGTTGCAAACTGATAGCCCTCGTTAATTAAATGATCAATAACAGTTTCTAGTGCATCAGCAGTTGCTGGCTGAATATCATGCATTAAGACGATTCCACCAGCATTTGACGTTTGTTGAATCATTTGAATGACTGCATTCTTACTTTTTGATTGCCAATCTAGTGAATCGATATTCCACTGAATAATCGGTTTACCGATGACTTGAGCAACTGTAGGGTTGACTGCACCATAGGGCGGTCGGAACGTCTTTGGTAAGACCCCCGTAGCATCAAAAATAACTTTATCTGTATTTTTTACTTCATTTTCAATTTCTTTATCAGAAAGCCCCGTTAGTTGTGGGTGAGAATAAGAATGACTCGCCAGTTCATGTCCGTCCTCATGGATTTGTTTGACTAAATCTGGATACTCCTTGGCATTTTGTCCAAGCATAAAAAAAGTTGCTCTTACTTTCTTTTTTTGGAGAATCTCTAAAATTTTAGGCGTTGTTTTTGCCATCGGACCATCATCAAAGGTTAGGGCAATGTATTTTTCGTTTGGATCTAAGGTTCGAACTTGATCAGATAAAAATTTAGGATTGACTAGGTCGGTTCGAATGAACGATTGAATATCCTTGTAAGGCAAACGAATATCGGTTGCACCTAAGTCATTTTTAGGTAGTGAAATTTCTAAAGCATCGGGCGTATAAGTCATTTTTGTTTCCCAGTTTATTCTCGGGAAGTCAAGGACGTCGTTAATAATTTTTTTCGGTTCTTTCGCCTCGTCTAGAAGTCGTTGTTGAATGACTTGTTGGATTCCAAGGAGATTGGCTTCTTCTGAGATTAGGTCTTGACTCGTAATCGGTTTTCCCGTTTTTTGATTCAAATAGGTCGGTTCGCCGGCAGTTGTTTTTAATTGTTTGAATGTGTTTTCTTTTGGCGTCCACTGGTAAGTATCGACAGTGACACGATAAGAAGTGAGCTGCTCGGTATAGTTTTCAAAACCTAAACGCCCAATTAAGATGGTTGGTTGGTTGGGTTCATATTTTTGGGTAGCTTCATCCATTAATCGCGCAACTTCTTTTTCGAAATTATCAATTGGAATGTTTTCTGCTTCCGTAGGTAAATAAGTCACTTTTGTCACTTTGTCTGTTTCTGCTATTTTTTCTGTGGTTTCTACCCCTGTTTGTTCTTGCTTTTTTTGACTATGCTTCAGGATATCGCTTGTTTCATCTGCAATTTGTACTTTTAATTGCTGTTGCTCGACCGTATATAATATTCCTAGTCCGACACCAATCAATATTCCAGCACAGCCTAAAAGTATGAGAGAGCGAAGGTAAATTTTTCTCGATAGCTCTTTCTTTTTCAGTAAACGTTGTTCGCTTCTCTTAGGCGTACTTTCTTTATTTTTCACGCAATCACACCTCAATTTTTCATTCAAATTTTAATCTTTATGTAACGATATTGTAACATAAAGACAATAAAAAAAGCTTGATTTTTAGAAAAAATCAAGCTTTTTGTTGTTCAATCTTTGTCGCTTTACTTCTCAATTTTTGTTAGTCCGCCCATATAAGGGACTAATACTTCGGGAACGGTCACTGAACCATCCGCATTTTGATAGTTTTCTAAGACAGCTGCCACTGTACGACCGACAGCAAGTCCAGAACCATTTAAGGTATGGGCATAGTGAATTTTCCCATTGTCATCACGATAGCGAATCATCGCACGGCGCGCTTGGAAATCTTCACAATTGGAGCATGAGCTAATTTCACGATAAGTATCTTGTGCAGGGATCCAAACTTCCAAATCATATGTTTTAGCAGCAGAAAATCCCATGTCACCAGTACATAGTGTTAAGACACGATAAGGTAGATGAAGTTTTTGTAAAATACTTTCCGCATCTGCGGTCATTTTTTCCAAGGCTTCATAAGAGTTTTCTTTGTCGCTAAACTTAACCATCTCGACTTTATTAAACTGATGGAGTCGAATGAGTCCGCGAGTGTCGCGACCTGCACTTCCGGCCTCTGAACGAAAAGCGGGACTTAGCGCCGTCAGTGAAATGGGCAAATCCTTTTGCTCTAAAATTTCTTGACTGTAATAATTCGTTAGTGGTACTTCTGCAGTTGGAATTAAAGTGAGGTCCGTGTCTGCTAATTGGAAGACATCTTCTTTAAATTTCGGGAATTGTCCAGTACCAAACATTGACTGGCTATTGACAATATAGGGCGTTAACATTTCGGTATAGCCATGTTCATAAATGTGTTGATCAAGCATAAAGTTATAAAGAGCGCGCTCGAGTCGTGCGCCAGCTCCTTTATAATAGACAAAACGACTTCCAGAAACCTTTGCTCCACGTTCAAAATCTAGAATATTAAGGTTTTCTGCCACTTCCCAATGAGGCTTCGCTTCAAAATCAAACGTTTGTGGTGTTCCCCAACGCCGTACTTCTACGTTGTCGTCCTCGTCTGATCCAACAGGGACACTATCATCTGCTAAGTTGGGTAAAGTGGTAGCAATCATTTTTAGTTCTTCATCAATTTCATGTAATGAATGATCGATTGTTTTAATTTTCTCACCGACCATTTTCATTTCATTGATTTTATCCGTTGCATCTACTTTGTCTCGTTTCAATTGGGCAATCGCACCAGAAACGTCATTCCGGTATTTTTTCAATTCTTCGGTTTCTACGAGTCGTTCGCGCCGCTTTTCATCAAGCGCTAAGAAACGGGTTAAAACTTCTGCTGGGACACCACGTGCCACTAACTTTTTTTGTACTTGTTCGAAATTCTGACGAATCATTTTTATATCTAACATTTTATTCCCTCCTAAAATAAGTCTAAAAAAAAACTATTCCACCCCACGCTAAATGCTTGGGACGAAATAGATTATTCGCGGTACCACCCAAGTTCGGCTCATCGCCGCCCTTGTATCCCTTGTAACCAAAGGGAAGGTCTTTCTTTCAAAAGATGCTACGTAAGAATTGGATTCCATGCGATTCTATACTGATTTCCACCAACCATCAGCTCTCTATTATATAGAAAGAACACGTACTAGATTCTCTGCAAGAAGATCATTTAATTAATTTTAGCATAGCGGAAAAGGACGGAATCGTCAACTACTCTTTGTTTTTTTTTCCACGGATGTTATGACTTAGAGGTAAGTGAATAATAAAGGATGTCCATTGCGGATTAGACTTGGCATAAATATAACCACCGTGCAGTGCAATAATGCTCTGAGAAATCGCAAGACCAAGCCCAGTCCCACCGGTTTCTTGTGAACGAGATTCCTCCACTCGATAGAAACGATTGAATAAGGAATCTAAAGAATGTTTGGGAATCATTTTCCCGTTGTTTTTTACAGTAATAATGGCTTCTGTTCCGACTTTCTCAATTTCAATTAAAATCAATGTCGCACCTTTCCCATACTTTAGCGCATTTGTGATTAAATTATTAAAAACGCGAACCAGTTTGTCGGTATCACCATCCATTAAAAGTTGAGGTGCAGTCGCCACTACTTGAATCTCGATCCCTTTTCGGTTTGCTTCTAATTCAAATTCAATCGCTAATTGTTCAAGTAATTGCACCATATCAAAATTCATCGTGTGAACCGGGACGCTCGGTTGGCGAACTTTTGTATA
This sequence comes from Enterococcus sp. LJL98, assembly GCF_054871745.1. NCBI lineage: Bacteria > Bacillati > Bacillota > Bacilli > Lactobacillales > Enterococcaceae > Enterococcus > Enterococcus sp. LJL98. The sequence goes on along the minus strand of NZ_JBTXLU010000010.1, from coordinate 2,087 downwards.
CTCAAATAGATCTTCAACTAATGAAGTCATTTGTTTGGCTTTTACATAGGCAGTATGGGTATATTTTAATAAATCTTCCTCAGAACGATATTGTCGATCTTCAATTAATCCTAAGTATCCAATAATTGAAGTCAAGGGTGTACGGATATCATGACTAACATTGGTAATGAGTTCATCTTTTGATTGTTCGATTCGACGTTCTTCTTCAATCGCGGCCACTGTACTATCAACAAGTCCATTAATGCTAGTGACGATTCGACTTAAATCGCCGCGTAACTCAAAAGGAATGCGATGGTCGTAATTTCCGCTGGCAATATAATGAAGTTCTGAAATGATATGCCGAAGTTGCATCTGTCGATAACGGCGAATGAGTCGCCAATACAAAACAAGAAGATCAATAATCAAAAAAAGTGGAATCGTCAAATTCTTTCCATTTAAGAAAATTGTTGAATTAAAGTTTCGCACAAAACTACTTCTTGTTTCAAAAATGGCATCATTTAATGAAGGAGAATGATCAATCAGTGATGAAAAAAGAACAACAATAGAAACATTAATTAATAGTAACAAAATAATTGTAACGATTCCTTCAGCAAATAGTTCACTGATTTCTTTTGAAGTTAAGGTGATTCTTTTCTTTTTTTCGATTCGTTTACTTGGCATCGATTTTATATCCAACTCCCCAAACGGTTTGAATGACTTTTTCTCCACCAGTGGCTACCTCGATTTTATCGCGTAAATGACTGACATGAACCATGACGGTTTTTGCTGAAACAACACTCTCTTGCTTCCAGACGCGCTCAAAAATCTCATCTGCACTAAATACCCGGTTAGGGTGGGAGGCAAGTAAATACAAAATTCCAAATTCTAAGGCAGTTAATTGAATATCTTCACCATCAATTGTTTTTACTTCGTGAGAATCTCGATTAATAATGAGAGAACTTACTTCTAGTACATCCGGTTGTTCACTCTCAGAAGACATTTTTGTTCGGCGCAATAAGGATTTCACCCGGGCCATTACTTCTAAGGGATTAAACGGCTTTGTTACGTAGTCATCGGCTCCTGCAACCAATCCTTTAATTTTATCCATGTCCGTCGTTTTCGCTGTCAACATGATAATGGGGATTTGTGATTCCTTTCGAAGCGTTTTGACCACTTGCATCCCATCCAGTTCAGGCATCATAATATCTAAAATAAGCAGACCGATATCTGGAGTTGCTCGGACCTTATCCAAAGCCTCTTGTCCATCGTAAGCTTTGACCGGTTCATACCCCTCATTATGAAGATAAATACTAATTAGCTCTACGATTTCTTTGTCATCATCTGCGACTAAGATTTTCATATTTCTACCTCCTAATCTTTTTTCTACCCTTATCTTATCAAAAAAACAAAAAAATAGATAAAAAACCTATCAATCTTTAGAGAATATCATGAAATTAGTTATTAAAAAAACAAGTGCTTTGTAGGTAAAACGAACATTATTGATTTAATCCTGCTTTTTCATCCTTGTTTATCACGTATACGCGAATAAAAGCAAGACATAAAAACAAAGAAAGGGTTCTAAAACAAAACGTTGATATATAGGCGTTTAAATGGTTGACGAGAAGAACGAAAATTGGTATATTATTAACTGTTGAAGCGAGAAGTTATCTGATTTTGTTTTTAGAAAAATATTTTGAAAAACGATTGACAAATAACAATCATCTTTGATATGATATACAAGTTACTGTGAGTTATAAATAGCATTATTTAAAAACTTGTATTTAATTAACTTAATAAAATAAGTTAAAAAAGTGTTGACAATTAGTTGTTGCACTGATATGATATAAGAGTTGCTAAAACAACAAGCGACAAAATAACGTAGACCTTTGAAAACTGAACAAAGCAAGCAAACGAACCAAAGTGTAGGATGTTTCTATTAATAGAAACAAACACAACAAGCAAGCAATTAAGCTAGCAAAATTTTTGAGCTTAACAATCGAAAGATTGTTTCAACTTTTTTAATGAGAGTTTGATCCTGGCTCAGGACGAACGCTGGCGGCGTGCCTAATACATGCAAGTCGAACGCTTCTTTTTCATCGAACTTCGGT
>NZ_JBTXLU010000009.1:0-129386 GCF_054871745.1 Enterococcus sp. LJL98 | reverse complement strand
TAGTTACTCACCCAATGAATACCGAAAATTAGCAGCATAAAAAACGCAATCTCAGGATAAAAGATTGCGTTAAACTAAAAGATTGTTTTTTGTTTTTAATACTGTCTACTTGACAGGGGGCAATTCACCTTGGTCTTTCTTCCTGTTTTTACGTTAAAGGGCTTCTGTGTGCTCGAAGCACCTCGATAGGTTACAAGTAATATTTTTTATTGACCGTTAAATCATCATTCAACTCATAAACAAGCGGTTGGCCGGTTGGGATTTCTAAATCCATAATGTCTGCATCGGAGATTCCCTCGATATGTTTGGCAAGAGCCCGTAAGGAGTTTCCGTGAGCCGCAACTAGGACTGTCTTTTGATCGAGTAAGGCAGGAGCGATTTCATCTTGCCAAAATGGCAATGCACGTTCAAGCGTTACTTTCAAGTTTTCTCCTCGAGGGACGTCGTTTGGATCAAGGAAGTGGTATCGTCGATCAGGTTTTTCTTCTGACATTGGAGGCAAGACGTCATATGAACGACGCCAGATGTGAACTTGTTCATCCCCGTACTTCTCTCGCGTCGCTTGTTTGTTTAAGCCTTGTAGTGCGCCATAATGGCGTTCATTCAAGCGCCAAGTCTTAATTTGTGGGACCCAGAGTTGGTTGCTTTCTTCTAAAATGAAATTACAGGTTCGAATGGCACGGGTTAAAACGGAAGTGTAAGCAATATCGAATTCAATGTTCGCTTCTTTAATTTTTCTACCACCCGCAATCGCTTCTTCGACTCCTTCGGGTGCTAAATCGACATCGGTCCAACCGGTGAATAAATCCAGTTTGTTCCACTCGCTTAAACCATGACGGACAAAGACTAATTTTGGCATAGAAAATTCCTCCTCAAGCTTCTTTTTATGAATCTGCTTTCACCTATAACCTTACACCTAAAAAAGAAAAAATGCCATTAAAAGTGGGGCGAACAATAAAAATTTGAAGAGAGGAAAGAAGGGCACGTGTATTTAAAAACAATCCAAGCAGCGCGACTAAAAAGTCATCACTGCTTGGATTGTTTTTTAACGAATATTATCGATCACTTCTGGGCCACTTTCTTTTCCGATAATGACTTTATTTACCATGGATAGGAAAAGACCATGCTCTACGACGCCAACAAGTGTATCAAGTTCTTTGGCTAAAGCAATCGGGTTTTCAATTTTGTCTAAATGTAAATCGATAATTGAGTGACCCGAATCGGTTTTTTTCAAGGTATCGTCGGATGCCATTCGAAAAGCAGGTTGGTACCCTTTTTCTTGGAACAAACGAAAGAGCTGCTCTTGTCCATAGGGGATGACTTCGACTGGAAGGGGGAATTTCCCTAATTGAGGCACCATTTTTGACTCATCAACAATCCAGATGATTTCTTTTGAATATGTTGCAACGACTTTTTCAAACAGTAAGGCCGCTCCGCCTCCTTTAATGCCGTGGAAGTCCGCGCTAATTTCATCTGCGCCATCAATTGTGAGGTCGACATGGTTGACTTCATCAATTGTTTTCACTGGGATGCCAAGTGCGGCTGCTTGTTGTTGTGAAGCGTATGAAGTTGGTACACCTACAATCTTTAGTCCTTCTTCTTTTACTCGACGACCGAGTTCTTCAATCATATAATAGGCTGTCGAACCGGTGCCAAGTCCAACGGTCATTCCATCTTTAATGTAGCTTGCTGCTTTTATTCCAACCATTTCTTTTAAATTCAATCGTATTCCCACCTTTGCATATTCTGAATCTTCTTCATTATATAAGGGTTTTGAAAAAAAGCCTAGCGAGAATCCATAAAAATAAAAAAAATAGATGTTAGCGGTTGACACGATGGTTTTATCGTGATATGATTTCGAAGGTGCTTATATACAGGTCTTTTTTAGACATGCTGACTGTTGAAAGTACAATCAGACAAAAAATGCAAAACATTGCATTATTTTTTATCGCATAAAAAGAACCACCTGGATGTGTGGGACTATAAAAGCGGATTAAGGAAGGAGGAATACAAGGAATGCCTACAATTAACCAATTAGTACGTAAACCTCGTAAATCTCAGGTTGAAAAATCAAATTCACCTGCATTGAACAAAGGATATAACAGTTTCAAGAAAACACACACAAATGTGAACTCACCTCAAAAACGTGGGGTTGCAACTCGTGTGGGAACAATGACACCTAAGAAACCTAACTCGGCGTTACGTAAATATGCTCGTGTTCGTTTATCTAACTTAATTGAAGTGACAGCTTATATCCCAGGGATTGGCCACAACTTACAAGAACACAGTGTTGTCTTATTACGCGGAGGACGTGTAAAAGACTTACCAGGGGTACGTTATCACGTTGTTCGTGGTGCACTAGATACAGCTGGTGTAAACGATCGTAAACAATCTCGTTCTAAATATGGAACAAAACGCCCGAAAGCGGCAAAATAAGCAAATCATTTCATTCGTAAATAATCGAACAAAAAAATATTTTCGTAAAGGAGGAGTTATGGATGCCTCGTAAAGGACCAGTTGCAAAACGTGACGTTTTACCAGATCCGATTTATAACTCAAAAGTAGTCACTCGTTTAATCAACCGTATCATGATTGATGGAAAACGTGGAGTTGCTGCAAACATTATCTACAACTCATTTGACATTATTAAAGAAACAACAGGTAACGATCCATTGGAAGTTTTCGAACAAGCAATGAAGAACGTTATGCCTGTCTTAGAAGTAAAAGCTCGTCGTGTTGGGGGTTCTAACTATCAAGTACCAGTTGAAGTTCGCCCTGAACGTCGTACAACTTTAGGCCTTCGTTGGGTAGCCAACTACGCACGTCTGCGTGGAGAGCACACAATGGAAGAACGTTTAGCAAAAGAAATCATGGATGCAGCGAATAATACTGGTGCTTCTGTGAAAAAACGTGAAGACGTTCATAAAATGGCAGAAGCGAACCGTGCGTTTGCTCACTATCGTTGGTAAGATCCTCCCTACTTTATTTAGTGGAAGGTATATTGCAACCTTAGCTTCAAAGTAAGAATTTGAGAGGAGAACAAACCTAGTATGACAAGAGAATTTTCTTTAGAAAACACTCGTAACATTGGTATCATGGCCCACGTTGATGCTGGTAAAACAACAACAACAGAGCGTATCTTGTATTACACTGGTAAAATCCACAAACTTGGCGAAACCCATGAAGGGGCTTCACAAATGGACTGGATGGAGCAGGAACAAGAACGTGGAATTACAATTACATCAGCTGCTACAACAGCTCAATGGAAAGGTAACCGCGTAAACATCATTGATACTCCAGGACACGTGGACTTCACAATTGAAGTTCAACGTTCATTACGTGTACTTGACGGAGCAGTAACTGTTTTGGACTCACAATCAGGTGTAGAACCACAAACAGAAACAGTTTGGCGTCAAGCGACAGACTATAAAGTACCACGTGCAGTATTCTGTAACAAAATGGATAAAACAGGGGCAGACTTCTTATATTCTGTTTCAACTTTGCATGATCGCTTACAAGCAAATGCACATCCAATTCAATTACCAATCGGTGCAGAAGATACCTTCACAGGTATCATCGACTTGGTAAAAATGAAAGCTGAAATCTATACAAATGATATGGGGACAGATATTCGCGAAGAAGAAATTCCAGCAGAATATTTAGAACAAGCACAAGAATACCGTGAAAAATTAATCGAAGCGGTCGCAGATTTTGATGAAGACTTAATGATGAAATTCCTAGACGGAGAAGAAATCGAAGAGGATGAATTGAAAGCAGCGATTCGTAACGCAACATTAACGGTTGAGTTCTTCCCAGTATTATGTGGAACAGCCTTCAAAAATAAAGGGGTTCAATTGTTACTTGATGCAGTAATTGATTACTTGCCATCACCGATTGATGTTCCTTCAATTAAAGGGATTAACCCGAAAACAGACGAAGAAACAGAACGTGAATCATCTGATGAAGCACCGTTTTCTTCTCTAGCATTTAAAGTAATGACAGATCCGTTCGTTGGTCGTTTAACTTTCTTCCGTGTATATTCTGGCGTATTAAGCTCAGGTTCATACGTATTGAATGCTTCAAAAGGCAAACGCGAACGTGTTGGTCGTATCTTACAAATGCATGCGAACTCTCGTGAAGAAATCCAAGAGGTTTATTCTGGAGATATCGCTGCAGCAGTTGGTTTGAAAGATACAACAACAGGAGACACTTTATGTGACGAAAAAAATCCTGTTATCTTAGAATCAATTGAATTCCCTGATCCAGTTATCGAAGTTGCGGTTGAACCAAAATCAAAAGCAGACCAAGATAAAATGGGTGTGGCCTTACAAAAACTTGCGGAAGAAGATCCGTCATTCCGCGTAACTTCAAACGCTGAAACGGGTGAAACAGTGATCGCAGGTATGGGTGAGCTTCACTTAGACGTGTTAGTTGACCGTATGCGCCGTGAATTCAAAGTTGAGGCAAACGTTGGTGCGCCTCAAGTATCTTACCGTGAAACATTCCGCGCTCCAGCAGATGTTGAAGGGAAATTCGTTCGTCAATCAGGTGGTAAAGGTCAATACGGTCACGTATGGATCGAATTCACTCCGAACGAAGAAGGAGCTGGCTTTGAATTTGAAAACGCGATTGTCGGTGGTGTGGTTCCTCGTGAATACATCCCAGCAGTTGAAAAAGGGTTAGTTGACTCAATGGCTAACGGTGTCTTAGCTGGTTACCCATTAGTTGATATTAAAGCAAAACTTTACGATGGTTCTTACCATGATGTCGATTCAAGTGAAACGGCATTCCGTGTAGCTGCTTCATTAGCGCTACGTGCAGCGGCGAAAAAAGCGAAACCATCTATTCTTGAACCAATGATGAAAGTAACAATCACTGCTCCTGAAGATAACTTAGGAGATATTATGGGACACGTTACTGCTCGTCGTGGACGCGTAGAAGGTATGGAAGCGCATGGTAATGCACAAATTGTAAATGCAATCGTGCCATTATCAGAAATGTTTGGTTACGCAACAACGCTACGTTCTTCAACACAAGGACGTGGAACATTCATGATGGTCTTTGATCACTATGAAGACGTACCAAAATCAATTCAAGAAGAAATCATTAAGAAAAATGGCGGAAGTTCTGCTGAGTAATCTTTTTGATCGATGAAATTTGGCAAATGGCTATGTTTTTTGTTGAATTTCGTGTACAATGTTAGCGATGATATGGGCAAGCAATCTTTTTTGAAAAGGTTGCTTACCTATCAGAATAAAAATAAAATTATAACTTTTTAGGAGGAACATTTAAAATGGCAAAAGAAAAATTTGACCGTTCTAAACCCCATGTGAACATCGGTACTATCGGACACGTTGACCATGGTAAAACTACTTTAACAGCTGCAATCACAACTGTATTATCTAAAAAAGGTTGGGCTGAAGCTTCTGCATACGCTGCAATCGATGGTGCTCCAGAAGAGCGCGAACGTGGAATCACAATTTCAACTTCACACGTAGAGTACGAAACAGAAACTCGTCACTACGCTCACGTGGACTGCCCAGGGCACGCGGACTATGTTAAAAACATGATCACTGGTGCTGCTCAAATGGACGGTGCGATCTTAGTAGTATCTGCTGCTGATGGTCCAATGCCTCAAACTCGCGAGCATATCTTATTATCTCGTAACGTAGGTGTTCCATACATCGTTGTATTCTTAAACAAAATGGATATGGTTGATGATGAAGAATTATTAGAATTAGTAGAAATGGAAGTTCGTGACTTATTATCAGACTACGATTTCCCAGGCGATGACACTCCAGTTGTTGCAGGTTCTGCTTTACGTGCTTTAGAAGGCGACCCAGTATACGAAGAGAAAATCTTCGAATTAATGGCTGCTGTTGACGAGTACATCCCAACACCAGTACGTGATACTGACAAACCATTCATGATGCCAGTTGAGGACGTATTCTCAATCACTGGTCGTGGAACAGTTGCTACAGGACGTGTTGAGCGTGGAGAAGTTCGCGTTGGAGACGTAGTTGAAATCGTTGGTATCGACGAAGAAACGAAAAACACTACGGTAACAGGAGTAGAAATGTTCCGTAAATTATTAGATTACGCTGAAGCAGGCGATAACATCGGTGCTTTATTACGTGGGGTTGCTCGTGAAGACATCCAACGTGGACAAGTATTATCTAAACCAGGATCAATCACTCCACATACTCAATTCGTAGCTGAAGTTTACGTATTAAGTAAAGAAGAGGGTGGACGTCATACACCATTCTTCACTAACTACCGCCCACAATTCTACTTCCGAACAACTGACGTAACTGGCGTTGTTCACTTACAAGAAGGTACTGAAATGGTAATGCCTGGCGATAACGTAACAATCGACGTTGACTTAATCCACCCAATCGCTATTGAAGAAGGAACTCGCTTCTCAATCCGTGAAGGCGGACGTACTGTTGGTTCAGGCGTTGTAACTACTATTAAAAAATAATAGTCGCTAAAATGAAAAGCGAGAGAAGGTTTAAAACCCTTTCTCTCGTTTTTTTTGTTTGATTTTTTTTGTGATTCGCTGAAGTTTTTCGAAAAAACAAGCCTGATCCGTTTCGTTTAAGCGGGTGTAATTCAATCGAAAGTGATTTGTTGTTTGCCCGAATAAAAAAGAGGGGGCAATTGCAACCTTTTCTTCTAAGAATAAGTCCCAATCTTTACGTTTTAAATTCCCGTGTTTCCAAGTAATCCAATAATACAATCCTCCTTGAATAGGCAGGCAATGCCAATCTGCCGCGAATGCTTGAAATCCTTGTTCAAATGTTTGTTGGCGTTTTTTTAGTTCTTCTAGTAATTGCTGATGTTTCTTTTGGTAGTCAGGAGCGGTCAATGCGCTGGTTGCTAATAACTGTGGAAAAAGTTCGGTTTCTTGTTCGGTTTGAAGTTTGGTTAAAGTTAGTTGATTAATCAGTTGTGGACTCGCATAAATCCATCCAATCTTAATTCGAGAACTGAATAGTTTTGAGAAAGAACCTAGATAAATCACCTGCTCAGGAGCAAGTTCTTTCAATGAAGGTGCACGCATTTGAGTGTTTAAATCAGCGAAAATATCATCCTCGATGATCGGGATGGCGTATTTTTGGCACAAAGCAAGAATCTCTTGTCTACGTTGTAAAGACATGGTCAGACTTGTTGGATTTTGGTAATTGGGATTGAGGTAGAGCGCCCGAATTCTTCCCTGTAAAATCTTTTTTTCGAGTTCTTGGCAATCGATGCCTAGGTGGTCTTGTTTGATACCGATGCATCGGATACCTAAAGGGGCGAAAATCGGTAATGAAAATAAAAAAGAATTTTCTTCAGTTGCTAAAACGTCGCCTTGTTGTAAAAGATTTTGAAGTAGTAAGATCAATCCTTGAGTCGAACCGGATGTAATCAATACTTTTTGATTTGTCTGAGGTTGCTGCATTTCTGTCGCTAATTTTTGTTGGATGAAAGTTTTTAAAGGTTCATAGCCAACGGCTGTTTTCTTTTTTTCTTCAAGAATGAGTTTTTCCCATGAAATCGATGGGAAATGAAAATCAGGAATTAATTCAAGGGGTAAGTCTCCAGTAAAGCCGTCGAGAGTTTTTTCGTCCGTTAATTGCTCTTTGATCGCTGTCGTGTAGGTATCTTCTTGGAAGTGAGAACGACCAAGTAAACGAATGAAAGGGCTTGGTATGGGGGAGTGTTCGGGATGTCGTTCAGCAATGATTGTTCCGCTACCGTGGATGCGAAGTAACCAACCAAGGCTCGCTAACTCTTCTAGTGCACGCACAACTGTCGAGCGGTTGACTTGATAGCGTTCGGCTAACTTCCGTTCAGCAAGCAGTGATTCGCCAGGAGTTAGCTCGCCCATTTGGATTTGTTGAATCAAATGCGTCATAATTTGTTGGTATAGTGGTTCTTTTTTTTCTTTATTTGGTTGCCACATGCGACTCGCTCCTTTTATTTAAAGTGGATGGTATTAAAATAGTCCAATTGGCTGTTTTCGTCAAGTTTTCTCTCATGTATACTCGTATGAAAGAGAAAGGGGGGATCACATGAAGCGAGCATTAACCATTGCAGGTTCGGATTCAACCGGTGGTGCCGGTATTCAAGCAGATTTAAAAACGTTTCAAGAATATGGTGTTTTTGGTATTTCAAGTCTAACAGCCATTGTAACAATGGATCCAAAACAAGGTTGGAGTCATGAAGTAACAAGTCTTTCTGAAGAATTAGTAGAAAAACAACTGGTTTCTGCTTTTGCAGGACAACCCATCGATGCGTTAAAAACAGGGATGTTAGGAAATGAAAGAAATATTCAACGAGCAAGTCAGTGGATTGAAAAGCAACAAATGACCAAGCTTGTCGTTGATCCAGTTATTGCATGTAAAGGAACGGCTCAAATTTTACAACCTGAAAGTGTGGTCGGTTTAAAACGTGACTTGATTCCACAAGCGTTAATCGTCACACCTAATTTAGTCGAAGCGGGCATCTTGTCTGAAATTGGAGACTTAAGGAATTTAGAAATGCTGAAAGAAGCAGCACGTGTCATTTACCAACAAGGAGCGAAAAATGTTGTCATCAAAGGTGGCGCTCGATTTTCTTATGGGAACATCGCTCTCGATCTTTTTTATGACGGGCGGACATTTGAATATATAGAAGGTCCATTGTTTTCAACGACCTTTAATCATGGTGCCGGCTGCACGTTCTCAGCTGCTATCACGGCGGGACTTGCGAATGGGCAAACCGTCTTCGAGTCGATTGTCCAAGCAAAAACTTTCGTCGCTGCGGCGATTCAGCAAGGAGTCGCCTTTAACGCGCATGTTGGTCACGTTTGGCATGGAGCATACAATCATGCGCAAGAACGAATGAAGGAGGTTCACTAGATGAGAAAGGAATCCGCTATAAAGAAAACCATCGATGTTGCCTTGTTTGCGGCTTTAACCGTCATTGGAACGATGATAAAAATCCCGATGCCAACCGGTGCGTTTATCCATTTGGGCAACGCAGTCTTACTACTAGCAGTCTTATTGCTAGGCTATCGTAAAGGAGCGTTAGCGGGTGGGCTTGGGTTTCTGCTTTTTGATGTGTTAAATGGCTACGTGACCGAGGCTCCTTATTTTTTAGTTGAAAGTTTTATTGTGGGAGGCTTTGCTTATGGTGCCTTTCTTCTATTTAAAAAGCAGCCCACCAAAATCTGGCAATTATTGGTAATCGGTGGGGTGACAGGGATTGCTAAACTGCTGATGACACAGTTGAAAAATACCGTGATGTTATGGATATTAGGGAGTGATTGGGGGAATGCTTTTGCTGGCGCGGCGTTGAAGCTTCCGGCGAGCATCATTAATGTCTTATCGACGATGTTCCTAGTCGCCTTGATCTATTTTCCGCTGCAACGGATCTTCCAGCGTGGTTTGTCAGATTAAAGGGATCAAAAATGCGTGAAAGGTTTTTCAAAAGACTGAATGCACGCATTTTTCTTGGATTGTGTACTAGAAAAAGAATAAACTGAAAGAAACTTGCTATTTTTTGAAAAAAAGCAGTGAAAAAGCTTGCTATTATCTTTCATTCATAATATAATCATACAGGTGCTGTTTACATCAAGTAGTGAACGCACTGGTAAAAAGATTTTTTTACCGGCTAGGAAACGAGAGGTTGCGACACGCCCGGACGCTTTGCCATGGACGAGCGTGACGGAAAAATTTTCGTGGAGCTATGTCTACTTATGAAAGAGGCGAGGAGGGAAAATAATGGCAAAACAAAAAATTCGTATCCGTTTAAAAGCGTATGAACACCGTATTTTAGATCAATCAGCGGACAAAATTGTAGAAACTGCAAAAAGAACTGGTGCTAGCGTGTCTGGTCCAATTCCATTACCAACAGAGCGTAGTCTATACACTGTTATCCGTGCGACACATAAATACAAAGATTCACGCGAGCAATTCGAAATGCGTACACACAAACGTCTAATCGACATTGTGAACCCAACACCGAAAACAGTTGATGCTTTAATGAAGCTAGACTTACCATCAGGTGTGAACATTGAAATCAAATTATAATTAGTAAAGTGGAGGTGTAATCATGACCAAAGGAATCTTAGGGAAAAAAGTGGGAATGACTCAAATCTTTACGGAATCTGGTGAATTAATTCCAGTAACAGTAATCGAAGCAACACCAAACGTTGTCTTACAATTAAAAACTGTAGCAACAGATGGTTACGAAGCTGTACAAGTTGGTTACCAAGATAAACGTGAGGTTTTAAGTAACAAACCTGCGAAAGGTCATGTTTCAAAAGCAAACACGGCTCCTAAGCGCTTCATTCGCGAATTCAAGAATGTTGAGCTAGAGGGCTTAGAAGTAGGATCAGAAATTAAAGTTGACGTATTCTCAGCAGGCGATATCGTTGATGTTACAGGAACTTCAAAAGGTAAAGGATTCCAAGGCGTTATTAAACGTCATGGCCAAGCGCGTGGACCAATGTCTCACGGATCTCGTTACCACCGTCGTCCTGGTTCAATGGGAGCAGTTGCTGCGAACCGTGTGTTCAAAGGGAAAAAACTTGCTGGCCGTATGGGTGGCGACCGTATCACTATCCAAAACTTGGAAATTGTACGTGTTGACTTAGAACGTAACGCAATTATGATCAAAGGTAACGTTCCTGGAGCGAAAAAATCATTGATTACTATTAAATCAGCTGTGAAAGCTAAATAAATTAGATAGGAAGAAAGGAGGAACTAAGGAATGCCGAATGTAGCATTATTTAAACAAGATGGAAGCCAAATTGGCGAAATTACTTTAAACGAAGAAATCTTCGGAATCGAACCGAATGAATCAGTTGTCTACGATGCAATCATCATGCAACGTGCTTCATTAAGACAAGGAACACACGCGGTTAAAAACCGTAGTGCAGTTCGTGGCGGTGGTCGTAAACCGTGGAGACAAAAAGGAACTGGACGTGCGCGTCAAGGTTCAATTCGTTCACCACAATGGCGTGGAGGAGGAGTTGTCTTTGGACCAACACCTCGTTCATACAGCTACAAACTTCCTAAAAAAGTTCGTCGCTTAGCAATTAAATCTGTTTTATCAGGACTGGTTGCTGAAAATAACTTGGTTGTCGTTGATGCATTAAACTTTGACGCACCAAAAACACAAGAATTCAAACAAGTACTTGCAAACTTATCAATTGATAAGAAAGTATTAGTTGTATTAGAAGAAGGTAACGATTTTGCAGCATTGTCTGCTCGTAACTTACCAAACGTTTCTGTGATTGCATCGAACAACGTAACTGTTTTAGATATCGTAGCAAACGATAAAGTATTAGCAACACAAACTGCTCTTACTCAAATTGAGGAGGTGCTTGCATAATGAACTTATTAGACGTAATCAAACGCCCAGTAATCACTGAGAAATCAATGCTAGCGATGGACGAGAAAAAGTATACTTTTGACGTTGATACGCGCGCAAACAAAGTTTTAGTGAAACAAGCTGTAGAAGCTGCTTTTGATGTGAAAGTGAAAGACGTAAACGTAATTAACGTACGTCCGAAATTTAAACGTGTAGGAAAATATGCAGGATATACAAACAAACGTCGCAAAGCGATTGTGACATTAACTGAAGATTCAAAAGCAATCGAATTATTCTCAGCGGAGTAATCCCTGAGTCGTAATCTTATTAACATAGGAGGGAAAATGACGTGGCAATCAAAAAGTATAAAGCTACCACAAATGGTCGCCGTAATATGACAGCTTCTGACTTTGCTGAAATTACTACAGCAACTCCAGAGAAATCATTATTATCACCATTAAAAAACCATGCCGGTCGTAACAACAAGGGACGCATTACTGTACGCCATCATGGTGGCGGACACAAACGTCAATACCGTATCATCGACTTCAAGCGTAACAAAGATAACGTTGTTGCACTTGTTAAAACGATTGAATATGATCCAAACCGTTCTGCTAACATCGCGTTAGTACATTACGAGGATGGAGTAAAAGCATACATTCTAGCACCGAAAGGATTAGAAGTAGGTATGCGTCTTGTTTCTGGACCAGAAGCAGATATTAAAGTAGGGAACGCGTTACCACTAGCAAACATTCCAGTTGGTACGGTCGTTCACAACATCGAATTAAAACCTGGAAAAGGTGGACAATTAATTCGTTCAGCTGGAACAAGTGCACAAGTACTTGGTAAAGAAGGCAAATACGTTTTAATCCGTCTAAACTCAGGCGAGGTTCGTATGATCTTAGCAACTTGCCGTGCAACAATCGGTTCAGTTGGTAACGAACAACACGAATTAATCAATATTGGTAAAGCTGGCCGTTCGCGCTGGATGCGTAAGCGCCCAACTGTTCGCGGTAGCGTAATGAACCCGAACGATCACCCACACGGTGGTGGTGAAGGGAAAGCGCCAATCGGGCTTAAAGCACCATTATCACCATGGGGCAAACCAGCTATTGGTTACAAAACTCGTAATAAGAAAGCTCAATCAGACAAACATATCGTTCGTCGTCGTAATGAAAAATAATTACACTAACCATGTGTTGCACATTTTGAGAGGAGGTTCACCATGGGTCGTAGTCTAAAAAAAGGGCCTTTCGTTGATGCTCATTTAATGAAAAAGGTCGACGCACAAGCGGGCGTTGAAAAGAAAAAAGTAATTAAAACTTGGTCACGTCGTTCAACAATCTTCCCAAGTTTTATCGGTTTCACCATCGCTGTCTATGATGGACGTAAACACGTACCTGTTTACATCCAAGAAGATATGGTAGGACATAAATTAGGTGAATTTGCACCAACAAGAACTTATCGCGGACACGTTGCTGACGATAAGAAAACAAGACGTTAATCTGAGGGGAGGATATACAGATGGCAGAACAAATTACATCAGCGAAAGCAACTGCTAAAACAGTTCGCGTTTCTCCTCGCAAATCACGCCTTGTCATTGATTTAGTTAGAGGGAAAAGCGTTGCAGAAGCAATTGCAATCTTAAAATTTACACCAAACAAAGCTGCTGGAATCATCGAAAAAGTTTTGATGTCCGCAGTAGCTAACGCAGAAAACAACTTCGACTTAGATGTTGAAAACCTGGTAGTATCTGAAGCTTTTGTGAACGAAGGACCAACGATGAAACGTTTCCGTCCACGTGCAAAAGGCTCGGCTTCTCCAATCAACAAACGCACAAGTCATGTGACGGTTGTCGTATCAGAAAAATAAGGAGGGACATTCAGTGGGTCAAAAAATACATCCAATTGGAATGCGTGTAGGCATCATCCGTGACTGGGATGCGAAATGGTATGCTGAGAAAGACTATGCAGACTTTTTACACGAAGATTTGAAAATTCGTAAATACATTGCAACAAAACTTGCTGATGCCGCAGTGTCAACTGTAGAAATCGAACGTGCCGCTAACCGCGTGAACGTATCCATTCATACAGCTCGACCAGGTATGGTTATCGGTAAAGGTGGTTCTGAAGTTGAAAGCCTAAGAACTCAATTAAACAAATTAACTGGTAAGAAAGTACACATCAACATCGTAGAAATCAAAAAACCAGATTTAGATGCAAAATTAGTTGGTGAAGGAATCGCACGTCAATTAGAAAACCGTGTTGCTTTCCGTCGTGCTCAAAAACAAGCAATCCAACGCACAATGCGCGCAGGCGCTCAAGGAATTAAAACACAAGTATCCGGTCGTTTAAACGGTGCAGATATTGCTCGTAGCGAAGGATATTCTGAAGGAACAGTTCCGTTACATACATTACGTGCAGACATTGATTATGCATGGGAAGAAGCAGATACAACATACGGTAAACTAGGAGTTAAAGTGTGGATTTATCGTGGAGAAATTCTTCCAACTAAAAAAAACACTGAGAAAGGAGGGAAATAAGCATGTTAGTACCTAAACGTGTTAAACACCGTCGTGAATTCCGTGGTAAAATGCGTGGAGAAGCTAAAGGTGGAAAAGAAGTATCATTTGGTGAATACGGCTTACAAGCTGTAGAATCACACTGGATCACAAACCGCCAGATCGAAGCATCTCGTATCGCTATGACTCGTTACATGAAACGTGGTGGGAAAGTATGGATCAAAATTTTCCCTCATAAATCATATACAAGTAAAGCAATCGGCGTTCGTATGGGTAAAGGTAAAGGGGCTCCAGAAGGATGGGTATCTCCAGTAAAACGTGGAAAAATCATGTTTGAAGTTGCGGGTGTACCTGAAGAAGTAGCGCGTGAAGCATTACGTCTTGCATCACACAAATTACCAATCAAAACAAAGATTGTAAAACGTGAAGAAATGGGTGGTGAATCGAATGAAGGTTAAAGAAATCAGAGAATTAACCACTGCCGAAATGCTAGAGCAAGAAAAACAATTAAAAGAAGAATTGTTTAACTTACGATTCCAATTAGCAACCGGACAATTAGAAAACACTGCACGTATTAAAGAAGTACGTAAATCGATTGCACGCATTAAAACAGTATTGCGTGAACAAGTAAAGTAATATTTGGAAGGAGGCCGTTTAGCGTATGACTGAGGAAAGAAATCAACGCAAAGTTTATCAAGGTCGTGTAGAGTCCGACAAAATGGACAAAACAATTACAGTTGTTGTAGAGACAAAACGTAACCACAAAACTTATGGTAAACAAATGAAATACTCTAAGAAATACAAAGCTCACGATGAGAACAACGAAGCAAAAATCGGTGATATCGTGAAAATTATGGAAACTCGTCCATTATCAGCTACAAAGCGTTTCCGTCTAGTAGAAATCATTGAAAAAGCAGTGATTATTTAATAATCACACGAGGTTTTCCTATATAGATTGAATTGCAAAATCTGAAAGGAGGATACACATCGTGATCCAACAAGAAAGTCGTTTAAAAGTCGCAGATAACTCAGGCGCTCGTGAAATCTTAACGATCAAAGTCCTTGGTGGCTCAGGCCGTAAAACTGCTAACATTGGTGACGTAATCGTTGCTACTGTCAAACAAGCAACGCCAGGTGGGGTTGTCAAAAAAGGTGAAATCGTAAAAGCTGTCATCGTTCGTACTAAATCAGGCGCACGCCGTACAGATGGTTCATATATTAAATTCGACGAAAATGCTGCGGTAATTATCCGTGATGATAAGAGCCCTCGTGGAACGCGTATCTTTGGCCCAGTTGCTCGTGAATTACGCGAAAACAACTTCATGAAGATCGTTTCACTAGCACCAGAAGTCTTATAATTCTTACTCATTATCAAAGGAGGTGCGAAACAATAATGTTTGTTAAAAAAGGCGATAAAGTTAAAGTTATCACTGGAAAAGACAAGAACAAAGAGGCAATCGTTCTAGCAACGTTACCTAAGCAAGAGAAAGTTGTTGTCGAAGGTGTAAACATCGTGAAAAAACACCAAAAACCTTCTCAAGCAGCCCCACAAGGTGGCATCGTTGAAATGGAGGCACCCATTCATGTTTCTAATGTAATGGTGATTGATCCTTCTACTGGCGAAGCAACACGTGTAGGCTACAAAGAAGTCGATGGTAAAAAAGTCCGCGTTTCTAAGAAATCCGGAGCAGTTATTGATAAATAATCTAAATTAAGGAAGGAGGGGCTTATTGTAATGAACCGCCTTAAAGAAAAATATAATAAAGAAGTTGTCCCAACATTAGTTGAGAAATTCGAATACAAATCAGTCATGCAAGCACCAAAAGTTGAGAAGATTGTTGTCAACATGGGTGTTGGTGAAGCAGTATCTAACGCGAAAGCATTAGACAAAGCTGTTGAAGAATTACAAATTATTACAGGTCAAAAACCTTTAATTACAAAAGCGAAAAAATCGATTGCTGGATTCCGTTTACGTGATGGGATGCCAATCGGTGCAAAAGTTACTTTACGTGGGGAAAGAATGTACGAATTTTTAGATAAATTAGTAACAGTTGCTTTACCTCGTGTACGTGACTTCCATGGCGTAAGCAAAAAAGCTTTCGACGGACGTGGAAACTACACTTTAGGTGTGAAAGAACAATTAATCTTCCCAGAAGTTGATTACGATTTAGTAGATAAAGTACGTGGGATGGATATTGTTATTGTAACGACTGCCAACACAGATGAAGAATCTCGTGAATTGTTAACACAATTAGGCATGCCATTCCAAAAATAAAAAAAGGAGGCGAACTACGTGGCTAAGAAGTCAATGATTGCTAAGCACAATCGTCCTGCAAAATTCTCAACACAACAAAATTCACGTTGCGAACGTTGTGGACGTCCACATTCAGTTTATCGTAAATTTAAGCTTTGCCGTATTTGCTTCCGCGAACTTGCCTACAAAGGACAAATTCCCGGCGTGAAGAAAGCAAGCTGGTAAACACAAGCAAACTTGCATAAAGGAGGTAAAACATCTAATGGTCATGACAGATCCAATTGCAGATTTTCTAACGCGCATTCGTAATGCCAATATGGTAAAACACGATGTATTAGAAGTACCTGCTTCAAAAATTAAACGTGACATCGCTGAAATCTTAAAACAAGAAGGTTTTATCCGTGATGTTGAATATATCGAAGATGATAAACAAGGCGTAATCCGTGTATTCCTTAAATATGGAAGAACAGGTGAGCGTGTTATCACAAACTTAAAACGTATTTCTAAACCAGGCTTACGTGCATATGTCAAAGCTGACGAAGTACCAAAAGTATTAAACGGTTTAGGTATTGCAATCATCTCAACTTCTGAAGGTGTCATCACTGATAAAGAAGCGAGAGCGAAAAATGTTGGTGGCGAAGTAGTCGCTTACGTTTGGTAATTTAAAATTCATACACAAGGAGGTGTCTCTAAGTGAGTCGTATCGGTAATAAATTAGTCGTGATTCCCGCAGGTGTTGAAGTAACACAAAACGGAAATGACATTACAGTTAAAGGACCTAAAGGAGAATTAACTCGTACTTTCTCTTCAGACATTACAATGAACGTAGAAGGAAACGAAGTAACATTCACTCGTCCAAATGATAGTAAAGACATGAAAACAATTCATGGAACTACTCGTGCAAACTTCAATAACATGGTTGTTGGTGTGAGCGAAGGGTTCCAAAAAGCTTTAGAGTTAATCGGGGTAGGGTACCGTGCACAATTACAAGGAACAAAACTTGTATTGAATGTTGGTTACTCTCATCCAGTTGAGATCGATGCACCTACAGGAACAACAATTGAAGTTCCTTCAGCAACATCTGTGATCGTTAAAGGGATTGACAAAGAAGTATTAGGTGAATTAGCAGCGAATATTCGTGGCGTTCGTCCTCCAGAACCGTATAAAGGCAAAGGAATTCGCTATGTTGGTGAATTTGTACGCCGTAAAGAAGGTAAAACTGGTAAATAATCTTCGTAAAACAGTGCTTTTACGAAGCGCGGCTTAGGCTAGCATTTTAAAAGAGGTGACAATTGTGATTACAAAACCAGCTAGAAATAAAACACGTCAAAATAGACATAAACGTGTACGTAATAAAATTTCTGGTACTGCTGAGTGCCCACGCTTGAACGTTTTTCGTTCTAACAAAAACATCTACGCTCAAATTATTGATGACGTAGCGGGTGTGACGCTAGCAAGTGCCTCTGCCTTAGATAAAGAAATCTCAGGTGCAAACAAAACGGAACAAGCACAAGCTGTCGGTAAATTAATCGCAGATCGTGCAACAGCAAAAGGTATTAAAGAAGTAGTCTTTGACCGTGGTGGGTACCTTTACCATGGCCGTGTAGCAGCATTAGCAACAGCCGCTCGCGAAAATGGACTAGAATTTTAAGAGAAGGAGGAACACCATTCATGGTTTATATCGATCCAAAACATTTGGAATTAGAAGACCGCGTTGTTGCGATTAACCGCGTAACAAAAGTTGTTAAAGGTGGACGCCGTTTACGTTTTGCAGCTTTAGTAATCGTTGGAGATAAAAATGGACATGTAGGATTTGGAACTGGTAAAGCACAAGAAGTACCAGAAGCAATCCGCAAAGCCGTTGAGAACGCTAAGAAAAACTTGATTGAAGTGCCAATCGTTGGAACAACAATCCCTCATGATGTCATTGGAACATACAGTGGCGGAAATGTCTTAATGAAACCTGCTGTAGAGGGGTCTGGGGTTGCCGCTGGTGGAACCGTTCGTGCGGTCTTAGAATTAGCTGGAGTGAATGACATCACAACGAAATCTCTAGGTTCAAGCACACCAATCAACGTTGTTCGTGCAGTTGTTGATGGATTAACACAATTAAAACGCGCAGAAGAAGTGGCAGCACTTCGCGGTAAATCTGTAGAAGAACTAATCGGTTAAGGAGGACAAGAACATGGCTGAATTAAAAATTACTTTAAAACGCAGTGTGATCGGACGTCCTCAAAACCAAAAGGATACCGTTAAAGCGTTAGGTCTAACAAAAGTGAACAGTTCTGTTGTAAAACCAACCAATGAAGCAATCACTGGTATGATTAACACAGTCGCTCACCTAGTGGACGTAGAAGAAGTAAAGTAAGCAATAAAGGCAATTCGATTTTTACTAAGGAGGTGCGAAAGCATGAAACTTCATGAATTAAAACCTGCAGAAGGCTCTCGCCAAGAACGTAACCGTGTTGGTCGTGGATCTTCATCTGGGAATGGTAAAACATCTGGACGTGGACAAAAAGGTCAAAAGGCACGTTCTGGTGGTGGCGTACGTTTAGGATTTGAAGGTGGACAAACACCATTGTTCATGCGTTTACCAAAACGTGGATTCACAAATGTGAACCGTAAAGAATACGCAGTAGTTAACCTTGACATTTTAAATCGCTTTGAAGATGGAACTGAAGTGACTCCATTAACTTTAGTTGAAGCTGGAATCATTAAAGATGAAAAATCTGGCATCAAAGTATTAGGAAATGGCGAATTAACGAAAAAATTAACTGTGAAAGCAGCCAAATTTTCAAAAACAGCCGAAGAAGCAATTGTGGCTATTGGTGGATCAGTTGAGGTGATTTAATGCTGAAACTATTAAAGGATGCTTTTAAAGTAAAAGAAATTCGTTCGAAAATATTTTTTACTGTATTCATTCTTTTCATCTTTCGTCTAGGAACCCATATTACCGTTCCTGGAGTTGATGCTTCTCGTTTGCAAAACATTTCCGACTTGCCCTTTCTAAACATGTTAGATTTGGTCAGTGGGAGTGCCATGCAACGTTTCTCTATTTTCTCCATGGGAGTTTCGCCCTATATCACAGCATCCATTATTATTCAATTGATGCAAATGGATATCGTGCCGAAATTCGTTGAATGGTCAAAACAAGGAGAAGTCGGTCGACGCAAGTTAAATCAAGCAACACGCTATATGACGCTCGTCTTAGGATTCGCGCAATCAATGGCCTTGACTGCTGGATTTAACATGTGGACACAGTATGGTTTTGTCCCAAATCCAAGTGCGAAAACATTTATCTTAATCGGTATTATTTTGACGACAGGAACAATGATTGTGACTTGGTTAGGGGAACAAATTACTGAAAAAGGAATTGGCAATGGCGTGTCAATGATTATCTTTGCGGGTATCATTTCGCGTCTACCAGTTGACATCAAAGGACTAATCGAAGACTACTTTATTAATATTGAAGCTTCAAGAATTTGGCAATCTGCCCTATTCATGGTTGTTTTAGTGATTGCCGTGTTGTTAATCGTAACTTTTGTCACGTTTTTCCAACAAGCAGAACGGAAACTACCGATTCAATATACAAAACGAGTAGCCGGAGCACCAACTAGCTCTTACCTTCCATTGAAAGTAAATGCTGCGGGGGTGATTCCAGTAATCTTTGCCAGTTCGATGATTACGACGCCAAATGCGATTTTGCAAGCAGTTGCGGGATCACAAGGTGGCAAACCTTGGTTTGAATTTGCACAAACCCTGTTTAATTATAATACGCTCCCTGGAGCCATTTTTTATACAGCGTTAATTGTTGCATTCACTTTCTTTTATGCCTTTGTTCAAGTAAACCCTGAGAAATTAGCGGAAAACTTACAAAAGCAAGGAAGCTACATTCCAAGTGTTCGACCAGGTAAAGGAACAGAAGATTACGTTTCAGGTGTTTTAATGCGATTAAGTACGGTAGGGGCACTTTACTTAGGTTTAGTGGCAATCTTACCAATCCTAGCACAAATGCTTTGGAACTTGCCGCAATCAATTGGTTTAGGTGGAACAAGTCTATTAATCGTTATCGGTGTTGCACTGGAAACTGCAAAACAGTTAGAAGGTTTAATGCTGAAACGTCAATATACAGGTTTCATGAATTAAAAGTTTGGTAAGGTGTTGAGGGTTCCCTCAACATCGTTCAAACACTTAATGGGAGGAAATATTAAAATGAACATCATTTTAATGGGATTACCCGGTGCTGGAAAAGGTACCCAAGCAGAAAAAATTATTGCTGAGTACAAGATTCCGCACATCTCAACAGGCGACATGTTTCGTGCGGCAATCGCTAACGAAACGGCTTTAGGCCTGGAAGCAAAATCATACATGGACCAAGGCGCATTAGTTCCAGACGAAGTAACGAACGGAATTGTGAAAGAACGTTTAGCCCAAGCAGACACAGCGAAAGGCTTCTTATTAGATGGCTTTCCTCGTACATTGGAACAAGCGAAAGCGTTGGCTCAAATGCTTAAGGAACTTGGTAAAAAAATTGATGCAGTCATTGACATCCATGTCCCTGAAGAAGCACTTGTTGATCGGTTAGCTGGCCGTTATATGTGCCGTGAATGCGGCGCGACGTATCATAAATTATTCAATCCGACGAAGGTTGAAGGAACTTGTGATCGTTGTGGTGGCCATGATTTCTATCAACGAGAAGATGACAAACCTGAGACGGTTAAGAATCGTCTAGCAATTAACATTAAAAATAGTGAACCAATTTTAGCTTACTATAAAGAAGAGGGTTTATTGCAGTCTATTGATGGTAATCGTGAAATCGATGCTGTCTTTGAAGACGTCAAAAAAATCATCGAATAATCTCATTTGCCCGTAATCGCTGACTTGCAAATAGGAAACTACTCTTGCTTAGTAAGACACATTATGCTATAATGTGTCAGTCTGACTTTTGAATTGAATTCAAAAGCTGTATTGAGAATCTAAGGTGGGAGCACTTGTTTCCGCCGTTTTATCGTGTGAAAATGCGAAACAACTACAAGGAGGTACTGTGCGTGGCAAAAGAAGATATGATTGAAGTCGAAGGTACAGTCGTCGATACTTTGCCGAATGCAATGTTTAAAGTCGAATTAGAAAACGGACATCAAGTTTTGGCAACTGTTTCTGGAAAAATTCGGATGCATTATATTCGAATTCTACCTGGAGACAAGGTGACAGTAGAACTTTCACCCTATGACTTAACTCGTGGCCGTATCACGTATCGTTTTAAATAATTGTACTCCGTAAAATCACAGGAGGTAAGATCATGAAAGTAAGACCATCAGTAAAACCAATGTGTGAACATTGTAAAGTAATTCGTCGTAATGGACGAGTTATGGTGATTTGCCCAGCAAATCCAAAACACAAACAACGTCAAGGATAAACGGAGGTGTAACGAATATGGCTCGTATTGCAGGAGTAGATATTCCTCGTGATAAACGTGTTGTTGTATCCCTTACTTACATTTATGGAGTTGGGAACACAACTGCGAAAAAAGTTTTAGCAAACGCTGGTGTCTCAGAAGAAATTCGTGTTCGCGACTTAACAAACGAACAAACAGACGCTATCCGTGCTGAAATGGACAAATTAAAAGTTGAAGGGGATCTTCGTCGTGAAGTGAACTTAAACATTAAACGCTTGATGGAAATCGGTTCATACCGTGGAATCCGTCACCGTCGTGGGTTACCTGTTCGTGGACAAAACACGAAAAATAACGCACGCACTCGTAAAGGACCGGCTAAAGCAGCGGTTGCAGGTAAGAAAAAATAAAATCCTAAGTGAAGGAGGTTAAAACTTCATGGCAGCAAAAAAAGTGAGTCGTAAACGCCGCGTGAAAAAGAATATTGAAACAGGTATTGTACATATCCATTCAACATTCAACAATACAATCGTGATGATCACTGATACTCATGGTAATGCATTATCATGGTCATCAGCTGGTGCATTAGGTTTCAGAGGAAGTAGAAAATCAACACCTTTTGCCGCTCAAATGGCAGCAGAAGCAGCTACTAAGGTAGCAATGGAACATGGATTAAGAAGTGTAGATGTAACTGTTAAAGGTCCTGGTTCAGGACGTGAAGCAGCAATTCGTTCATTACAAGCAGCAGGTTTAGAAGTGACTGCAATCCGTGACGTAACTCCAGTTCCTCATAATGGATGTCGCCCTCCAAAACGCCGTCGTGTTTAATGAGTGCCACTCATCTTGAGTCTGACAGTCACGTCATTGAACAAGACACTTTTCGTTTAGAAAGGGGTAAGAGATAATAATGATTGAATTCGAGAAACCAAGAATTGCCAAAATTGATGAAGAGAAAGATTATGGTAAGTTCATCGTAGAACCTCTTGAAAGAGGTTATGGAACTACTTTGGGAAATTCCCTACGTCGTATTTTGTTATCTTCTTTACCAGGTGCAGCCATTACTAATATCCAAATTGATGGAGTGTTACATGAATTTTCAACTGTTAAAGGTGTTCGAGAAGATGTCGCTCAAATTATTTTGAATATTAAAGGCCTTGCATTAAAAATGTATGGTCAAGAAGAAAAAACGTTAGAAATCGATATTACAGGACCTGCAACAGTCACTGCTGGTGATATTATCGTCGATAGTGATGTTGAAATTCTGAATAAAGAGATGTATATTTGTACTGTTTCTGAAGGTGCTACATTCCACGCGCGCTTAACTGTTCGCCCGGGTCGTGGTTACGTTCAAGCAGACGAAAACAAAAAAGAAGACATGCCAATTGGCGTGCTTCCAGTTGATTCTATCTACACTCCCGTTCGCCGTGTGAACTACCAAGTAGAAAATACACGTGTTGGACGCCGAGATGATTTTGATAAATTAACAATTGAAATATGGACAGATGGTTCAATTGAGCCATTAGACGCAATGAGTTTAGCTGCAAAAATCATGACGGAACATTTAGATATTTTTGTGAATCTGACAGATGAAGCGAAACACGCTGAAATCATGGTTGAAAAGGAAGAAACACAAAAAGAAAAAATGTTAGAAATGACGATTGAAGAATTAGACTTATCCGTACGTTCATACAACTGTCTGAAACGTGCAGGAATTAATTCTGTACAAGAATTAACCAATAAATCTGAGCCGGAAATGATCAAAGTACGTAACTTAGGCCGTAAATCACTTGAAGAAGTGAAGTCTAAATTAGAAGATCTAGGTTTAGAATTACGTAAAGACGATTAATTTCTACGAAGGAGGGAAACCACGTGAGTTATCGTAAATTAGGACGCACATCATCACAACGTAAAGCGATGTTGCGTGATTTAACAACTGATTTAATCATTAACGAACGCATCGTTACGACAGAGGCTCGTGCGAAAGAAATTCGTTCAACAACTGAAAAGATGATCACTTTAGGTAAACGTGGTGATTTACACGCACGTCGTCAAGCAGCTGCTTACGTTCGTAATGAAGTTGCAAGTGTGCGTGAAGAAAACGAAGAAATCGTTGTTGAGTCAGCTTTACAAAAGCTATTCAATGATATTGCTCCTCGTTATGCAGATCGCCAAGGTGGCTACACTCGTATCTTGAAAACAGAACCAAGACGCGGAGATGCTGCACCAATGGTTATTATCGAATTAGTTTAAAATCACACTTATTGAAAAGTAGAAAAGGGAACTTTTCTACTTTTCTACCATCACTTTATAGATGATTTCTTTAAGAGTGTTATGATGTTGGAAAAATTCTTTTTTTCCGAGTCTAGCTCGTCGCTGATCCCTTGGTTTAGCCAAGGGATGAGCACTCATCATAAAGTGTTTTTTTTATCCTCGAATACCTGTCAAGACAGTTAGTGGAGAATGAAAAGAACAGAAACTTCCATGAAAAGCTTCCTTAGAATTGAAAAATACAACATTCTTTGGTAGTGTTAGTTTAGTAAATCAAGGGATTTAGGAGAGTTGAGATGAAACCAATTATTGAGTTAGAGAATCTAACATTTAGATATCAAAAAAATGACGAGCGTCCAGCCTTAAACGATGTCTCGTTAAACGTATTTCCAGGAGAATGGATTGCCATTATCGGGCACAATGGTTCTGGAAAATCAACGTTAGCTAAGACCATTAACGGGCTACTCGCACCAGAATCTGGAGAAGTCATTGTTGGTGAACATACCTTGAATGAAGAAAACCTCTGGTCGATTCGTCGGATGGTTGGTATGGTTTTTCAAAATCCTGATAACCAATTCGTGGGTGCCACCGTTGAAGATGACGTCGCTTTTGGTTTAGAAAATCAAGGAATCCCACGTGAAGAGATGTTGACTCGAGTGGAGGACGCTTTGAAGCAAGTGCGTATGGATTCTTTTGCGACAAGAGAACCTGCCCGTCTTTCAGGCGGTCAAAAGCAACGGGTTGCCATTGCAGGAGTTGTTGCCTTACGTCCAGATATTATTATTTTAGATGAGGCAACGAGTATGCTTGATCCGGAAGGACGAGCAGAAGTGATTGCGACCATCAAAAAAATCAAAGAACAAAACAATCTGACCGTTCTTTCCATTACCCATGACATCGATGAAGCAGCCAATGCCAATCGTGTCTTAGTCATGAAACAAGGCGAATTGATTGATGAAGGCACACCGGAAAAAATCTTTTCGGCAGGTCCAAAGTTAATTGAACTTGGTTTAGACTTACCTTTCCCAGAAAAACTAAAAGAATCATTGAAAGAAAAGGGCATGCAAGTTCCTGATACCTACTTAACAGAAGAAGGGATGGTGGAGTGGTTATGGACATCCGCTTTGAACAAGTAAATTTTACCTATCAACCAAACTCACCTTTTGAGCAACGGGTCCTTTTTGACATTGATTTACAGATCAAAGAAGGTTCTTATACTGCACTAGTTGGCCATACAGGAAGTGGGAAGTCGACCTTACTCCAACACCTAAATGCCTTATTAAAACCAACGAGTGGCCAAGTTTCAATTGGTGAACGAGTGATTACTTCTGAAACCAATAATAAAAATTTAAAATCGATTCGAAAAAAAGTTGGGATTGTTTTTCAATTCCCAGAAGCACAACTTTTTGAAGAAACGGTCGAACGTGATATTGCATTTGGTCCTAAGAACTTTGGTGTATCGGAAGAAGAAGCCAATGTTTTAGCTGCGAAAACATTAAAGATGGTTGGTTTAGATGAAAGCTATCTTGAGCGCTCGCCTTTTGACTTGTCAGGTGGACAAATGCGTCGGGTCGCGATTGCAGGCGTCTTGGCCATGGAGCCTGAAGTATTAGTCCTAGATGAGCCAACAGCAGGGCTCGATCCACAAGGGCGTAAAGAAATGATGGAAATGTTTGCGCGCTTACACCAAGAAAATAATATTACCATTGTTTTAGTGACACATTTAATGGATGACGTAGCCGATTTTGCGGATTATGTCTATGTACTTGAGAAGGGCGCTTTGGTCAAGCAAGGAACACCAAGGGAAGTTTTTCAAGAAGTCGAATGGTTGCAAGCAAAACAATTAGGCGTTCCGACTGCCACCGCTTTTGCTCAAAAATTGGTAGCACGAGGCATGACTTTTCCTCATTTACCACTAACTGCCGAAGAACTTGCAGAAATGCTCGTCGCAAAGGGGGAAATCGCGCATGATGAATAAACTGATTTTAGGTCGCTACTTACCAGGGAATTCAATCATTCATCGATTGGACCCAAGAGCAAAACTAGTTGCGAGTTTTTATTTTATTGGGATTATCTTTTTAGCCAATAACTTAGCGAGCTATGTACTATTAGGCGCTTTTACCTTTTTCGCTTTGGCCTTATCGAAAATTGATTTTGGCTTCTTTTTAAGAGGCGTCCGACCGTTGATTTGGTTGATTTTATTTACCGTTGCTTTGCAAATCTTTTTTACTGGTGGCGGGGAAGTCTACTGGAAATGGGGCGTCTTTCAGCTGACAGCATTTGGTCTTCAAAACGGGATATTCATCTTCTGTCGTTTTGTCCTCATTATTTTCATGTCGACACTCTTGACCTTAACAACGCCACCATTGGCATTGTCAGATGCGATTGAATATTTATTGAGACCATTGAAACCATTAAAAGTTCCGGTTCATGAAATTTCATTGATGTTATCGATTGCTTTACGTTTTGTGCCAACCTTAATGGATGAAACAGAAAAAATTATGAATGCGCAGCGAGCTCGAGGCGTAGACTTTGGTGAAGGTAATCTCGTTCAAAAAATGAAAGCCGTGATTCCGTTGTTAATTCCGCTTTTTGTCAGCAGCTTTAACCGTGCCGATGATTTAGCAACTGCCATGGAAGCACGTGGCTACCAAGGTGGCGACGGAAGAACGAAATATCGCGTCTTACATTGGTCATTAAAAGACAGCCTCGTTTTAGGCAGTTTTGTCTTTGTAACGATCGCTTTGCTTTATTTAAGAAAATAAAAAATGAAAAGGAGAATAGCCGTCGGGTTGTTGCTCCTTTTTTCTAAGAGAGGAAGAAGTGTCAATGGTTCGCTACAAGGCAGTCATTTCTTACGATGGCACAAATTTTAGTGGGTTTCAGCGCCAATCAGCTGGAAGAACCGTTCAAGGAGAACTAGAAAAAACATTAAGCCAAATGGCTAACCAAACCGTCGAAGTACATGCTTCTGGACGAACAGATGCCAAAGTCCATGCGATTGGCCAAGTGATTCATTTTGATTTTCCATACGCGCGGCCCTTAGAAGCCATGCGCTACGGCTTGGATAGTCGTTTTCCAGATGACATAGCTTGTGTGAGTGTTGAAGAGGTCGCAGAGGACTTTCACGCCCGTTATTTAGCAGTCGGCAAGACGTACGAGTTTCGTGTAGACATTGGGAAACCACGGAGTCCCTTTCGTCGTTATTATGCGAGTTATTTTCCTTATCCGATTGAGATTGAAAAGATTCAACAAGCCTTACCCGATTTACTAGGGACCCACGATTTTAGTGTTTTTTGTGCGTCTGGCAGTTCAGTCGAAGACAAAGTACGGACAATTACTGAAGCAAGTCTTGCGGTAAATGAAGCAGGAGATGAACTCGTCTTTACTTTTAGTGGGGATGGTTTTTTATATAAAATGATTCGAATTATCGTCGGTACCTTATTAAAAATCGGCAATGATCGCTTGCCTGTCGATTGTCTTCCTGAATTAATCGCGAGTAAAAATCGGGATTTAGCGGGACCCACGGCGCACCCAGAAGGTTTGTATTTAAAAGAAGTTCGATACAATTAAAAAAAAGCTGGAATTTACAAATTCCAGCTTTTTTTTGCATCGTCGTACTTTTCGTCCATTTTGGTACGACGATCGATGATTAATTGATGAATTTGTTCTTTAGACATGTCAGATGGCTTTTTCTCACTGTCATAATTTAAGGATTGATCAAGAATGACGGAATAAATGACACCATCAGAACCTAAAATTTGAAGTCTGATTTCAGGTGTAGCGCCGATTGATGGCCAAATAATAAAGGATAAATCATCGTTTTTATTTGTAATCGCTAAATTCCCAGTGAAGGTTAGATAGCTAGGCATTGCTACATTCAAATCATAATTATCCGCCATCAAAAAGTACTCGCTACTCTCATGTATGGGCACAGTTTTGGTATAAGGACGCTAATTTAAGAAATCATTTCCAGCCCATACAATATGAAAGAGGAGAATCGATCCAAATAATAGGCTTAATAAAAGGTTTGTTCTTTTTTCATAATTGAATCACTCGCTTTGCACGTTTTTTGATGTCCTCATCATGAGTGACGACAATCACCATTCCGCATTTTTTTATTCACGCTTAACGAACTTCCGATCGATGACTTAAACGTCCTTCTGACATTTCCAAGAAGGTATCGGATAATACGGATAAATCGTCGTGGTTATGTGAAGCGATGATAATGATTCGATTGGGGGCTTTTAATTCGAGTACGAGTTTTCGAAAGCGTTCAATCGAGGCAAAATCGAGTGCGTTAGTTGGTTCGTCCATTAAGATGATTTCTGGTTTTTCAAAAATGGTTTGAGCGATAGCGAGTTTTTGATTCATTCCTAAGGAGAAATCTTTCACTTTTGTTGGATCATCGGCTTTTAATCCAATAGCAGTTAAAGCCCAATCAATATCGGCATCGGTTGCTGTCTTTTTAATATCGCGTAAAATTTGAAGATTGAGTTTCGCGTTAAAGGCTTCTTGTAGTTTAATATTTTCAATCATGAGACCGAGGCTTTCGGGAAAATCGATGTCTTTAGTAATAACCTTATCATTAATTTCAACGCTTCCAGAAGTAGGATAAATCAAACCAGATATTGCACGAAGTAGCATACTTTTACCACTGCCATTTTCACCATAAAGACCATAAATTTTTCCAGGAGTCAGCTCAAGGTTGATATCGTCTAAAATGGTTTTGTTGCGAATTTTTTTGGTGTAGTGTTTGAATGTAATTGTCATAATAGAATCTCCTGTTTTTTTATAAAGTGATTAGTCAATAAGATTAAGAGTGAATCCACGACTAGGGTGATACCAATTGCTAGATAAACATTACCGGTTAAACGAATTGTGTGGATATAAGTCATCCACTGCGTATTAAAAGAATTTAGGAGGACAAATAGAATAACCATGAGCAAGAGAGAAATCGTTGCACTCATTTTTATTTCGATAAATGTCTGTAAAATAATAAAACCGTAAATCGCTAAAGTCTGTAAGATAAATAAAGGAAGGACCTTAATTGAAAAATGACGAAAATACAGCGATGCAATGCCCAACATTAGTGTATTCATGCTAATAATACTTCGAAAATTATCCCATAAACAAATTAGGTACTGCTTTTGACGATTCTTTTGACGAATCAAAAAGACGACGCGTTTAAAGTAAAAATTATCACGTGCTTGATCAAAAACAAGTAAATAAAAAATCATTTGAAAAAACAACGTATAAAGCAGTGATAATGGATTCGCAAGGATAAGCGGGAGACCTTGAATTGTTTGATCAAAGACGGGTTCGCCGTAATGCGTGATATTTAAGATAAATAGGTAAATCAAACCTAAGCTATAGTAATAAAGACGGTTACTTTTCTTTGGCATTTAAGATAAAGTCCTTTCTTAGGAAGAGTAGGCGTTTCATGACTTCTAAGACTAGAATCAAGACGATTAGATACAAACTTTGAGTGACGAGAGTCAAGAGCATCTCTGAAGTAACGATAAAATCGTAATAATAAACCGCTTCATGGAAAATATTAATACCCAATGCGCCGAGTGCATTCACTGGCTCCCAGTACGTAAGATGCAAGGTAATCGGTGCAAAGTAATTGAATATTCCTAAAAGAGAGGAAGCGATTATCGCCTTACCAAATGATAAAAAGAGTCCGTAAAAAGTTTGGAAAATTTGAGCAAGGGTTAAATAAAATAAAAAAACAATCAATAGCTGTGCACTAAAATAAAAAAGCATTCGTTGTGGGAAAGCCAATGCTTCTGGTAAAAATAGTGTAGTGAAAAGTATTGTGATAATAACCATTACAGAGGATAAAATTAGACTCATATTAATTGCTGCACGTGTGTTATCCCATAATATCTTTTTCTTTGAGCTGCGATAAAGCCAACTGTCTTTTAATGGACGCATTTTAATATAGAGAACAGTGGAAAAGATAATAGAAAAGAAAATACCATGCATCCGTGCTTCAACGGCTCCTCCAAGTAATAGGTACAATGTAGTGGAACCGAGGAATTGGTCTTTTTGGTCTGCAAATTCAGAAAATGGGTTAAAGGCTGTGAGAGCAATGGAATTCCATAAATTGTAAATAAGAATCACCGCAATTAATCCAATCAGTAAAAGAGCGAAACGTGTTTGTCTTCGGTTATAAGTAGTCATTTGTTGCGTACCTCCGGATTAGAAGATAAATGATTAAAATTGTCGGAATCGTAAAAATGAGTAAAGCAACAATTGCATAGCTCAAACCATACTCTGTAAAGGGCTGGATAGCCATTGATAAGTCATAGGGAATGAACCACCAAATCAACCAATAAATCATCGCAAAAGAATAAACAACTTTTCGATTTGGAAAGACAAGTGCTAGCAATCCAATCAAAAGACTCATCAGGAAAAAAATAATACAAGCAAAAAGGACATAAATCATATAAGTAATATTCGTGTGGGCGTAGACCCAAGTCCCTACTTTTTCCCAAGAAGTGAAAACTTCTAGCATTTCTGCATAACGCTGATCAAATACGGCTGTTGGTTTAGGAATTAATAATAAAACGATTAAGGAATTTACAAGAAAACCCAAAACAAAAAAAGAAGTTAACAGGCTCGCATTCGTGAGGCATTTTGCCAGAAGCCCTTTTTTCTTAGGGGTTCGAATTTGCTCAACTAAAAAAGCATTCGAAGTGCGCTCTTTAATGAAACGTTCAGCGAATAGTAAGAAGGCATAGAGCGGGAAAACCCAAAATAACAAAATCGCTGCAACATGCCCACGGCTATTGGAAGCAAGTATCATTTTTTGGGCAATAAAAGATAAACCTAAAGTACTTTTAGAAGATAAAAAAATATCAGCTAATGTGATAATACTAATAAATGACAAAAGGAGCCAAGGGTAGAGCAAGTGTCGATTTTTCTTTAATTCAATTGTAAACATATAAGTACCTACCTTTAAATAAGAGTAAAGCTCCTAAAATATAGGAGCTTTAAAATATTAATACGAGTTATCAGCGCTCCAAGAGCCAGAAACTGCATATGATTTAGCATTAAAGTTATTGTTTTCTACAGTGATGTTATGCCAAGTTGATTTTGTATATCCTGCCCCTTTGTGACTAGCATAGTAGACGCTACCACCTTGTTTAACATTTACGCCATTTGATGTATTGGTTGTTGAATTTTGTAATTCCATCCACATAGTTGTTAGAGTCCCTTTACCTTCGCCACTTTGAATTAATTTTGCAGCGAAGTCATTATCAGGATAAGAAACCATTTCGACGTTATAAAGATCTTTTCCATTAGGTTTGCTGTTTGCAGATGTTGCGGGTGTTTGTATATTGTAATTTGTCCATGCATCGACTCCCTGTAATCCTACAAACATTGATCATCCCATAACCCCTAGTGCTAATGAACCCATTAACTTTTTACTAAACATTTTTATTCCTCTTTTCATTTTTATTATCAGGTACTTATCAAATCAAGAATCTGATGATTTGTAGTATAGGCCTTTTTAAAAGTAAAGATACCCCTATTACCTGAACGGTCAGAAACGATACCTAAACGGTTAAATTTGTTGCTTGATCTTAAATGAATGGTCCATCTTAAGAATCATTTTGCATTCCAAACGAAATCTCTTCTCCCTCCTGTCCCTTATCTTTTATTTGTAGGATGTTATTACGGGTCACTTTAATCAAAATGAGCAATACTTGCTGAACTGAATGTGATATAATGACAACAAAAATATCGCATAAGAAAGAAGCGAATCAGATGTTTTACGTAATTGATACATTGAATATCATTGATCCATTTTTAGCTTTTGTCGTATTCGATCGTCTATCATTAAAAAGTAGAAAAAACAGTTTGGGGGCCACCTTATTATTGCTCCTTGTGATTTACTTACAAATTAAATTAATCATACCTGTTGTTTCAGAACTTTTTTTTGTCGTGTTTTTAGTGTCCTTATCTTATATGAACCGACGGGATCAATCGATAGGAATTACTTTGTTTCATTTTGTTCTGGCCTTTGGTTTGTTTAAATTAAATAATTTTCTATTTTATCCAAGAGATATCTTATTATTTCTAGCGCTAGAAGCGACGGCTTGGCAAGTTATGTTCTACGTCGGTGTAACCGTCACTCTAAGTGTTTGTCTCAGTTTGTTGTTTCGAAAATATGTGCTGTCGAAAATGCAATTACATTTGAAACAATGGTTGGGGCATTTTTTATTCTTAGGAATATTAAGTCTGCAAGCGATTCTTCTTTATCATTATCTCTTAAAAATTCCAACTGGGATGGAAAAAGGGGTATTAGTTGAGTTGGCTATTTCTCTTTTAATGCTACTAATAGGAATATTTAGTTTGAGCATCTTTATTTTCTCAAGTAATCAAAAGTTAGCTTTTGAAATAAAAGAAAAAAAAACGGAACAACAGATGATGAAACTTTATATGGAAGAAATGAACAAGAAAAACCAAGTTATTCGTCAATTTAAGCATGATTATTTGAATATTTTAACTACTTTGGAAGGGCATCTCGAAACAGGCGAGGTGACTGCATTAAAAAACTATTATGAACAAGAGATTCAACCTACAAGGCAATTACTTCATACAGATAACACCCGGTTAATGGACTTACATAAAATTGAACAAGCAGGTCTACGTAGTTTATTAACTGCAAAAATTTTACTAGCTCAAGAAAAGGGAATTCCAGTTCATTTAGAAATTGAAGAAATAAACTGGCGAATGAAAGTAAATGAGATTACTTTCATTCGTATCGTTGGTATTCTACTGGATAATGCGATTGAAGAATTAGAAGAATTGGGGCAAGGAAGGCTCGAAGTGGCGCTTTTTTTAAAGCAAAAGGAGATCCATTTGCTAATTCGTAATACGGCTCGAACGATGATTGAACCATTCTATCAATTAAAAGAGTCGGGATTCTCAACAAAAGGTGAAGGTCGAGGGTTAGGACTTTCTACTGTTGAAACTCTAGTGAATCAATCGACAGAATTTTTTCTAGAAACAACGATTGACCAAAACTACTTCATACAAAATTTGACGATTATAGGGGAAAACGCATGTTAGAGGTTTTTATTTGTGAGGACAACTTGGTGCAAAGAGAAAATTTGGAACAGTTGGTTCAAAATGTTATTCGATTAAATGATTGGGAGATGACATTGCGCTTGAGTACGGGAGACCCGTTTGAAATTTTGGCTTATTTAGAAGAACGGCCGCAAACACAAGGAGTCTATTTTTTAGACATCAATCTTAACACTGAAATAAATGGGATTCAATTGGGGGCAGCCATTCGTAATGATCATCCCTATGCGAAAATTATCTTTATCACAACACATGATGAGTTTGTTCCCTTGACCTTTCAATATAAAATCGAAGCAATGGATTATCTTATGAAAGAAGCATTAGAAGAAATCAACTATCGAGTAACTGAGGCTTTACGACAAGCTTATAAGCATCATTTGGCGATGCACCAGTCTGTGGTTGAACGTATTCGTTTTGAAATTGGACACCAAGTCCGATTTGTTGACTGCGCTGAAGTAATGTTTATTGAGACTGCTCCAGAGAATTCGCATAAATTGATTTTACATTTGAAAAATAGCAGGGTCAGTTTTCTTGGTAATTTAAAAGAAATCGAACAATTATCCACTTCTTTTTATCGGGTACATAAATCTTTTGTTGCGAATAAACGTAGTATTAGTGAAATCGATCGAATGAAGCGCGAATTGATTTTTGAGAATGGTGAGAGATGTTTTGTTGGTAGGCGACAATTAAGGCAATTGAGTGATTGATGATAGGTGTTACGGTTCTTGATTTTTTTACGAATGTTTGTCTGCTAATGCTTGATCCATTTTAATTCCGAATACAAGTATTTTGAAAATAGTGGTCTAATCTACGAAACTTTTCTTGCTGTTCAAATACATATTTGGAGATTTATATGAATCCGATAGTTGATATTTCAGAAAAGCAATTCGTATATGAGCCTCATACAAGGACTTATAGCAATAAAGACAACATTGTGATAATCACCGTTAACTATTTAACTACTTTTGAAGTTTAAACTGCATAAGTTTACACTGAAACTCCAGAGACTTTAGTCGATAGGAAAGTAGATAATTTTTACTTGTTCGTGGTATGACACTACTTGTCTCCCTATTCTTGAAAACTCATAAAGTATTGAAGGGGTTTTAATGAATAAAGGATATATTCTTAAATCAGTGATATTGATTATTTTATCGATAGGAACTATCTACTATTTTAGTGCAACACCGTTATCTATGGTGTCCTAGAGCTCCATTTTTATATTATTATTATTAACCACAATGCTAGTTTTTTAAAAAATATCGAACGATTTTTCAAATGGTGATGGATCGATCAATCGTCAGTATTATGACTACTATTTCTATTGACCTTATCTATTCATTGTTCAAAAATGGATTTTAAAATTTCTAAGAATCTAACTGCTTACATGTCGGTAAAAGACTGAGTGTAAACAGTTAGGCTCTTTTTTTATGAGGTCATTTATCAATGGTGCAGGGTACCAAAAATATAAAAAAGGAGACTTAGTTGCATTGAAATTCAAAGTAAGTCAAAATAGAAGTTCCTTTAAGATTGGATTTCGTCGAGTCTATTCGAACGGATTTCAGGTGTTTGTTTCGTGATATAGATAAAAAAGCAGTGGTAAAACTTGCCAATACTAGAAAATAAAGATCTTTAAAAACGTTGATTTATCAACATGTGTAGAATGTTATCAGTCCAAAATAGCCCTTGTTAGGAAGGTTATCTAGTCTTATTCTGGCAAGAGGGGTATGGTGAATTTGAAAGGAGAAGCAACAATGAAAATAGGAATGAAGATTAAGGAATTACGAAGTGAAAAAACATTCACACAAGAGATTTTGGCTGAGAAATTGCAAGTATCGCGTTCAACGATTTCTAGTTGGGAGACGGGAAGAAGTTATCCTGATTTACAGATGGTCGTCGATATTTGTGATTTATTCGAAGTTTCTTTGGATGATTTATTGAGGGAGGACACACAAATGGTTAAAAAATTGACGTTTGATTATCGCTTGAAAAAGTTCTTAATTGGTGTTGTAGTGGTGGCAGTTTTATTCGTAGGAAATTTCTTTCTTTCAAGTTTTACTATAGAAGCAAGTGGAAAAGGAATCGTAGTCGAGGAAGTCAACGTAATTAGAGATGGGAGTTATGCAGGTGGCGATAGTGAACGTGATTGGAACACGATGATACGCAGCGATGTCCGTTCGAAAAATCCATTTTTTATGCCCTTAGCCGATGATTTTTTACTGCAAAGTGATGGTGAAAAATTAAATGGAACAGTCTACGGGTCCTTTAATTTCTTCAATTTATTTAAGCAAAGAAAAGTTAGGCTCCATCAATCCGTTTTAGTAGAAGAAAAGGTGCTGAGTGATCAACTGACCGTCTTGCTAAATGGGGAAAAAATGAACAAAAAAGCGCTGTTTGTTTCGGAGATTAATCAAAAAAATTAAAAGAAGTGTGCCTTCTCAAAAAAAGAGAAAGCGTACTTCTTTTATTTGTTCTTTTTCCGAATAGGTAAAAGCTTTTGCCAATAAAGAAAGAGACTGAGACAAACAATAAAAAGAATTGCCCCTAAACGTAAACCTTGTGGCAAGAAACGCAAGACAATTTGATTCGTACCTGCCGCAAGCGGGATGCTGACGAAGCCGCCTTGAAAGGCTTCGATGGCAACTTTCTTGCCATTGACTTTGGCGCTCCAACCTTTGTCATAAGGAATGGTTGTCACGAGTTGTCGATCTTCATCAACCGTTACGCTACCTTTGACTTGCCGTTTGCCAACTGTTAGATTGGCGCCTTGTTCTTGAAGGGTGGTCATTGTTCGTTGATAGGCTAGCGTATCTAAGGTTAGCACTTGTGGGTTTTGGAATGCGATTTCAGCTGTTCCATAAAAACTGGCGGTAAATTGAAAAGTCGTCGCATGCTCATAGTAACCAAGCGGATAGTATTGCCCATTAATATTCACTTGGGTCTTTCGTTCTTCGCCGTTGACAGTGACTGTCACGGTCGAACTCTCAAGTTTTCCAAAATTTGTTGGATAAAGGCTAAGGTAAGCTTGACTATTGGCTGGAACATGTACTTCCCAAGTAATTTCTTTTGCAAGGTTCGGGCTTACTTCTGTAAAGGTTGTCTGGTTACCGGATGTATGAATCGTCGTGTTTTGTTGGTCAATCACGGTTAATGGTTGAAATTCAAAGAAATTTTCTTCCAAACCGGTTAAGTGGTTCATCAAGTTTTGTTGATTGCCTAGGTTATCATTTTCGATCACTTCTAAATTAGAAGCCTCTTTTGGTGCAGTAAAAGCGAGTGGCAAGGCATAGGCATTTTCGTAAAGTTGGTAGGGACCTTGTTTTCCAATCTTCGTGAAACCAAATTTATCAAGAGTTGTTTTGGAAATATTGTACTTGAGCCCTAAGAAGCTATCCATCAATAGCGTATTATTGGGGTAGCGGATATTTAAATTGGTTCCACGCGAACGAAAGCCCAGTTCATTTAGGTAGCCAGATGAATTTCGATTACGAATGGAAGAAAAGAGCCCCACACCGCTATACCCGTAGTTTAACCCATCGTTGGCTGATACGGGGTCGAGATTTTCTAAGCGGTAAAAAGGTTCCTTTTTCTTTGTCGTCTGTTGGACAAGTTGTTTGATTGGCTGATAAGGTTCTGTATAGAGACTACGCGAAGCATAATTCCAATCATTTAAAATTCCTTGCAGCATGCCATGTGTATTTAGGACCATTTCAATAGAAACAAAAAGCAAGAGAAAGAGACTGAAGCGTTTGAGTGTAAATAATTTTAATTGGTAAAAACTAAATAAAAGTAGATAAACAATCAAAAAGACAATGGTTAAAATAAACGAAGGAATCGTCAAGTAAGTATAGGTCTCTTTTTGAATGAAGCCGTACGCGAGACTAAAAGCGACGATAACCGTTAAGAGTAGTCCAAGCATTTGTCCGTGATCTTCTTTTCGGAATTGTTCCCAGCCGTAACCCGCGACCATCAAGACTAAAAAGGATAGCAAGAAGGCGTAACGGAATAAGAACATGTTTGGCGCATGCATGCCATGCCAAAATAAATTCAGAGGCACGAGATAGAAACTGGCAATTAAAATAACAAACAATGAAAGAAAGACCAGCTTATCTTTCCAATGGATGTGTTTTGAAACAAAGTAAAGTAAAACGAAAACTAGTGGTAAAAGGCCTGCATAAATAAATGGAATCGAACCATATTTTGTTGTATCATAGACGCCAATCATGTTTTTTACAAAAAAATCGAGTGGCCCGGTAGCGGCTGTTTTTAGTTTTGTAATTTCACTGAGTGTTTCCCCATTTGAACGTAAGTCAAGAAACATGGGTAGAATCATGACCATTGAAGCACCACCGGCTAAAAGTGATGTTCCAAGGTAAGGGAAAATCTGAGACTTCGTTGTCCCCCAGTGCGCAAAGACTCGAAAAAAGAAGTACAGAAAAGAAAAGATGCCGATCATAAAACCCATATAATAATTTGATAAGAATAAGAGCAAGTAGCTAACAAATAAAAGTGTTGGCTTTTTCTTTTCTAAGAGACGATCGATCCCCCAAATGACAAGCGGCAAGTAAATCAATGCATCTAACCACATAATTAATTCGGAATGTGCGGTAGCAAAAGACATGAGCGCGTAACACACGGCTAAAATGACATGATGCCAAGCTGGAATTTTAAAGGTGTGTTTCGCATAGAACCAAAAAGCCAATCCTGCACTGCCAATCTTAATTAAAGTTAAGAAGTAAAGGGCGTCTGGCATCCATTGGTTTGGGAAAAGGAGCACAAGAGGGGTGAAAAACCCACCAAGGTAATAAGATGTGAGCGCCCAATAGTTTAGACCAAGGGAAGCATTCCAAGTGTAAAAAAAACTTTGTTTGCCAAGAAGTGCATTGCGATAGCTCGCATGAAAATTTGAAAATTGGGAAAAGGCATCACTGGCTAAAACACTTCGGCTGCTTCCAGGAAAAATCCCCATGGTTAAATATAAAAGTGCCATGATGCCAAGTGGGATAAAAAAACTGGCCAGCAGATAGCGGCGATGTAAGTAAAAGAAATATTTGAAGCCTTGCAAAAAAATTCCTCCTTCGTTGTGTTTTTCCTTGATACTAGTTTACCACAGAGTCTTAGGACCCGAGAAGCCAAACTGAAAAAAAGAACAGGTAAGCAAGCCTCGTCAAAAACGCCAAACGCTTTCTGCTTTGGACGCTGGCCGTCTTTGACGAGGCCGCGAGTGCGCACCCCTTTGTTTCTAGTTGGTAAAGGAGTCGAGCAGAAAAAGCCATCGCTTGGTTCAAGTGGTACGCGTTGAACGTTGAAGCGGGACTTCTTGGTCATTTTTATCGTAAATTTTCACTGGCTGTGACGATTCTGTGAGTGCTGCCACTTGTGCTTGCAAGGCAGCCTTTGTTTCAGGTGCTTGAATGCTGCGAATTAAGGAATGAATGAATTGTAATTCTTCTTGTGTGTGCGCCTTTGCAGCAAGAAGGCGATTGGTCGTTTCGATTGCATGGGCTTGTTCGAAAACAAGCGTTAAACCATTCAGTACCCATTGCTTCCAGTTACTTTCCTGTGTAACAAAAACTTCCAAGAGTGCTTTTTCTATCCGTTCGACCTCGATGGTGGTAATGGTGGCTTTCAAGGGTAATTGGGAATCAAAGGTCGTGCCATTAAAGGCGAGTCGGGTTGGATCTTCAAAGAGTTGATTCAGTGCTTGTTGGATGTCCCATTTTTGTTGAATGGTTGTTAGCATGTCTTGTGCATCATCTACCGAGCGATTCCAATTAGTTTTCAAATGATACGCTTCGATGATTTTTTGATTTTCTTGTCGTAATTGATCGAGCGTTGCTTGAAGTGCTTCAAGTGTCGTTGCTGAAAGATTGGAAACAAGGTAGCCGGTATCATCCATGCAAGCCAGAATCTGTTGATAAACTTCCCCTTTTGAAGTAACCGCTTTTTGATTGTTCTCAAGTTTCATGAGTGCGTCGTTCCTTTGTTCGAGCCTACGTTTTTCAAACTGTTGGTAAGCGAACAAGCCAATCAGTAGACAGGCGATTAAACAAGTAAAAGCCCAAATTTTTGTTCGTTTCATCGTCTCTTCCCTCATTCCCCTGCTTTCATTTTCTTTATTATAAAGCGAAAATGATCCTAAAAACCATTTGCGTCTTCAACGTGCAAAAACTTGACGTCAACGCCAAACATTTCAGAAAAATTCGCTTCTACTCATGGAATCATGGTATAATTCGAACTAAATTCGAGTTGTAGAAAGGATTTTTCGTAGTGTTTTATTTAATGGCGATTTCAGATATTATTCAAACGTTTTTATCATTTAGTGTCCTAGATAAACTATCCTTAAAAAAGAAAAAGAATGGCATCTTGGCTCTTTTTATTTTGTTTTTAGTCAGTAGTGTCCATTTGAATTTACGTTTGGCAACAATGAATGAATTGGTGTTAAGTGTCTTACTGTTGGCCTTTTCTTTCATGAATCATCGGCAGCAACCGATGGGTTTGACGCTCTTTCATTTATCTTTGGCTTTTATAATTCAAAAAACAGTGAAGGTCCTTGCCTTGCCACGTTTTGTGTTAATTTATTTAGCAACAGAAGCCAATCTATTTATGATGCTTTGTTACTTCTTATTTACCATCATGCTCGTGGTCGGTTTGAGTCTAAAGGTTCAGCGCCATCTTTGTCTGAGGATCTCCCGAAGGAAAAAACAAAACATTGGCTACTTCTTGTTTATGTTACTCTTTATGTCTCAAATTTATTCTTTGTACCAATACATCCTAATGAGTCCAGCAGAAACCCAATTTGGGACCTTAATTAAGATGTTTGTCGTTTTGTCGATTTTTATGGTAACGGTAGGTGGCATGAGTTTGTATGTCTTAGCCAACAATCAAAAGCTCGCGTTTGAGACACGCGAAAAAGCCATTGAGCAAGAAGCCATGCAATTGTATATTACTGAAATTAGTAAGCAAAACCAAGAAATTCAAAAGTTCCGCCATGACTATATGAATATTTTGTCTTCTTTAGAAGGTTATTTAGAAC
Source organism: Enterococcus sp. LJL98 (assembly GCF_054871745.1). Lineage (NCBI taxonomy): Bacteria > Bacillati > Bacillota > Bacilli > Lactobacillales > Enterococcaceae > Enterococcus > Enterococcus sp. LJL98. The sequence continues at coordinate 89,473 of NZ_JBTXLU010000009.1, read as the reverse complement.
AAGGAGATTTAGAGGCGCTTACGACTTATTACCGAGAAACAATTCAACCGACCCGTTCGCTGTTTCTCGCACAAACGTCACGCTTAAATGACTTACAAAAAATTGAAAATCTAGGCATTCGTAGCGTGTTCATGGCGAAACTCTTACTCGCACAAGAAAAAGGCATGCAAGTTCAGCTAGAAGTCGAAGGTCCCATCGTTTTTTCGCCTAAATTGAATGAATTGATGTTTATTCGAGTCTTAGGAATTTTACTGGATAACGCATTAGAAGAATTGGAAGAACTAGGTCAAGGCACGTTAACCTGTGCCATATTTACTTGTGGGGTGGATACGATGGTGCTGATTCAAAACACGGTGCGAAAAACAATTGAGCCTTTATACCAGTTGAAAGAACAAGGATTTTCAACGAAGGGCGAGCAACGTGGTTATGGCTTATCGACAGTCAATGACTGGGTGAATCAGTCGGAAAACCTTCTTTTAGAAACGCAAATTTACCAAGGAACTTTTTTACAAAAAATTACTTTGTTGGGAGAAGATATCAGTGATTGATGTTTTTATTTGCGAGGACCAAGCGAGTCAACGTCATCAATTGGAACGCATGATTGAACGTTACCTTTTTATTGAATCGCTAGAGATGCGTTTAACCTTGAGCACGGCCGATCCTTATGAGCTCTTAGCGTATTTGGAAAAATACCCGTCAACGATTGGTGTCTATTTCTTAGACATTGATCTGTCGTCTGATATGAATGGCCTCCAACTAGGGGCAAAAATCCGGAACTTGTGTGTGGATGGCAAAATTATTTTTATTACGACCCATCAGGAATGGCTGCCTTTAACTTTTGAGTATAAGGTCGAAGCGATGGATTATATTTTAAAAGACGAGCCAAACCACATTGCAAGGCGAGTCACAGAAGCCCTTGAACAAGCTCGTAAGCATTATACTTCAGAAAATAAAGACAACCGCGAGCGAATTCGAATTGAAGTAGGGCACCAAGTCCGTCTCTTTGATTTAGAAGAAGTGCTGTTTTTTGAAACTTCCTTGAACTCTCATAAGTTGATTTTACACTTAACACATGGGTCCTTGGAGTTTTATGGGCGCTTAGCTGAAGTCGAACAACTTTCAGATGCTTTTTTACGGGTACATAAGTCCTATGTCGTCAATCAAAAAAATATCACGCAAATTGACCGCAAGCAACGACGTGTCATCTTTAAAAATGGGGAAACTTGTGTCGCATCGACGCGTCAAATCAAGCCACTTGAGCGAGCGCTCAAGATGAAATAAGCAACGTTTGGGGAAAAAATGGTTTCTTCGGTCTTTTTTCGGGTAGAATAAAAAGAAAAAGGTCGAGGTGTTCGAAATGAAAAAAATCGTCTTGTTCAGTTTATGTTTCAGCGTCCTAGTTGGCAGTCCAATCGTTGGCTATGCAGAGGTACTTGAGGCACAAGAAGTGCAAAGAGCTGCGTACATCCCTTTTGATTTTATCAGTTACCCACCCAAAACGTATCGTGGCATGGTTTTGGTTCGTGTGGATAAGAAGAAAAAAGGAGGTTACGTTGGTTGGTACGTGTAGTCCGTTGGTTTTTGTATGGCATCACGACAATCTTTATCTTGCTTTCTGTTTTTGGGACAATCAATGAGCGGTATCAGTTTATTTCTTTGATTGGAGGCATCCTTTGCCTAGTGATTCTAATGTTTATGGTCGCCTTCGAAAAAAACGAATAGGGGAAAGGAAGTGGACGAATGAAAAAAGCGAGTCAATTCAAAGGGATCGTTTTTCTTGTACTACTCGGTGGCTTTATTTATCGGCACTTGCTTCATCCTCTAGGCTTGGCACCGGTCTTTGTAAGAAGTTTGTGGATTGTTGCCTGGGCCCTTTTGCTTATTTATGAAGAAGTCAAGCAGGGGCTTGCGTCGCAAAGAACTCGTGACGTACGGTCGTTGGTTATTGACCGAGGGCTCTTAGGTCTTGTCACTGTCGAAGCTCTCCATGTATGTGTGGCACTGTTGACTTTTGGTTTTCGGTAAAAAGAAAAAAAGCCTCGCCCTGATTCATCTATTCGATTAGACGAATCGGGGCGAGGCTTTTTTGGGCAAACAAAAAACCGCTTCTAGACAGAAACGGTTGTCAATGTCGGATCAATTTGAATTAAACGCGTTCGATTTTACCTGATTTCAAAGCGCGAGCAGATACCCAAACTTTTTTAGGTGTACCGTCGATCATTACGCGAACTTTTTGTAAGTTCGGTTTAACTGTACGTTTTGAAGCGTTCATTGCGTGCGAACGGTTATTTCCACTTCTTGTCTTACGACCAGTGAAGTAACATACTTTAGACATTATTGATTTCCTCCTTTGCCTTGTTTCTGTTGGAGCGCGATATTTTCAGCTCATACTAAAATAATTTAACATAAAAGGGAATGAATTGCAAGCATTTTTCGACCTTCCTCCCTGACTTTTCGATGAGAAAAAGTGATTTTTTCCTCGACGAACGATAATAAATCCGTTAGAATTCAGAAATAACAAGGACTCCTTCTTTTCTTTACTCGGGCGCTATGTTAAAATATTAGAGATAGAAATAAGACCATTTGTCTGTTAAGGAGGCTTTATTATGGCAGTTAAAATTCAAACATCATCTGGCTTAATCGAAATATCCAACGAAGTGATTGCAACGGTTGTTGGGGGTGCCGCAACCGACGTTTTTGGCATCGTTGGTATGGCAAGTAAAAATCAAATTAAAGATAATATCAATGAAATTTTACGTAAAGAAAATTATGCACGCGGCGTGGTCGTTCGTCAAGAAGAGAATGAAATTGCGGTGGACGTGTATACGATTGTGAGTTACGGGACGAAAATTTCGGAAGTATCACGCAACGTCCAAGAAAAAGTAAAGTATAATCTTGATTCAATGTTAGGTGTAACGGCAAACTCTGTGAATGTATTTGTTCAAGGTGTGCGAGTGTTACCAGATTAGAGGCGAAAACCGTTTATAGCGGTTCATTTTTAAGGAGGATTTATCAGTGGAAGTAACGAATATTCGTGGCAGTCAGTTCCAAGAAATGGTACAGGCTGGTGCCGATCGTCTACAAGAGCATGCAGAGTATGTCAACTCATTAAACGTGTTTCCTGTTCCAGATGGCGATACAGGAACAAATATGAATTTATCAATGATTAGTGGTGCAAAAGCGGTGAGCGATTCAACATCTGAAAAAGTTGGCGAACTCGCAACGCATTTATCAAAAGGATTACTAATGGGTGCGCGTGGGAATTCAGGTGTCATTTTATCTCAATTATTCCGTGGCTTTGCTAAACAGATTCCAGAAGTGGATACTTTAACAGGGAAAGAATTAGCAGCTGCCTTCACCCATGGTGTGGACACGGCTTATAAAGCAGTCATGAAACCAGTGGAAGGGACCATTTTAACAGTTGCCCGTGTAGCAGCAGAATTTGGAGAACGAAAAGCAGCAGAGACAGAAGACTGTGTTGCCGTCATGACGGCGGTTGTAAGCGGAGCGACAAAAGCACTAGCGAAAACACCTGATTTATTACCTGTGTTAAAAGAAGTCGGAGTCGTTGACAGTGGGGGACAAGGGTTACTCTTTATTTATGAAGGCTTTTTGAGTGTTTTAAATGGCGAATACAAGCCAGAAAACAACTTCCAAACGCCGGCTGCAATGGATGAGATGATTCACGCAGAACATCATCGGAGTGTGCACAACCATGTAGCAACGGAAGACATTACTTTTGGTTACTGTACGGAAATCATGGTGAAAATTGGGGAAGGTCCAACGGTTGATAGTAAATTCGACTACGACACTTTCCGTAATTACTTAAATGAATTAGGAGACTCTTTATTAGTCGTAAATGATGATGAAATCATTAAAGTACACGTCCATACCGAGCATCCTGGAGAAGTCATGAATTATGGTCAAAAATTTGGTTCGCTCATGAAAATTAAAGTTGATAATATGCGTATGCAACATGAGACTTTAGTCGAACATGATGGCGCACCAACGAAAAAACCACGTGTTCCTTACGCAATTATTGCGATTGCAGCAGGTAATGGTGTGCAAGAACTCTTTAAGAGTCTAGGTGCAAGTTATGTCATTAGTGGCGGACAAACGATGAATCCAAGTACAGAAGATATCTTAAAAGCCATTGATGCAGTGAATGCAGACCAAGTCATTCTTCTACCAAACAACAAAAACATCTTCATGGCTGCCGACCAAGCCGCAGAAGTGGCAGAAATCCCTGTAGTGGTAGTGCCAAGTCAGACGATTTCTCAAGGAATGACGGCTATGCTGGCATTCAATGAACAAGCCAACTTAGCAGAGAACAAGGCAGCGATGATTGAAATGCTAGAAAGCGTGGTAAGTGGATCGATGACACATGCGATTCGTGATACTGCGATTGATGGCATCGAGATTACAAAAGGTGATTTCTTAGGAATGATTGATGGGAAAATTGTGGTTTCTAAAACCGATGCTTTTGAAGTGGCGCTTGAAACCTTAGCGCAAATGATCGATTCGGAAACAGAAATCGTGACGATCATCATTGGAGAAGAAGGCACGCAAGCGCAAGCGGAAAAAATGGCGGATGCCTTGCTCGCGCAAAACGATGCCCTTGAAGTCGAGATTCACCATGGGGACCAACCGGTATATCCCTACCTTTTTGCGACAGAATAAAAACAACAAAATAAGAGGAAAGCTTGGTGCGAACATTTTGTTTGTTCCAGGCTTTTTTTGAAGAAAGAAGGGGATTTTGGTGAGTATCAAAGATTCTGTCACCCACTTAAGTGGCGTTGGCGCCAAACGAGCAGAAAATTTAGCAACTTTAGGAATTGAAAGGATTGAAGATTTACTTGGGCATTATCCTTTTCGCTATGAAGACATTAAGGAAAGAAAGCTTGGTGACATTCAAGATCAAGAAAAAGTGACGATAAAAGGCTTGGTTGTCTCGCCAGCGGTTGTCAGCCGTTTTGGTTATAAAAAATCCCGACTACAATTTCGAATGATGCAAGAACACGATGTTTTTGCGGTTTCTTTTTTTAATCAACCTTATCTCAAGGAGAAAGTGGTTGTTTCTGAAGAAATTGCAGTTTATGGGAAGTGGGATGCCAAACGAAAAAGTTTAACTGGAATGAAAATTCTTGCGCCCAAACAAGAAGAAGCGTTTGCGCCGATTTATCATGTGAATAAATCAATCCGTCAGACAACACTCATCCCTTTAATTAAACAGGCCTTTGAACAATACGATGAAGAAATTGAGGAAAATCTTCCCTTATCGTTAATTGAGAAGTATCGTTTAATGTCGCGGCAGGCAGCGATGTATGCCATGCATTTTCCAAAAAATGCAGAGGAACACCACCAAGCGAAACGCCGAGTAGTTTTTGAAGAGTTTTTCTTGTTTCAAATGCAAATTCAAGGTTTAAAGCAAAAGGCACGTGCAAAAAGCAATGGGCTGTCCTTGGCCTATGACGTCGAAGCCTTAAAAAAATTCACCCAAAGTTTACCTTTTGAACTAACCGATGCGCAAAAACGCGTCACAAATGAAATTTGTCGAGATTTATTAAGTCCCAACCATATGCAACGATTGTTACAAGGCGATGTGGGGAGTGGGAAAACGGTCGTGGCGGCGATTGCACTATATGCGGCAATGACGGCTGGTTTTCAAGGAGCTCTGATGGTTCCCACTGAAATTTTGGCCCAACAACATATGGAGAGTTTGCTTCAACTCTTTGAAGGCTTTGAGTTGCAAGTGGCCTTGTTAACCGGTTCAACAAAAGTGAAAGAACGACGTGAAATCTTAGCGCGCCTAGCAAGTGGGGAATTAGATGTCGTTGTTGGTACCCATGCATTGATTCAAGCGGATGTTGAATTTTCACACCTGGGCTTAGTCATTACCGATGAACAACACCGTTTTGGCGTGAACCAGCGAAAAATCTTGCGCGAAAAAGGGCTAAAACCGGACGTGCTCTTTATGACCGCAACACCGATTCCTCGGACGCTAGCGATTACTGCTTATGGTGAAATGGATGTGTCCCTAATCGATGAGTTACCAGCAGGACGGATTCCAATTGAAACTCGTTGGGTACGGCCACCACAAATGCCACAAGTGCTTGAAGCGAGTTTAAATCGCCTCGGGCAAGGGCAACAAATGTATGTCATTTGTCCATTAATTGAAGAATCAGAAATGCTTGATGTTCAAAATGCTGTGGCCATTTATGAGGAGCTACAGGCTTTTTACGGAGAACAGTATCACGTAAGCCTTCTTCATGGAAAAATGAAGAACCAAGAAAAAGAAGAAATTATGGAAGCTTTCAAAAAGAACGAAAGTCAAATTCTAGTGTCAACGACAGTAATTGAAGTCGGAGTCAATGTTCCCAACGCCACCTTGATGTTAATCATTGACGCGGATCGTTTTGGCTTAGCACAGTTACATCAGCTACGCGGACGGGTAGGCCGTGGTGCGACGGCTTCCACCTGTATTTTAATTGCCAACCCTAAAAATGAAACTGGGAAAAAGCGGATGCAAATTATGACGGAAACCAATAATGGGTTTCTTTTGAGTGAAAAAGATTTGGAACTGCGCGGTCCAGGAGAGGTTTTTGGTGCCCGTCAATCGGGATTGCCTGAATTTGTCACGGCCGATCTAGTGGCAGATGGTCATATTTTAGAAGTTGCAAAACAAGAAGCAGAAACGATTTGGCAACAATCACATTGGGAGTTGTTACCTGACTACCAACCGCTCGTCACCTATTTAAAAACAGGTCAACAAGAAAAATCATTCTTTGACTAATTGAAATATGCTATACTGTTCTAGAAAAAGGAAAGGAAGTGCCAAGTTCGATGAGAATTGCGGTTGATGCAATGGGAGGAGACAACGCACCGAAGGCGATTGTAGAAGGTGTTTTATTGGCTCATCAAGAGTTCCCCGACATTGAATTCCAACTTTATGGAAAAGAAACAGAAATTCGAAGATATTTAAGTGGTGAAACGAATATTCGTGTGATTCATACGGATGAAAAAATTGACAGTGAGGACGAACCGGTTCGAGCAATTCGTCGTAAAAAACAAGCGTCGATGGTTTTGGCAGCACAAGCAGTAAAAAATGGGGAAGCAGATGCCATTTTTTCGGCTGGGAACACGGGCGCTTTACTTGCGGCGGGCTTGTTTATTGTTGGACGCATTAAAGGCATTGAACGTCCGGGATTACTTTCGACCATGCCAGTCATTGGGCGTACGACCGGCTTTGATATGCTCGATTTAGGTGCGAATGCGGACAATAAACCGGAACACTTAGTCCAATATGGTGTCTTAGGTTCTTTTTATGCCGCGAATGTGCGAGGGATTCAAAAACCTCGAGTTGGACTTTTAAACAATGGGACAGAAGAATCAAAAGGCAGCGAATTAACCAAGAAAGCGTTCGAGCTACTTTCTGAAGAAGCAAGCATTCATTTTATTGGTAACGTCGAAGCGCGGGATATTTTAAATGGGGTGGCCGATGTTGTCGTGACGGATGGTTTTACTGGCAATGCAGTGTTGAAATCCATTGAAGGAACCGCCTTAAATATCGTTGATTTATTAAAAACGTCTATTTTAGACTCAGGCCTCAAGGGAAAAGTCGGTGCTTTGTTATTAAAAGATGCTTTAAGAAATTTAAAACATGAAATGGATTATGCCAAGTATGGTGGAGCTGTTTTATTCGGACTCAAGGCTCCCGTTGTCAAAACACACGGTTCGACCGGTCCAGAAGCAGTGGCGACAACCATTCGCCAAATTCATACGATGTTAGAAACAGAAGTTGTTCAAAAACTCGTTGAGCAATTTGAAGCGGAAAAATCAGAATAAAGGTCATTTTTTTGTCTTTGATTTGTCATAAATGAAATAAATATGAAAAAAAGCTAGACAAAACGAAGATAAATCGCTAGAATTGTAATAGTTCTTTTTTTGACCTTGTTAAATACCGTGGAGGTGAGTACAATTGACGCGTGAAGAAGTATTTGCAAAAGTAGCAACAGTTATCGCAAATCATTTTGAAATTGATGCAGATAAAGTAACCGATACAATGAGAATTAAAGAGGATTTAAATGCTGACTCGATCAGTGTAATGGAATTTGTTTTAGAGTTGGAAGAAAACTTTGCAACGGAAATCTCAGATGAAGATGCAGAGCAAATTCAAACTGTGGGTGCAGCAGTTGATTATATTGTAGGCCATTTAGCGTAAATGAAAACAGGCAGTGAATGATTGGAAAGTCGTTCATTGTCTTCTTTTTTTACCCCAAAAAAGTCAAACCAATCGGAAAGAGGAAACAGACATGACTACTTATGAAGAGCAACTGAAGGAATGGATTGCAAAAGATGATCCACTTTATTCTCTGCTTGCTGCTGTGGAAAAATTGAATCTCAATGATGCTTGGATTTGTGCTGGAGCCATTCGGAATAAGGTTTGGGACATGCAGCATCAGCAGACAACCCCTTTAAACGACATTGATGTCATTTATTTTGATCCACAAGATGTTTCCTGGGAAAGAGAAAAGGAATTAGAAGAAGCGCTCAAAGGTCTCTTGCCCAATCAACCCTGGTCGGTCAAAAATCAAGCACGGATGCATGTGGTTGGAGGCTTTGTACCTTTTACGTCCTCGTATGATGGCGTTTCTCATTTTCCAGAAACCCCCACTGCTGTAGCTGCTCGAAGTCGTGACGGACAAATTGAAATCATGGCGCCGTATGGTTTGGAAGATCTATTTACCTTACAAGTTCGTCCAACACCTTATTATCAGGTAAATCGTGCGCAACATGCGATTTACCTTGATCGCACTCAAAAGAAAGCCTGGCAAGCGATCTGGCAAGACTTATCGATTCGCACCCAATAAGTCAAAAACTCGCACTAGGTAAGACAAGAAAGGGGAGAGGGGTGTTTTCCCTTTCTCCGTCACAGGCTCGTAAAGATACGAAGGAGCCGTGATCATTCTCACGGCTCCTTGGAAAAAGTTATTCTGGAAGAAAGGCATAGGACCACACGACGGCCACCTCTTCTGTTTTTAAGCTGTTAGGTAAATCAAAGGCTTCCTGAAAAAGTTCGGTTGAAAAACTCACCTGGCCTTGCTCATTCGTTGCGGGGGTTCCCTTATAAGCAAAGAAGTTTCCTTGTCTGGCTTGACTTTCTATGGTATTTGGACCGTAGACAAGAAACGATTCAGGATGAAAGGGGAAGGGGCTGCCAGTGGTGACTTCGCCATCCGAGAGCACTTGGAATATGAGTCGTGTCAAGTCTTCATCCGTCTTTTGCTCAACGATTAGTTCGCCAGTCTTATTGGCGATGGGGGCGGTTAAAACAACGGATTCGATCGCATCATGATTGGAGGAATAAATGGTTTCTGTGATGACCAGTTGCATCGGGTCTTCTGGAACTGAAAATTCAAAGCGACTGATGTTGGGATTTTTTGTGTCTGCGACAAAGGAAAAATCAAAGGTTGCTGCGTTCGTTTCGGATGAAGGCTGGGCTTCTTCTTGGCTGCAAGCGGTGAGAAAAAGACCAAGAAGAAGGAAAGGGAGGATCTTGAAGTATTTCATAAAAAGCACTCCTTTCTTTCTATTGTAACAATAATTTTCTTTATAAGCCAAAAAAAGATAGATTTGAATGCGTGGAAGCCAGCAAAAATTTGTCGCTTAAATGGTAAATTGCAAAGAAATCACTAGGAAAATGGGACTTATATTTCATAATTGATGAAAAACCATTATAATGAAGGCAGGTGCAACAAAGTAAGAAAGGAATGGAACAGATGGACCCACTTTTATTAAAGGAATTAAAAGAAAGATACCACCTCGTTTTTCATAATGAGGACTTATTAGAACAAGCCTTCACCCATTCATCTTATGTGAATGAGCATCGATACTTGCAACTATCTGATAATGAACGTTTAGAATTTTTGGGCGATGCGGTGTTAGAATTATTAGTTTCACAATTTTTGTATCGAGAATTTCCACAAGTACCAGAAGGGAAATTAACCAAATTACGAGCAGCGATTGTTTGCGAGGATAGTTTAGCTAAGTTTGCAAAAGAATGCCACTTTGACCAATACATTCGTTTAGGTAAAGGGGAAGAACATTCAGGTGGAAGAACACGGCCTGCGCTTTTATGTGATTTATTTGAAGCTTTTTTAGGGGCGCTTTATTTGGATCATAGCTTAGAAGCGGTCGATCAATTTTTAGCGAAAGTTGTTTTTCCAAAAATAACAGCAGGTGCTTTTTCACATGAGATGGATCATAAGACACGTTTACAAGAAATCTTACAGCGTGCGGGCGATGTTTCCATTGATTATTGTTTAGTGAAAGAAGAAGGTCCCGCCCATGAAAGAAGATTTTGGACGGAAGTGTCTTGCAATGGTGAGAAAATCGGTGAAGGATACGGAAAATCAAAAAAATTAGCAGAACAAGCAGCAGCGGCCAACGCTTTGATTGGGCTAGAGAAGTAAGTGAGGGAAAACAGTGTATTTAAAACGAATTGAAATTGCTGGCTTCAAATCATTTGCCGATCGCACGGTGATTGATTTTGAAGAAGATATTACAGCAATTGTCGGACCAAATGGCAGTGGGAAAAGTAATATTACCGAAGCGATTCGTTGGGTTTTAGGAGAACAATCGGTGAAAAGTTTACGTGGTGGAAAGATGCCGGATATTATTTTTGCGGGCTCGGATTCACGAAAAGCACTTAATTTGGCAGAAGTGACGATTGTCTTAGCCAATGAAGACCACTACTTGCCTTTGGATTATAGTGAAGTGAGTGTCACACGTCGCATTTCACGCAGCGGTGACAGTGATTATTATTTAAATAAACAAGCATGTCGTTTGCGAGACATTCAAGAACTGTTCATGGATTCTGGCTTAGGAAAAGAATCGTTTTCGATTATTTCACAAGGGAAAGTCGAAGCGATTTTTAGTAGTAAACCCGAAGAACGTCGTGGGATTTTTGAAGAAGCAGCCGGTGTCTTAAAATATAAACAACGGAAGAAAAAGGCGGAACAAAAACTCTTTGAAACAGAAGACAATTTGAATCGTGTGCAAGATATTGTCTACGAGTTAGAGGAGCAGTTGGCACCTTTAGCACGTCAGAGTACCGACGCACGAACGTATTTGCGTTTGAAAGAAACATTTACTCAGTTAGAAGTAGCCGATATCGTGACGGAAATTTTAACGGCTAAAGCGATTTATGATCGGACCAAGGCGGATTTGGCGACTTTAAAACACCAACTTACACAAGTAACGCGAAAATTGCAACATTCCGAGGAAGAAATCCAAGAATTGCGTCAACGTCGCAGTTTGCTTGATACGGAACTAGAAGCAAAGAATGAAGAACAGCTTCAAATCGTCGAAGCTTTAAAGCAAGCCCAAGGTCAACGCGAAGTTTTGCTGGAACGTTCGAAGCACACAGAAAAAAGCACCGCAGAGTATCAAGAAAATCTGGCTCGGTTGGAAGAAGGTCTGGCTCGATTAAAGCAAGAAAAACAACAAGCTTTAACGAATCTGTCGCAAAAAAATCACGAAATGCAACAATTGGAAAAAGAATTAGCGACAGGTACCGCAAACTTGGCACAGTATCAAAAAACTGCCAAAGAACTCATCGAAGAACTTCGCGGTCAGTATGTGGACTCGATGCAGCAACAAGCCAATGTTCGGAACGATTTAAAGTATTTAGAGCGCCAGTATCAGCAAGAATTTGCACAAAACCAACAAGTAGTTACGAAGCAGGCGGCCTTAAAGGCAGAATTGCAAGATAAAGAAGCGACTTACCAAGACTTATTAGCCGATTTAAAAGAAAAGCAAGGACAGTTGGATGGGCAACGAACACAATATTTACAGACAAAAGAAAAATTAGCCGTGTCGCAACAACAATTTTCTGAAAATCAAAGCAAGATGTTCCAATTGATGAAGGAATTGCAACAAACCAAAGCGCGCCAAAAAAGTTTACAAGAAATTCAAGAAAACTATAGCGGTTTTTATCAAGGAACAAGAACCATCTTACAAAATCGCCAAGCCTTATCGGGGATTGTCGGTGCGGTTGCAGAACTTGTAGATGTCCCGCGTGAATACACTTTAGCCCTAGAAACCGCGCTAGGCAATGCGGCGCAAAACTTGATTGTCGAAACCGAAAGCGATGCCCGGCAAGCGATTGCTTATTTAAAGCAAAAACAAGGGGGGAGGGGGACCTTTTTACCATTGACAACGATTCATGCACGTCAATTACCAAGTACGGTGGCGCAACAAGCCGAGACCGTTGCGGGCTATTTAGGGATTGCGAGTCAGCTGATTCATTATGAAGAAAAAATTGCCGGTGTCTTAGGTAATTTACTTGGAACAACACTGATTGCACAAGACTTAGACAGTGGAAATCAACTGGCGCGTAAACTCCAATACCGGTACCGTGTGGTCACATTGGAAGGCGACGTTATGCATGCTGGTGGCTCAATGACCGGCGGAGCGACTCGTCGGGGACAGCAGGGGAGCTTGTTTAGTCAAAATAACGAACTCCAAACCTTGACCAAACGCGTGACACAATTAAGTGAGCGTTTAGCGAATGTTGAAAGGCAAGTGCAGCAATTTGAAAAAGAAGTTGCAACCAATCAAACGCAGTTAGAAAGTTTGCGTCATTTTGGTGAAGAAGGCAAGATGGCTGAACAAGAGGTGCGTAATCAAGAGCAACATTTACACTTTGAAATTGCGCGTTTAAAAAAAGAACTCACCGTGTTTACTTATGAGAATCAGCACTTGGAAGAATTTTTAACGACTTATGAAGAGCAAAAAGAGCAAGGGGAAAAAGCGCAAAAAGAACTCGCACAAACCTTAACCCGGATTAATGACGAAATTCAAATGTTAATGACCCAAGAAGATAGCTTCGAAGAAAAACGGCAACAACATGCACAAGAAGTCGCTCATTTACAAGCACGCCTAGCCGTTGCGACCGAACAAGGGGTTCATTTACGGCAACAGATTGAAGGATTCAACCTTACAATCGAAGAACAAGAACAACGTCAGGCGGTCATTCAACAACATTTAGCTCACCTGTCAACAGATTTTTCGAGTCATGGGGTGACAGAAGAAAGCTTGCAAGCGCAAATTGCCTCGTTTGAAGCAAAGAAAATCGCTTTACAATCTGCTTTACAAGAAATTCGCGCGCAGCGAACAGACATTCAGGCGATGATTCATCAACAAGAGCAAGTCTTAAGTCAGGCGAACCAACAACAAAAAGAATGGTTAGAAGAAAAGACTGCCCTTGAAGTCGAAAATAGCCGAGTCAATATCTTGTTAGACAATCGGTTAGATTATTTGCTTGAAACTTATCAATTAAGCTTTGAACAAGCCCGAGCGACTTACGGCGAGTCCCAACAATCAGCTGCTGAAAAAGAACAAATTCAGCGTTTACGTCAAGAAATGGCTGCTTTAGAACCGGTCAACTTGCAAGCGATTGAGCAATTCGAACAGGTCAAAGAGCGGTATGACTTTTTAACAGGGCAGCAAAGCGATTTGATTGCGGCAAAAGAACAGTTATTTGAAACAATGTCTGAAATGGATGAAGAAGTCAAGAGTCGCTTTCAAACGGTTTTTGAAGGCATTCGTCACGAATTTCAAACCGTCTTTCCCAATATGTTTGGCGGGGGGCGGGCGGAGTTGATTTTAACCGATCCGACAGACTTGTTGCATACCGGGATTGAAATTGAGGCACAACCACCTGGGAAGAAACTGCAAAATCTACGTCTACTATCCGGTGGAGAACGGGCGTTGACGGCGATTGCTTTACTATTTTCAATAATTCAAGTCCGTCCGGTTCCATTTTGCGTATTGGATGAAGTGGAAGCGGCTCTTGATGAAGCAAATGTCTTACGTTTTGGCCGTTATTTAAGAAGCTTCCAAAATGACACGCAGTTTATCGTCGTAACGCATCGGAAAGGGACGATGGAAGCAGCGGATATTTTATATGGCGTGACGATGGAAGAGTCAGGTGTTTCAAAACTGGTTTCGGTCCGTTTAGAAGAAATTGCCCAAAATGGACAAATTGAAAAAAAAAGGAGTAAGGCATGATTAAATTAGTAGCGATTGATTTAGATGGCACCTTGTTAAATGGCCAAAAGAAAATTACTCCGCGCAATCAAGCAGCTTTAATGGCGGCAAAAGCACAAGGAGTGAAAGTGGTTATTTGTACGGGACGTCCATTACCAGCGATTCATCCCTTCTTAAAAGAACTAAACTTGGAAGAAGCAGGCGATTATAGTATTACGTTTAATGGGGGACTCGTGCAAAAAAATGATACAGGTGAAATGATTGAAAAAAATGTCCTCACCTTTTCGGAAGTGGAACAATTGATTGCTTTAGCGCAAAATTTGAATCTACCCTTAGATTTATTATCAGAAGGGCACGTGTATAATGTGGCAACCTCAGTGGAAAACCAATCCTTATATTCCACGATGAATCCACTGTTGACGCATATTCCGGTAGCGATTGAGGATGTTCAACCGCAGCTTGTTTATAATAAAGCAGTCATCGGCTTTGAACAAACCTTTCTCGATGCACAAATTCAAAAGATTCCAGCGGCGATTCGAGAAACATTTGAAGTAATTAAAAGCCGTGAAATGTTGCTAGAATTTATGCCACAAGGGGTAACCAAGGCATACGGTTTGTCTTTATTAGTCCGTGATTTGGGTTTGCATCCCGCAGAAGTCATGAGTATCGGGGATGAAGAAAATGATTTATCCATGATTGAATATGCTGGGTTAGGCGTTGCGATGGAAAATGCAGTGTCTGTCGTTAAAGCTGCTGCCGATGTCGTGACAAAATCAAATGAAGAGGACGGCGTGGCTTTGGCCGTTGAAAAATACATTTTAAGGGAAGGAGTCTCCTAAATGGGTTTATTTAATAAAATTAAACGCGCTTTTATAAAAGAAAAAGAAGAAACACCACTTCAATCAGAAGAACAAAAGGAAGTAATCGTTGAGCAAACCGATCAAGCAAGTGAACCAATCGAAGGAATAAATTCGGGTGACCGCCCAGCGGCACTCGAAACCATTCAAGAAACAAGTGAGCTAGCTACCGAACTTGAAGAGCCACTAGTGGAAGAAAATCAGACAGTGGCACCTTCTATAAAAGAAACAAGTGAAACAAAGGTGGCGAATGAAGCGGCTGAGATTTCTGCGACAGTCATCGAAGAAGTCGAGACCATGATTGAAGCACCAATCGAAGAAAGCTTTCACAATCCTGTGGAAGAAGTAGCGGATGAATTGCCTAAAACTCCCGATGAAGGGTTCGTATCAGAAGAAACAACAGTCCAAGAAAAATACGATAAAGGCTTAGCCAAAACTCGTAAAACCTTTAAGGAGCGGATGAATGAGCTGTTTGCCAATTTCCGAAGTGTCGATGAAGATTTCTTTGAGGAAGTGGAAGAAGCTTTAATTGGCGCCGACGTGGGATTTGAAACGTCGATGCGAATTGCAGATGAATTGCGGCAAGAAGTAAAATTGAAAAATGTGAAGAAACCGGCGGCAGTAAGAAATTTAATTATTGAAAAGCTGGTTGATTTATATGAAGAAGAAGGAATTGGCGAAGTCAATGCTTTAAACCTACAATCAAATGGGTTAACCGTCATGTTGTTTGTTGGCGTGAACGGCGTGGGTAAGACAACGAGTATTGGGAAGTTAGCTAATGAATACCGCTTAGCTGGCAAGAAAGTCTTATTGGCAGCAGCCGATACGTTTCGAGCAGGAGCCATCGACCAATTAGTCGTTTGGGGAGAGCGAGCAAAGGTTGACGTGATTCGAGGAAAAGCTGGGGGGGATCCAGCAGCCGTTGTTTTTGATGCGATGGTAAAGGCCAAAGAACAAGCAGCGGACATTTTGCTGGTCGATACAGCAGGTCGTTTACAAAATAAAGCTCATTTAATGAAAGAGCTAGATAAAATTAAACGGGTGATCCAACGCGAAGCGCCAAGTGCACCGCATGAAGTGTTGCTCGTTTTAGATGCGACAACTGGACAAAATGCGATGAGTCAAGCCAAACAATTCAAAGAGACGACAGCTGTCACTGGTTTGGTGTTAACGAAATTAGATGGCACGGCTAAAGGCGGTATCGTCTTGGCGATTCGTAATGAACTTCATCTACCTGTGAAACTCGTCGGACTTGGCGAAGGAATCGATGATTTAGAAGTCTTTAATCCAAATGATTTTGTCATGGGCTTGTTTAAAGACTTATTAGTGGAAGAATCGTGAGAAGGCGATGCGACAAAAGTCGTTTTGCTCTGAGAAACTAGAGAGAAATTCGAAGCGTGGGCTTTTTCAACTGCTCAAATTTCGTAAAGATTCAAAAAGCGCAGACTTTTGTTTCTCGTTGATCCGTCAATGGTTTGTCCAAATACGAAGGGGCTGTGACAGCTGTCACGGCTCCTTTTGTTAAGAAATGAGGAAAAGACTAAAAAGAAAGCAATAAAAAAGAGGCAGAATTTTTTTAAAAAAATTGATTGTGCGTAAGTTTTTTTGTCTGATAAGGTCGTATAATCAAGAGAGAAAAACAAAAAGTCTCACTATTGAATTGAACTTTGATATAATGAAGGCGATGACAAAATAAAAGGAGTTTTCTTATGAATTTTAAAACTCTCCTTGAAAAACAGGAGCTGCAACCCTATTTATTAAAAGCACGGTATGGCGTCGAAAGAGAAG
Source organism: Enterococcus sp. LJL98 (assembly GCF_054871745.1). Lineage (NCBI taxonomy): Bacteria > Bacillati > Bacillota > Bacilli > Lactobacillales > Enterococcaceae > Enterococcus > Enterococcus sp. LJL98. The sequence continues at coordinate 72,776 of NZ_JBTXLU010000009.1, read as the reverse complement.
GCCAACGTGTGACATTATCTGGTGATTTAGTGGAGACCGCTCACCCGGAAACATTAGGAAATCGTAAGCACCATCCTTACATTCAAACGGATTTTGCAGAAACGCAAATGGAATTGATTAGTCCCGTGGCGGAAAGTCTCTCCGAATTGTTTCATTTTTTAAGAGCGATTCATGACGTGGCTTACCGTTCCATGGACCAAGAGGAAATGCTCTGGCCGCTAAGCATGCCCCCTGCTTTACCAGAAAAAGAAGAAGACATTCAGATTGCACAACTGGATAAATTTGAAGATGTTTTGTATCGTCGTTACCTTGCGAAATCTTATGGCCGTCGCAAGCAAATGGTGAGTGGAATTCATTATAATTTTGAGTTTAGTGATACGCTCTTACAAAAAATGTTTGCGCTACAAGAGGAAATCAAAACGTATGCCACATTTAAAACGGCGGTCTACCTAAAAGTGACGCGAAATTATTTGCATTATTCTTGGTTAATTACTTATCTATTTGGGGCAACACCCGTGAGTGAGGCACGCTACTTTGAAGGCGATGATCGTCCGAAAGAGCCGGTTCGTAGTATTCGTAATAGTTCTTATGGCTATAAAAATCATGCGAATGTTCAAGTTTCTTATGAAAGCTTGGAAAGCTATATTGCAGATCTTGAGCGCATGGTAAATGAAGGGAAATTGTCCGAAGAAAAAGAATTTTATTCGGCCGTTCGTTTTCGCGGAGGCAAGCGCATGGCTGATTTAGCCGATGCCGGCATTCGTTACATTGAATTACGTAATCTTGATTTGAATCCCTTTGCTTTTTGTGGCATTAGTGAAACACAAGCAGAATTTTTACACCTCTTTTTACTCTTTTTATTATGGAAAGAAGAAGAAGCCAGCCCAGACCTTTGGGTGCGTGAAGGTGAACGAAAAAATGAAGAAGTTGCCTTAGAGCATCCACTTGCTGCGACAAAATACGCGCAAGAAGCCTCTAATGTATTACGAGAAATGCAAGCATTCCTCTTAGAGCAACACGTAGTGGTTTCGCCAAACTTGATGGAACAAGTGCAAACCATGGTGGAAAATCCTGCTGAGACCTATGCCGGAAAACTTTACCTACAGAGTCAAGCTCCTTCCCAAAAAGCAGTTGCGACAAAGATTGGCTTAGAAAATCATGCGCGGGCATGGAAGCACCCTTACCAACTTGCTGGTTTTGAAAAAATGGAACTTTCGACCCAAATCTTTTTATTTGATGCGATTCAAAAAGGGATTCACGTTGAAGTTTTGGATGCGAACGACCAATTTTTAAAACTTTCGGTAGGAGAACACATTGAATATGTAAAAAATGGGAATATGACAAGTAAAGACAGTTACATTGTCCCTTTGCTGATGGAAAATAAAACAGTCACGAAAAAAGTATTAGCTGAAGCAGGTTTTCGTGTGCCAAAAGGTAGTGAGTTTTCCAACTTGTCTGCAGCTCTTCAGGCCTATCCAGAGTTTGCCGGTCGAGGAATCGTTGTGAAGCCAAAATCAACGAATTATGGCATTGGTATTTCGATTTTTAAAGAAGGGGCCAGCTACGAAGATTATGAAGCGGCATTAGCCATTGCTTTTGCGGCGGATGAAGATGTCTTAGTCGAGGAATTTTTAAGTGGCACGGAATATCGCTTCTTTGTAATTGACGGCAAAGTCAAAGGCATTTTATTACGCGTTCCAGCGAATGTAAAAGGGGACGGAATTCAAACAATCGAAGCCTTGGTTGCTGAAAAGAATCAAGACCCTTTACGTGGGGAACATCATCGTTCTCCTTTAGAAAAAATTCAATTGGGTGATTTAGAAAAAATCGCCTTAAAATCCCAAGGGTATGAGCTGGGCGATATTCCAGCAAAAGATGAAGTCGTTTATTTACGTGAAAATTCGAATATTAGTAGTGGTGGCGATTCGATTGGTGTGACAGAAATGTTTGGCGAAGATTATAAAGAAGTCGCCGTCCAAGCAGTCGCGGCACTAGGTGCGGTCATTTGTGGGATTGATTTAATTATTCCTGACCCAACCGTCCCATCGTCAGCGGAGGGTGCGTATGGTATTATTGAAGGGAATTTTAACCCTGCGATGATGATGCATATTTATCCTTACGAAGGTTATGGTCCACGCCTAACCATGGATGTCTTGGAATTATTATTCCCAGAGATGTTTGAATAAAAAAGGAAAGAAGAACCTTCAATTTTTTTCGTTAGTTTTGAAAAAGAGCGAAGGAACGATATCTATTCGTTCGAGGGACCTTGCTACGTTTCAAAAACGCGAACCAAAAAAATGGAGAAAATCAATGAAGAATCATGATGAAAAAATTACCTTGCTGCCTGTCGAACCAAGCAACGCCTTTTTAGGGCATTCGTTGCAATCGACTGCGGCACAAATCGCAGACAATCTAACCTTAAGTGTTCCTGAAGCCATACAAGAAGCTTTTAAAATTACTTGTGCAGCACCTTATTTCATTTGTTGCAATGACGAAGTAATTGGTTATACGGCACTTGTCTTTGATGAAGAAATTCCCGAACCAGAGAAGCGTTACTGGTTGTGGCAATTGATGATTGATCAAAGGTATCAGGGCAATGGTTATGCCTCTCAGGCCTTGGAACAAATCATCGAGCATCAGTTTAAAAGGAAAAAGGTCCAGATGATTACCCTTTCGACGAAGCCAGATAACCATCGTGCCTTACAACTTTATCAGAAGTTTGGTTTTGTTGAAACAGGTGAAAAAAATGGGGATGAGATTCTTTTACAAAAAGATCTAGGAACATTTTATCCGAAGTGACAAAAAAAGACAGAAGCACGACGAAAGCGTACGTGTTCTGTCTTTTTTTGAGCGAATGACGCCCTACATCTGAAAATCAGCAGCAAAAAAGATTTCAATTCTTCATCGAAAAAGACGTGGTGTTAGTCTCCCACGTCAATCCAATCAATCCAAAGTCCTCTGGCTAATAAGACGAGACCAATCAGGAAAAAGAGTTTATTTGGTGCGAGAATCATAAGAAAGATGGACGAACAAATGTAAATGGCAGCTGCTATTTTATTCATATTTCCCCTCATTTATAAATTTTTGATTGAAATGGTTTGCTTTGTTTCCTCCACTTCTAACCCAGTTAAATTTTCCCACCACTGTCTCATTTGCGCCTCATAGGTTGTAGGGAATTCTTGTACGAGCGAGAGTAAAGTTCGTTGATGAATTTTGGCGTAAGAATAATTGAGTAAAAGATTGTATTTTAGTTCATGCAGTAAACTATAGTACTGAAACATTAAAAAATTCATTTCTTCAGGGTCGTCGGCTAATAAGACTTGAGGGGCTCGATCAAAGATAAAACCAAAACTTCGCATCATAAACATCACGCCATCTAAAGAATCAGGCTCAATCGTCGCAGTGTTTTTCAATAAATCGATGTGCATGTCTAAGGCGTTGACTAGTTCTTCTTTTAAAGCAAGGTAAGTAGGCATCTTAAAAACTCCCTTCAATTTTGTATTTCTAGGTTAAAAGATTTTACTCCAAAAACGCTTCTTCGTTGGCTTTTTTTGCATCGTGCTTTCGACTTGTTTGCGGGCAAAACGTTTTTCGATATCAATGACGTCTTGGTGGACTGCCACATCGGATACGATGAGTAGCCCGATGCTTTTTTCGTCCACCGTGCTAGCAGTCGTGACAATTTTAAAAGGTATTTGTTGTTTGGTTGCCAATTGCATATAGGTTGCTTGTACAGTCGTTGGAAGCGAGCCGTTCATTAAAATGGATGCTTCTGGATAATGTTCCAGCGCTTGCATGAAAAGCGTTTGATTGGTTGTTTTTTTCATTTGGGCAACGGTCATACTCACGTAACAGCGCTCGCGAAAGGTCCCTAAATATTTCCGTTGTTCATCGGGGTTGACCAAGGGAGCACCCGTTGCCGCTTGGTCCATTCGTTGTTGTAAATTGTCTGCCATGTGCATTCTCCTAAGTGGTTTTCTTGCTTCTATTATAACACAGATTGAAAAAAGAACGGGTTACGAACAAAAACGAATGGCTTTTTTTGAATCAACAAAGGGACAAAGTTAGTCGTATCGTTGTAGAATTTTTTGTAATTCACCAAGATAGGCATCGCGTAACGCTTTTGGTTTTTCAATCTTTGCATGGGTCCCAAATTTAAGTAAATAATGGACCATATAGGCTAATTCTTCCTCGTTGTAATGACCAACAATCCATGCCTGGTCCCCAACAATTTTTAAATTCATATTCGGATAATGGTTCTTTAAAAACAGCTCCTGGCCGTAAGTAGTAATTTGACACTGAAAAGGGATGTCGTGAAATTTCTGATGATAGGCCTTTTCATCTTGCTCGAGTTGGGCAAGTGGAAGCGTGTCCTTAAAATCCGTTTGAATTTGACAACTTTCGAGGAAATCACTCCGAAAAACGCCCCATTTCTTTCGGTGAAAATCATAGGCCCGAAAGAACCAAATCCCATTGCGATAAAAGAGTTCGCTGACTTGAATGAGCATGACTAGGCGTTCTTTTTGCGCATAGGTAACGGTTAAAGCTTGTTCATTTAAAATGGCTGTTAAGATGGTTGCTAGGTAATTTTGATTTTTAAGTGGCGATACGTTGTAATAATGCACGACTGTAAGTAGCTTCTCGACGTCTCGTTGTTGGTTGGCTGTCAAGGTGGCCATTAATTTTCGTTGAATGTGGCGATAAGATTTTTCAAAAGGGGTATTGGAAAGTAATTCTAAGGCTTGTAAAGCAAAGAAAATTGCGTAAATTTCACGCTTGTCAAAATAAATCGGGGGCAACAACTTTTGTTCCAATAATCGGTACCCCCCGTGACGTCCATAATCGGTATAAAGCGCAAGACCCATTGTTTCCAATGAGGCAATGTCTCTAAGAGCCGTACTTTTTGAAATCTTAAACTCTGCCATCAGTTCTTTTAGTTGAAAGGTATGTTTATCACGTAGATAGATTAATTCTTTGTTGAGACGTTCTGCCTTTTTCATACAAACCTCCTAAATGGTCTCATGAAATGACACCTTTTTATCGTATAGTAAGTATAACAGGGAAAAACAAAGGCAAGCAAGGAAATGCCTGGCGTATTTTGCTGTAGAAAAAAGAAAAGAGGTTTTTACCATGGAATTAAGAATGGATTATTATAAAGTAGCACCAGCAGGCTTAAAGGCAATGTTTGATGGTGAAAAATATTTGCATCAAGCAAGCTTAGATGCAAAATTATGTGAATTAGTGAAAATTCGTGCTTCCCAAATAAATGGCTGTGCTTTTTGTTTAAACATGCATACCACGGATGCCCGAAAAATAGGTGAAACGGAGCAACGATTATATTGTATCAGTGCATGGCATGATTGTGATTTTTATACGGAAGCAGAAAAAGTAGCGTTGGAATTAACCGAACACATCACTTTAATTGCGACAAAACAAGTTCCTGATGAACTATATCAACGGGTCCGGGACTTTTACAACGAAGAAGAATATGTCGATTTGGTCCTATTGATTAATCAAATTAATAGCTGGAACCGTTTGTCGATTTCGATGGGGAATTTTGCGACGAACCAAAAAAAATGAAGTGCTTAGCAGGTGGAAAAAACATCCCTTAAAAACGCTGCTTTTTTGCTTATTCTTGTGCAAAAAAGCGGCGTTTTTATGAAAGGAAAGGAAGAATCAATGACTCTAAGGGAGTGAAAAATTTGTGGGGCGACCAATTTTTTAGTGGAGTAGACAAGTCAAACAGTTGTGAAGGTTGAGGCATTTGAGTGGCATTTGGGAAAAAGTAGACTTGTAGAACAATGAAAAGAAAATAAAGGAAGAGGCCACCAAAAAAAAGCCAGGAAAGAATCGTAAATGTTCGAATGGAGAAATGAACATTACTAAAGATATAATCAAAGAGCGAATCTCTCGTGACGTGATTACTTAGTTCAATCGCTTGTAGCTGAGGGATTTTTTTTCGAATGGCTAAGAATTTTTCCCCTTCTTCTGGAGTGAAGATTTCTGTGAAAACTTGTCCGCCTGCTTGGAAGTCGAAAGTGTAGGAAATGGTTTCTTCTTTGGTTGATTGAGTCAGCGACTGCCATTCACGGTATTTCCTTGTTTCTTTCTTGAACTTGATTCGAGAAATCGCATGATATTCATAGGTGTAGAATTTTTTTTCTTCGATAAATTCTAAGACAACCATGAAGTATATTTTTTTGTTGGTAAAGATTAAGAGGCGATGCCCCCGAAGCTCATGGAATGTCTTGAGATAGTCCTTTCCTTGTGGTGTCTTGACTAGTAACATCCCATTGATTCCAGCAGTGGCAGCTACGGAATTTTCTTCATTGGTGAGAGGGATCGAACCGACAATTTCTTCATCTTTGTCAAAAAATTGTTGGAATTCTTCGAGAACTTCTTGCAAGAGAATATACATTTTTGTTCGTAAAAAGAGCTGTTTTTTTTCGGTAGGAGTCAAGTCTTCCTTTGGTCGTGGTGCAGGGGTCCCATTTTCTAAATCGGTGACACTTTTTTTGAAAATCCTTCCCATTCTCATTTTTCAAATCCTCCTTCTTTTAATTGGGTTCTTAATTTCTTTTTTCCACGAGAGAGTCGGTTATAGATGACTTCGGTCGAAAGATTTAAGCGTGTGGCAATTTGTTTTGGTTCTTCGTTGTAATAGTAACGGCTCAGAAAAATTTGTTGGTCTTCTTCTTTTAATTGTGCAATGAAAGTGAGGAAGGTTTCTTGTTCGAAAGGCACTTGAGCATCGACAAGTAATTCTGTTTGTATCGCTTCCAATGGTAATAACGCTTGATGTTTCATCTCTTTTCTTTTGTAGTCGAGGGCGGTTCGTTTGGCAATGGTGCTGATCCAAGTCGTAAAAGCGCCTTTCTCGCTATCATATTGCTGGATGTTTTTCCAGATTTTATAAAAAGTTTGATTGGCAACGTCATCGATGGAAGCTTGATCTTCTGGACGATAGAGTATTTGATGAATGGCTGATAAAATAGTGAAACTAAAACATTCGATTAAACATTCGAGCCCAACAAAATCTTTGGCCAGCATTCGTTGGATAATCACCTCTACTTTTTCTTCCATTTCATCCCTCCTCTAAAACAATATACGAAACCTTTTGTTAAAATCTATCCTAAAAAGGAAAAAAAGTGGAACGGCCTTTTTTTGTCTGCCTTTTCTCAAACGGATACTGGTATAATTAGTATAACACTTGAAAGTAGGAGAAAGCTAAGGGAGCCCCAAGCGTCCAGAAATGAGTCGAGAAGTGCGCAATCGATGAGTCAGCGAAAAGGAAAAGAATTGGTAAAATGATACGGAATAGGACAAACGAAAACCTGTCGCCCGGTTCTTTTGTTGGAATCAATGAAAAGTACGATGTGCATTTTGCCTATTTGCGGTAAAAAACAATCCGCGGCGAAGCAAAGTGCATTCATTTTAGAATTTCAAGGGAATTTCACAGTCTGTATGCGTAACAGAAAATCAGTCGATGAAAGGAAATGAAGCGATGACGAATCAAAAAATCATCCGAAAAGTGAAAAGTCTCTTGGCGATTGCAAGAGACCATAAAAATGATGAAGAAAGTCAATCGGCGTTTCTGTTAGCACAAAAATTAATGCTCCAATATGGCCTTGAGGCGGCAGAAGTCGAGGAAAGGCCTTTCGATGAGGAAGGGCAAGCCATTGGAGAAGTTTGTGTGACGACCTATAAACGTTTGTATTGGTGGGAACGTCGTTTAGCACAGGTGATTGCTGAAAATTTCCGCGTAAAATATTTTCTTCAATCAAAAAAAATGGACGGGCAGCAAAAGCGCCGGATTGTTTTTTATGGCTTTGGTCGTGACTTGGAGTTGGCACAAGAAATGTATGCACTCGCCTATGAAGTGATTCTTTTTCATAGCAAAGGATTCATTCAACATTATTATCAAAAACATGCACCATTGAAACGTCAGCGCGCCCTCACTGAACGTGTGAAATCGAGCTATCTCAATGGTTTTTTATTTGGTTTCGCTACTCGCTTCAGCGAACAAGTTTCAGAACTTCGTCAAGTCTATGAGGTCCGCCTGCTTGTTCCAAAAGCGGTAGAAGAAGCCTATGCGAGCTATTCGAGTGATTGGGGGAAATCGTTGGCCTTGCGGATGCCACTGGTCGATGTTTCGGAAGCCTACCAAAGAGGTTACGGTGATGGACGAGCCGTCGACTTCACTCAGCGAACCTTAGCGGAGGAGTAAATCCTGTCGGACCTGTCTGCTTCGTCCATGTCAACGAGTCAAGCGACTTTTCGTGAAGAAAGCCAAAGAAAAGAGTAAACTAAAGAGAGAAGGAACAAAAGGAGGAATTTTTATGCAATTAAAGATAACCAAAGAAGCGCAAGCGATGATTCAAAAACAACAGCAAGCAGGCGATGTCTTATTACTCGATTTTGAAGATGCGATTGGTCCCTTTACAGAAGACGCTGTATCTTGTCAATTATATCCGGCCTATCGTCTGTTGCTCGTTTCACAGGATTTTCCTGTCGAAAAATTAGTCGATTACAACCATCGAATGCCAACGGAAATGGGTCCCGTTTATATGAAGGAAAGATCCGAATTTTTACTGGATAAAGAGGTGGAGCTGCTCGTCGAACCAAGTTATCGTCGTTTGCAGTTACGTTCTGACGCAGGAGTTCTAGCAGCGAATGTACCCTTAAAACGTGTAGGTAATGCTTAGAGGAGTGGATAAATGGGGAAATTAGCCGTCATCAGTGATCTTCACGTAGACATTAACGGACTCACGGAGTCGCAGTTAAGTCGTCTGCGTGATTTTTTAGTGGAGCAAAAGGTAACACATCTCCATCTAGCGGGAGATACTGCCAATGCGCATCAAGTCACGCTAGAAACCGTCGCTTTCTTTCAAGCGAAACTCTCAACAACCTTTCATTGGGGGAATCATGAAATGGTCGATTTAGTAGGAGAAGCAGCAATTGAGGACTTTCCGGCGCCAGCTTTTCTGAACTTTAAACCCTATGAATTGTCAGAAGAAACCATCCTTTTAGGCGTCAACGGTTGGTATGACTATAGCTATGAAAAAACACAAACGCCGCAAGAAATTCGGCGTTTAAAAGAGTTGTTTTGGTATGATCGCCACATTACACGTTCAGGTAATGATCTGGAGGTAAGTCACCGCGTCAATGAACGTTTGGTAGAAGTGTTAGAGACGCTCCCGCAAAACAAACAGGTGCTTCTTACAACACACTTTGTTCCGAAAGAAGAGTTTATTATTCAGCATGAAGGCGAGCATGCGCGTTGGAATCAATTGAATGCTTTTTTAGGCTCAAAGGCCTTTGGTCAAGTAATCGATCGCTTCCCACAAGTGACACATGTTGTTTTTGGACATACCCATCGCCGGTTTGATGCAAAACAAATAGGGACGACTTGGTATCATTGTCGACCGTTTGGCTATTACTACGAATGGCAATTGACGCGTGATTTTGTTTTCGATCGACAATTAGTTGAGAACTATCGACCGACAAAATTACGGGGAATCTTAAGAAATCATCAATCCGAATTTCAGGCCTATAAAGAACAACATTTATTGAATGAACTGCAACAAGGAATGACGATTCTGTCTTATTGAAATTGAAAATTTTCAAGAAGATGGAATTGTGATTCCTTTTTTTCTTAACGAATTCAAAGAATTCAGTAGAAAAAAAGAAGGATTTTACGCAAAAAAAGAAAAAGTGAAAAGAAAAAAGGTTGAAAAAACCTAAACTTTTTTCAAAAAGAAATGGAGTAGTACCAAGGGTTTTCGCTTGATGTTTTTACAAACGACACTTTTTTCTAATTAATTATTAAAAAAAGTGATTGACGAACAAAAAAAAATCGTGTATTATTTTCTCATGCTTATCTAATTTTTCAGACAATTCAAATTTTTGAAAGGATTTTCGAGAATTTGAAAAAATGAAAAGTGGGAATGCAAAGAAAAGGGAAAATGGAGGAGTATACATGAAAGTAAGAAAGGTTTTAGCAACTGTATTGGTTAGTACATTTGTGCTTGCAGCGTGTAGTAATGGGAACACAGGTAGCAGTAACGACACTGGGGGCAAAGGTGACGAAAGTAGTGCGCCAGTCGCATACACAACTGTATTTCCAACACCAACTGATTTAGAAACATTAGATTACACTGTTTCTCAACGTGCAACAAATGGTATCCACTTTGCAAACTTTGTGGACGGCTTGATGGAAAATGATCCTTTGGGAGAATTAGTTCCAGCAATGGCTGAATCATGGGAAGTCAGTGAAGATGGCTTAACTTACACCTACAAAATTCGTGAAGGCGTTCAGTGGTTAGACAGTGAAGGCAATGAATTTGGTGCCGAAGTAACTGCTCATGATTGGGTTACTGGATTGAAGCACGCAGTTGCAGAAAAATCAGAAACACTGTACATCGTTGGAAACAGTATCGTCGGATTAAACGACTACATTGAAGGAAAAACAGATAATTTTGATGATGTTGGCGTGAAAGCGTTAGATGATTACACTTTAGAGTATACTTTAAACCAACCAGAATCATTCTGGAACTCAAAAACAACTTATGGAATTTTATTCCCAATTAATGAAGAATTCTTAGAATCAAAAGGGGACGCTTTTGGTCAACCAACGCCAGATGGTATCCTTTATAACGGTCCGTTTATCTTAAAAAATAATACCGCAAAATCGGTCATTGAGTATGAGAAAAACGAAGACTACTGGGACATCGATAATGTTCATTTAGATACAGTGAAGTTCATTTACAATGATGGAAGTGATCCAGATGGTATCTTTAAGTCTTTCCAAGAAGGTACTTTTGTAAAAGCGCGCGTTTATCCAAACTCACCGGGTTATAAAGATGTGGTTGCTGCTTATCCAGACGCGGTGACATGGACGTTGCCAGGCGGTTCAACTTATAATGTTACCTTTAACTTTAACCGTGGCACTTTTGATGCAACATCAAAAACAACGGATAAACAAAAAGCAGATACCCAAGCAGCAATTCGTAACCGTGATTTCCGCTTAGCCGTCTTGTTCGGGTTTGATACTCGCTCATACCGTGCGCAAAACGTAGGGGATGAAGGGGCAGGACAAAGCTTACGTAATACCTTAGTGCCAACACAATTTGTAAGTATCGAAGGACAACCATTTGGCGATAGCGTTCAAACGAAATTACAAGCATTAGATGCAGATGCATTTGGTGATGTGAACTTAGCAGAAGGACAAGATGCATACTACAATGCCGACAAAGCAAAAGAGTACATTGAAAAAGCACGTAAAGCACTAGAAGCAGATGGCGTGGAATTCCCAATTCACTTAGATATTCCAGTTGATGGAGACGTCGAAGTGGGAGTAAACCAAGTGAAATCCTTGAAGAGCACGATTGAAGAATCACTAGGAAAAGATAACGTGGTTGTCGATATCCAAATGCTAAGTAGAGATCAATATTTACAAGCAACTTACCAAGCGACGACTGGTGAAGCTGGTGACTTTGATATTTCAAACGCTTCTGGTTGGGGACCTGACTACATTGATCCGTCAACATATTTAAACATTTACGACTCTCGTACAGGAGACATGTTAAAAACTTTAGGTCTTGAAGGTTCTGCCATCGTTCAAGGAGAGGATCCATCAGTAGCAGCGAAAGCGGCGATTGGTTTAGAAGAGTATGACGCATTATTAGATAAAGCAAACGCGATTTTTGATAACGATGATGCACGCTACGAAGCTTATGCAGAAGCAGAAGCTTGGTTACTAAATGCTGTGATTCAAATTCCAGTTAACTCAAACGAAGGACTACCAAATGTGACAAAAGTTGTACCATTTACAAAACCTGAAGCTTGGGCAGGCTTATCAACAGATAAATTGAAATTTATCAAGTTGCAAGAAGATGTTGTAACTGTGGATCAGTTTGATAAAGCTTTTGAACAATGGACAGCTGATAAAGAGGCAGCAGCGAAATAAGGATTTAAAGTAAAAGAGGCTAATTGTAGCCTTTTTTACTTACATATAGAAAGTAGGGACAGAAATTGAAGCGATACCTTTCATTTAGAATACTCCGATCAATCATTAGTATCTTTCTGGTAACGACAATCACCTATGGTGTGATTTATACAATGGTTCCTCGTAGAAACGTCTTTAAAGACGATGTGAACTATGGGAAACTAAAAGGAAAACCAGATGAATTAGCAAATTATGAAAACACAGCTTTTAGCAAAATGGGATATATTGATTTTTTATCATCAAAAGAATTAATTGATACCGTTCGAAAAGAACACGAGGGATTGACAGGAGAGCCAACCGCAGAGAATAAAGCAATCTTAGAAGAGTGGGCGAAGACCAATGGTTGGGAACTACGCCAGTTACCAATTAGTCAGGCCTTTTATACAATTAAAGATATCCCATTGCCACAACGTGTGTTTCGTTTTTATGCCAATATGATACAGATTGATCATCCATGGAAGGTCAAAGATCCATCAAATCCGGATCTTAAGCGGTCACTACGTTTCGAAAAAGACGATACGGTGGGATTTGCCTTAGTTGGTTCAGGGACACAATACAAATATCAAATTTATTTTGATAAAAAATTCCCTTATATCCACCAAAATATCGTGCACTTAAATTTAGGTACCTCTTATCCAACGTTTGCTGGACAAGACGTGATGGGCGTTATTTCAAATGGGCAAGGAAAGACAGATAGTCGTGAGCTTACCTTCCCAACGGGTGTGACGGTTAAATCTGCTGCAGATTTGACTACGCGACAATACCAACTAACAGAAAAACTTTCTTCAAAACAGAAAAAATTATTTAATGATAACTATGCGAACACTGAAAACATTTATCGTGATCCATCAATGATTGGTACTTCCTTTAGAATGGGTATTATCGCCGTATTCTTAGCTTATGGAATTGGGATTCCATTTGCGATGTTAATGGCCCGCTACAAGGGACGTTTCCCAGATAAGATCGGTATTGGGTTTGTCACCGTCTTGATTTCTGTACCAAGTTTGGCCTTCATTTATTTCTTCCGCTATATTGGTAGCAATTGGTTTGGCCTGCCGGATTCTTTCCCAACCTTAGGGGCAGGAGACATTCGCTCGTACGTCTTGCCAACGGTCATTTTAGGCTTGCTATCCGTTTCGAATATCGTAATTTGGATTCGTCGTTACATGATTGACCAACAATCCGCCGATTACGTGAAATTTGCGAAAGCGAAAGGTTTAAGTACTGGCGAAATTGCGCGAAAACATATCTTTAAAAACGCCGCGATTCCTATTGCCAACCAAATTCCAATGAGTATTATTGGTGCGATTACCGGAGCAACGATTACAGAAACAGTTTTTGCAGCGCCAGGAATGGGTAAAATGTTACCGGATGCCATTATTGCCAATAACAATCCAATTGTGATTGCGATTGTCTTTGTCTTTACAACCGTGGCTGTGACGTCTGTCCTTTTAGGAGACTTAACGATGGCACTGGTTGACCCAAGAATTAACTTAGCAGAAAGAGGAGAATAAAATGGAAAAAACGGATCAAAAAATAAATGATGGCTTTACTTTCGTCACCATTGACTCCTTAGCTTCTGAAAAAATCGATACCCCAACGTATTCTTATTGGCGTTCAGTGGGTCGGAAATTCTTTTCAAGTAAGACAGCGATTGCGATGTTAATTTTAATGACAGCCATATTACTAATGTCTTTTATTCAACCATTAATTAGTGGTTATGACTTCATGAACGTGGAAGACATTAATGACTTTTCAAAACGTTACAACCCACCAAGTCTAGAAAATTGGTTTGGGACAGATGCAAACGGGATGTCTTTGTTTGACGCTGTTTGGGCAGGTGCCAAGACATCGATTTCGATTTCTGTGATTGCAACGATTATTACGACAACTATTGGTGTCATTTTAGGAGCCATTTGGGGTGTCTCACAAAAATTCGATAAAATCATGTTAGAGATTTATAACGTGATTTCAAACGTACCACAGCTCTTAATTATCATTGTCATGTCTTATACTTTTGGAAATGGCTTTTGGAACTTAATTTTTGCAATGTGTGTCACCGGTTGGTTAGCCCCTGCCTACTTTATTCGGGTGCAAGTCATGATTATGCGTGATCGTGAATACAACCTTGCTTCACGGACGCTAGGTACACCGAAGTTACGGATGATTTTCAGAAACATTTTGCCCTATTTAACTTCGATTATTGTGACCGATGTCTCACGTTCGTTACCGGCATTTATCTCGTATGAAACCTTCCTGTCTTTCTTAGGCGTTGGTTTAAGTGCGAATGTGCCATCTTTAGGACGTTTAATTTCACAATATACCAATAACATGGGGAACTACCCTTATCTATTCTGGATTCCAGTTACCGTTTTAGCCTTAGTTTCTGTTTCCCTTTACATTGTTGGACAGACCTTGGCCGATGCCGCTGACCCAAGAACACATATGTAAGAGGAGGAATTAGTTAAAATGGCGAAAAAAACAATTTTAAGTGCTGAAGATATTTCAGTGAGCTTTAAAGTTCGTAGTAGTGAATTACGTGCCATTCGTAACGTTTCTCTTGAACTCAAAGAGCAAGAAACGTTAGCGATTGTTGGAGAATCTGGTTCTGGTAAATCAGTTTTAACCAAAACTTTTACTGGCATGCTTGAATCCAACGGTGCGATTACTGGTGGAACGATTCGTTACGAAGATAAAATATTAAGTGATTTGAAAAAAGATGCGGAGTGGGAAGGGATTCGTGGGAAAGAAATTGCTACGATTTTCCAAGACCCGATGACTTCGTTAAATCCGATTAAGACCATTGGATCGCAAATATCGGAAGTGATTGTCAAACATCAGAAAAAATCAATCAAAGAAGCCAAAAAAATGGCGATTGATTTAATGAATCGGACCGGAATTCCCTTTGCTGAAAAGCGTTATGATGATTACCCATTTCAATATTCCGGTGGGATGCGTCAACGGATTGTCATTGCGATTGCCTTAGCTTGTCGTCCGAAAATCTTGATTTGTGATGAACCGACGACGGCGTTAGATGTGACGATTCAAGCGCAAATATTAGATTTAATCCGTGAACTACAAGAAGAATATAAATTTACAACGATTTTTATCACCCATGACTTAGGTGTTGTTGCTTCCATTGCCGATCGAGTAGCGGTGATGTATGCAGGTCAAATCGTAGAATCAGGGACAGTGGAAGAAATTTTTTACAATCCACAACATCCGTATACATGGAGCTTGCTATCATCCTTGCCGCAATTAGGAAATCGTGGAGATCAGTTATATTCTGTTCCAGGTACACCGCCATCCCTTTATAAAGCAATTCAGGGCGATGCGTTTGCCCCACGAAGTGCTTATGCGATGGAAATTGATTTTAATGAAGAACCACCAATGTTCCAGGTTTCGGAAACGCATTTTGCGAAAACGTGGTTACTTGATCCAAGAGCGCCAAAAGCTGAAAAACCTGAAATCATTCAAAATCTACATGAAAAAATGGTTGCATTACAAAAAGCACAAGCTGGAGGAAATGAAGATGTCTAAAGATAAAGAAGTCTTATTATCCATTAAAGACCTTGAGATAACCTTTGGTGAGGGGAAGAAAAAATTTGTTGCCGTTCAAGACGTCAACTTTGACGTTTATAAAGGGGAAACCTTCTCCTTAGTAGGAGAGTCTGGTTCTGGGAAAACAACGATTGGTCGTGCGATTGTCGGATTGAATCCAACGAGCCATGGGGATATCCTCTTTGAAGGGAAAAAAATTAACGGAAAGTTATCCAAAGCAGAATTAGAAGATACGATTCGTAAAGTGCAAATGATTTTCCAAGACCCATCAGCTTCGTTAAACGAACGGGCAACGGTCGAGTACATTATTTCAGAGGGGCTTTATAATTTTGGCTTATTTGACTCAGAAGAAGATCGTTTAGCCAAAGTAGAGAAAATCATTGAGCAAGTCGGCTTGTTACCGGAACATATGTATCGCTATCCGCATGAATTTTCTGGCGGTCAACGCCAACGAATCGGGATCGCTCGAGCGTTAATTATGGAGCCTTCGCTCGTTATTGCGGATGAGCCCATTTCGGCTTTAGATGTTTCCATCCGGGCACAAGTTTTGAATCTATTGAAAGAATCTCAAGTTCAAAATGATGTGACCTATTTCTTTGTTGCTCATGATTTATCTGTTGTTCGTTTTATTTCCGACCGAATTGCAGTAATCCGCTCGGGTCGAATCGTTGAAATGGCGGAAACGGAAGAATTATTCCGTAACCCATTGCATCCGTATACGAAGGCATTATTGTCCGCTGTTCCTGTGCCAGATCCAATTTTGGCGCGTCAAAAAGAACTGATTGTCTATGATCCGGAAATGCACGACTACTCCGTTGATCAGCCCGTCTTTAGTGAAGTGAAACCTGGCCATTTTGTTTATGGAAATGAAAAAGAATTAGAGGGTTACCGTAAAGCGATTCGCTCGTAAGTGTTCCTTAGTGAAAGAATTGAGGTCGAAAGATGAGTGTTTTAAAAGCTTATCGATTTAAAATTTATCCAGATGAAGAGCAGAAACGTTTTTTTGTGACAACATTTGGTTGCGTTCGTTTTACTTACAACCATTTATTAATTGCTCGGCAACAAGCAGAAGGAGGAAAACAAACTCCTGCGACGCTAAAAAAAGACTATCCGTTTTTAAAACAAACGGATAGCTTGGCCTTAGCGAATGCTCAGCGTAATCTTGAAAAGGCGTTTCGGCGCTATTTTACAGGGAAGAGTGATTATCCAAGTTTAAAAAACAAATCGAATCCTTTGCAATCTTACACGACCAATAATCAAGGGCAAACCATTACCTTGTCGAATGGGTACTTGAAACTACCGAAATTAAAAAGTTTGGTGGCTGTGAATTGTCATCGAGAGATTCAAGGGGTGATTAAGTCCGCGACGATTTCATCGCGTAATAACGAAGCGTTTTTTGTTTCAATTCTTTGCTCAGAAGAAGTCGTGCCCTTACCCAAGACCAAACGTACGATCGAACTTACGTATTCGGTTGAAACGTTAATTGCGAGTCCAAGTTTTGAAGCGCCGATTGCTTTCAATCAAGAAAAGTTACTTGAGCGAATTGATCGAGTGCAAAGAAGATTGAAAGTTCGGGGGAAAGCGGCTCGTAAAAGACGCGTGCCTTTAGCTTATGCCAAGAATTATCAAAAACAAAAGGCGAAACTCGGACGTTTGC
This sequence comes from Enterococcus sp. LJL98, assembly GCF_054871745.1. Lineage (NCBI taxonomy): Bacteria > Bacillati > Bacillota > Bacilli > Lactobacillales > Enterococcaceae > Enterococcus > Enterococcus sp. LJL98. Next base: position 55,551 of record NZ_JBTXLU010000009.1, on the reverse strand, counting down.
AATTATCTTGTAAGGAAAAAAAGGAAAATTATTTTGATCAAGTCTCGTATGCTTTGATTCGAGAATATGATCTGATTGCCATTCAAAAAGAGTTGCCGAAAGAAGTGTTGACTGGGAACTTTACGAAAGCAGATTGGCAAGCTTTTTTAAAGAAATTAGCTTATAAAGCGACATGGTATGGAAAAGAAATCCAATATCTTTAAATTGTTTGAACTGGAAGGAGCTCCAGGGATCGCCCAGGGTATAAAAAAAGTCTTTGAGCTTTTGTTTCTAGGAATCCGTCTCACTAATTATGAAAAACCAAAAAGAAAGAGGAGTCGCGTCGATGGATGCGACTCCTCTTTCTTTTGATTGTTCGTCAAGAAAGTGACTAAGCGAGATGGAAGAACTTTTCAGGTAATCGTTTTTTGATTAAAACCGCTAAAAAACCAACTCCGATTGCCTTTAACACTTCCGGTAAGAGGAAGGGGAGGAAGCCGCTATTGAATCCTTGGACGAATGTTAAATCGGCGACGAAGCTTAACCAAATCGCTCCAATGGTTAAGGCAAGGAGAAAACCGATTAAATTGATGCCAATCACGGAAAAGTAGGTCCAATTCTTTCGTAAACTTCCAATGAGTATGCTTGCAAAAATGAATCCAATTAAATACCCCCCGGTTGGTCCAAAAAGAACACCAAAACCACTTTTCCCTCCAGCGAAAACAGGCAAACCGACTAGACCCAATAAAAGATAAATGCTAATGGCCCATGTCCCTGTTCGACGACCGAGTAAGGTAGCCGTCAGACCGATTGTGAAAGTCTGTAAACTTAAAGGGACGAACCCTAAAGGGATGATGATTTGTGCCCCGACAGCGATGATTCCAGCAAACATCGCTGCTAGTAATTGTTCTCTTAATACGAAACGCATAAAAAAACTCCTCTCTTAAAAAGACTGTAAGAGGAGTATAGCATTTCGTTAACCTATTTGTAAATAGTTGGTTAACGAAATTAGGATGATTTTTGAATCAATCGAACTAATTCTTCGCCAAAAGCTTGCGTTGTCAGTAAAGTAGCATCGTCTAATTGTTGCGCGAAATCGCTTGTGACTTTCTTTTGTTGAAGGGCGTCTTCGATTGCTTGTGTAAGCAGGTCTGCTGCTGCTTGCCAGCCGAGATACTCTAACAACATAACAGCAGAAAGGAGCAAGGAGCATGGATTGGCTTTTCCTTGGCCGGCGATATCTGGAGCTGTCCCATGAGTCGCCTCAAAAATAGCATGGCCCGTTAAGAAGTTTATATTTGCACCGGGTGAAATGCCAATGCCGCCGACTTGAGCTGCAAGCGCATCGGAGAGGTAGTCGCCGTTTAAGTTTGTGGTGGCGACGACATCGTATTTTTCAGGATATAGTAAAATTTGCTGCAAGAAGTTATCTGCAATCACATCGTTAATCAGAATCTTTCCTGCTGCTGAGGCGCTCTCTTTTGCTTTCTCTGCAGCCTGAATGCCTTGGCTAGTTTTTATCTGCTCGTATTGGCGCATCGTGAAGGTCGTCTCTTGAAAGCTGTTTTCCGCAACCTCGTAGCCCCACTCCTTAAATCCACCTTCGGTAAACTTCATGATATTGCCTTTATGAACGAGAGTGACGCTTGTTCGTCCTTGTTGTATCGCGTATTCAATGGCAGAGCGTACAAGACGTTGACTGCCTTCTTGTGAAATTGGTTTGATACCAATCGCGGAAGACGCAGGAAAACGAATGGCATGGACGTTTAATGACTCTTGTAAAAAATGAATGAGTTGCTGCGTCTCTTGGCCGTTTTTAGGAAATTCGATACCGGCGTATACGTCCTCTGTATTTTCCCGGAAAATCACCATATCGGTTTTCTCTGGTTCTTTCACTGGAGAAGGAACACCTTTGAAATAGCGAACCGGTCGGACGCATGCGTATAGATCCAGTTTTTGTCGTAAGGCCACATTAATGGAACGGATGCCACCACCAACAGGGGTTGTTAGCGGTCCTTTAATGGCAATTTTGGCACGACTCATTGTTTCAAGGGTGGCTGCGGGTAACCATTCACCCGTTTGATTAAAGGCTTTTTCACCGGCTAATACTTCTTCCCAAACGAGGCGTTTCGTACCATGGTAGGCTTGTTCCACTGCTGCCTCAATTACTGGTTGGCTGGCTTGCCAAATTTCAAGGCCGATGCCGTCTCCAGGGATGTAGGGGATGATTTTTTCTTCAATTGTCTGTGTCATGCGTGTGATTCACCTAAACTTTCACTTAATTTTTTGCGAATGACCATTGGTAAGATTCCTTGGTGCTTCCAATAACGAATATCTGCAGGTGCGTCAAAACGTAATCGTGTCATGAAGCGTGTCTCTTGTTGCTTGTCGTCGGTTGCAATCACTTCCACGAGCTGTCCGACTGCAGGTTCTTCCGGTAAAAGGACTTGGAATTTTTCAAAGCCAGTTAAACCAAGGGAAGTCGCTGTTTCACCTGGTAAATACTCTAGTGGAACAACGCCCATCATGACTAAATTGCTCCGGTGAATTCGTTCAAAGCTTTCAGCTAAGACGACTTTCACTCCGAGCAATTGCGTTCCTTTGGCCGCCCAGTCCCGTGAAGAACCCATGCCGTAATCTTTTCCAGCTAAAATCATGCAATCAATGTTGGCTGCTTGATAGCGCTGTGCGGCATCGTAAATGAACATCTCTTCGCCTGATGGCAAGTATTTGGTGTAGCCGCCACTAATTTCAGGAACAAGTTGATTTTGCAAACGAATATTTCCAAAAGTCCCTCGCATCATGACTTCGTGATTCCCACGACGTGAACCATAAGAGTTAAAATCGCTGTAGCTTAAGCCTTTTTCTTTGAGGTACTTTCCAGCAGAAGAATGTAAAGCAATGCTTCCTGCAGGAGAAATATGATCTGTGGTAACAGAGTCACCCAAGTTCGCTAAGATATGTAAATTGGAAAGGGCGCCTTGTTCAGGTAATTCTTTCGTTAAGTCCTTAAAGTATGGTGGATGAGCAATATAAGTTGAAAGTTCATCCCAAGAGTAGCAATCACTCTGGCTTGTTTCAATAGCGTTCCAACGCTCATTCGCGCTAAATAAATCATCATAGGCTTCTCGAAAGGCTTCAGGAGAAACGAATTGATCGATATAGGACAAGACTTCTTCTTTATCTGGCCAAATATCACTTAGGAAAACAGGTTGGCCGAGTTGGTCTTGGCCGATTGCTTCTGTTGTTAGATCTTTTTTGATGGTACCCGCCAAAGCGTAGGCAACCACCAGTGGGGGTGAAGCTAAGTAGTTGGCCTTAATGAGTGGGTGAATCCGCCCTTCGAAATTTCGGTTACCCGAAAGGACGGACGAAACCAACATTTCTTCTTTTTGTAAAGCCTCCGTGATTTCTTCAGCTAAAGGTCCAGAGTTTCCGATACATGTCGTACAACCATAACCAACCAGATAAAAGCCGAGTTTTTCTAAGTAGGGCATGAGGCCGCTTGCTTGCAAGTAGCTAGTAACGATTTTTGAGCCCGGTGCTAGTGAAGTTTTTACGTAATCAGGGACCTTTAACCCCTTTTCGACAGCGTGTTTCGCAAGTAAACCGGCAGAAAGCATGACAAAGGGATTACTTGTATTTGTACAGCTCGTAATGGCAGCAAGTAGCAAGTCCCCAGTCTCAATGACTTTGTCTTCTTTGTCCCAATCGATTGTCACCGATTTATGGCTTTCTTCTTCGGACAAGCCGAAACCTTTTGGACCGACGGGTGCAGTGACGCTATCAGTGAAATCTTTTGCAACATCTCCTAGTAAAATCCGGTCTTGCGGACGTTTTGGTCCGGCTAAGGCAGGTTGAATAGTTGCTAAGTCAACTGTAACGACTTTTGTGTAAGTCGGTTCGTTTGTTGGGTCATAGAATAAATGATTGTTTTTGGCATAAGCTTCGACGCGCTCAACTACCGCTTCGGAACGTCCTGTGATTCTGAGGTAACGCAAGGTTTCTTCGTCAATGGGACAAAAACCACATGTTGCGCCATATTCAGGTGCCATGTTCGCAATCGTTGCCCGATCGGCTAAGCTTAATTCAGCATAACTTGGACCGTAAAACTCTACGAATTTTCCAACGACTTGCTCTTTACGTAAAGTCTCTGTAATGGCTAAGACAAGATCGGTTGCGGTTGCCCCAGGAGAAAGTTCGCCAATGAAGCGCACGCCGATTACTTCAGGTGTTGGAAAGAATGACGCTTCACCTAAAAGAGCGGCTTCTGCTTCAATTCCACCGACACCCCAACCTAAGACGCCAAGTCCATTAATCATTGTTGTATGAGAATCCGTTCCTTGCAAGGTGTCCGGTAAGAGCCAATCGATGCCTGACTTTTGTTCCGTAAGTACGACGTCTGACAAGGCTTCTAAATTGACTTGGTGGATGATCCCGGTTTCAGGAGGGACAACATCGAAGTTTTCAAAAGAAGATTGCGCCCACTTTAAGAATTCATAGCGTTCGTTGTTTCGTTCGAATTCTTTTGCGGTATTATAAGCAATCGCTCCTTGATTGCCATACTGATCGACTTGGACGGAGTGATCAATCACTAAAGTTACGGGAATATCTGGATTGATGTCCGCTGCTTTTCCATCTAGCGCAACCATCGCATCACGCATTGCTGCTAAATCGACCACTGCTGGCACACCGGTGAAGTCTTGCAAGATGACCCTCGCAACTTTAAAAGGAACGACCCCTTGTGGTTTTTCTGCTTGCCAGTTGGCTAAGCTTGCAACATCATCTGTTGTGATATCTTCTCCCATTTGACGGGCAACGCTTTCTAATAATACTCGGATGGAGTAAGGAAGGTTTGTTAGATTCGAATGATAAGTTTTTGTAACGGCATCTAAATCGAGGTAAGTGTAGGTTTTGTCGGATAAGACAAGGTTTTTGTGCCAATTCATAAGTAAATCCTCCAGTCTGTAAAATCTAAAGATATGAATAATTATACGTTCAAAATGAAAAAAAGCAAATGATAAATGAAAAAATCTTTCATTTTCATCTTATCATGCTATAATACGTTTTAATAAATCAAATGCGAAGAGGTCTATTATGACATCTTCATGTTAGAAGATGTAAGAAAAGGAGTCGATACTTTTGGATCGCGAGAAAATGTTGCAACAAATTAAAGAAAACAATCAAATTGCGAATGCATTCTATTCAAAATATGAAGTCAAAAGAGGTCTAAGGGACGATCAAGGAAAAGGGGTTGTTGCTGGTTTAACAACGATTTCAACCGTTTATCCTGAGAAAATTGAAAATGGGAAAATTGTGCCTGGCTGTGGCGAATTGCGTTATCGGGGGATCTCGATTGATGCGCTTGTCGAGGGATTCGTTTCAGAAAATCGTTTTGGTTTTGAAGAAGTTGCCTATCTCCTCTTATTTGGAGAATTACCAACACGAGCAGAACTAGGAGCATTTCAATCTTATATCGTCAGCCGTCGCACCTTGCCGACGAATTTTGTCCGCGACGTTATTATGAAAGCGCCCTCTGCAGACTTAATGAATAGTCTTTCGCGAAGCGTGTTAACCTTAGCCAGTTATGATGAAAAATCGGACGATATTTCATTGGAAAATGTGTTGGATCAAAGCCTAATGTTAATTAGTGTCTTTCCATTATTAGCGATTTACGCCTACCATGCTTACAATCATTATAATAAGGAAGAAAGCATGTACATTCATTTACCGAAAGAAAACATTAGTACGGCAGAAGCGCTCTTGCAAATGTTGCGTCCGGACTGTTCTTATACCAAACAAGAAGCGCAAACGCTAGATATGGCTTTAGTTTTGCATATGGAGCATGGTGGGGGGAATAACTCAACCTTTACGACACGTGTAGTCACTTCAAGTGGAACAGATACTTATTCAACGATTTCCGCAGCTTTAGGTTCATTAAAAGGACCGAAGCATGGTGGAGCAAATATTAAAGTGACCCAAATGATGGCCGATTTGAAAGAACAAGTGAAGGATTATAGTGATGAGGCTGCTGTTGCTCAATATTTGGAAGATTTATTAGATAAAAAAGCATTTGACCAAAAAGGGTTAATTTATGGCATGGGACACGCAATTTATAGTGATAACGACCCACGGGCTGCGATTTTTAAAAGGTATGTCTCGAAACTAGCGGAAGAAAAAGGCGAGGAAGCTTGGAAGGAATATCAACTTTATACGATGGTAGAGCGCTTAGCGCCAGAAATTATTGCCAATAAGCGGAAAATGTTTAAAGGAGTCAGTGCCAATATTGATTTCTTTAGCGGTTTCGTTTATCACTTGCTTGGGTTACCAGAAGAAATTTATACACCGATTTTTGCCATTGCGCGAATTGTGGGTTGGTCAGCCCATCGGATGGAAGAATTAATTAATGCACAAAAAATCATTCGACCAGCCTACCAAGAAGTCACAGAAGATCGAGCGTATCAAACAATCGATGAACGAGGAGAATAAAGGATTTAAAAGGAGGAGGACATTTTTCCTCCTTTTGAATTGAAGCAAAAAAAAGAACGACCCTTCCGAATGGAAGATTTCGTTCTTTTCTCTTGTTGTCTTAGATTAATTTGTTGTAGTACTCAACGACAAGTAATTCGTTGATTTCTTGTGATAATTCATCACGTTCAGGTAAGCGAGTGAATGAACCTTCTAATTTTTCTTCGTCAAAAGAAACGAATGAAGGACGTCCAATTGTTGCTTCTACTGCCTCTTTGATGACAGGAACGTTTTTCGATTTTTCGCGAACAGCAATCACTTGTCCAGGTTGTACGCGGAATGATGGGATATCAACGCGTTTGCCGTCAACTGTGATGTGACCGTGGTTAACTAATTGACGAGATTGGCGACGAGTTGTTGCTAATCCTAAGCGGTAAACAACATTGTCTAAACGTTGCTCAAGTAAGATCATGAAGTTCACACCGTGTGTTCCTTCTTTGATTTTCCCTGCTTGGATAAATAACGTACGGAATTGACGTTCGTTCATGCCGTACATGTGACGTAGTTTTTGTTTTTCGTTTAATTGTAGTCCGTATTCAGAACGTGCGCCACGGCTAGTTGGTCCATGTTGACCAGGAGCGTAAGGGCGACGAGCTAATTCTTTCCCTGTGCCTGATAATGAGATACCTAAGCGACGAGAGATTTTCCATGCTGGTCCAGTATAACGTGCCATAATAAAATTCCTCCAATAAATATAAGTTTTTGGAGTAAAATAATCCGATGAAAGGTTCGTTCTTCGTGTAGTTCATTCTTCAATCTTCACCTTTGCAGCCGTGGCTACGCAATTGAACTTTCTTATAAAAGCGATGAACTGGGGACGAGGAGCTACTTTTCTGCTGCATTATTTTACACAAAGGATATTGTAACACGCTGAAGAAAGATTTGTCAAATCAATTGAAGGTCGAATGCGGTGTTCAGTTTCTGAAAACGTTGAACTTTTTTCACAAATGTTTCACTGAACACTTTACAAATGCTTGCAATCTCTTTAAAATAAAGAAGAATACTAGATGAAATAAAGTTAGAGGAGAACGAAAAAATGAATCCTATCTCGCCATTATTTGAAAAAATTGATGCATCAATTGGGAAAAAATTGAATTTGATTGAAACAAGTTATGCTCGTTATGCGTTAAGAGCTGTGTTTGCCTGTCTCTTTTTAACCTTAGGAACCGCGGTCGCTTTTAGTATTGCCATTAAAGGTGAAGCGCTCGCACTGGGTGTAGGAAAAATGCTCTATTCCTTTATGTTTAGCTGGTCATTGGTGATGATTTTGTATATGAATGCGGAGCTTGGAACGTCAAACATGTTATACATGACGGTTGGGTATTATCGGAAGCGTCTAAGTTTTGCGAAAGCAGCAAAAATTTTATTGACTTGTTTATTCTTTAATCTGATTGGTGGGGTGTTTTGCGGGTATCTCATTTCGTTAACGGGGCCTTTTCAAAACTTACCAGAAAATAGCTATTTGTTTGTCTCGATTGCAAGTAAGTTAGAGAAATCGACCCTTCAAATTATTGTAGAAGGAATTTTTGCAAATGTCGTAGTGAATGTTGCTGTTTTAGTCAGCATGCGTATGAAAGACGACGCTGGAAAAGTAATGTCGATTATTTTTATCATCTTTATTTTTGCCTTTTTAGGCTTTGAACACGTCATTGCTAATTTTCCAGCCTTTAGCTTAGCGTATTTTGCTTCCAATGGCAGCTTAGAAGCGATGACTGCGGGAAGTGTCTTCCATAATTTATTTTTTGCCTTGATTGGGAACTATATTGGTGGTGGATTAATTATTGGCGCGGGTTATGCTTGGTTGAATAACTCGAAATCAACGTATGTGGATTAAAAAAGAAACGCTCTTTTCAGACAAGGGATTGTCTGAAAAGAGCGTTTCTTTACAGTTTTTTCATAAAACGTTTCTGAATCTTATTGGAGTCGTAACCGATTTTTTCATAAAAGAAATGTGCTCGTGTTCGCTCTTTTCCAGAGTTTAGCCGAATACCCTTTAGCCCTCGTTTGAGAGCCTCTGATTCTATCCCGCTCATTAAGCACTTACCGATCCCTTGTCCTTCAAATTCTTTTGCAACAGCGAGGGCCATCAGGTTAAACAGGGGTTCGGAATAAAGAGACTCATAAATTTCAGCATGTACGTAGCCGCAAACGATTTTTGTGTCTGGCTGTTCATAGACTAAAAAAGAATGATGCCGAGGGTCATTTAACAGTTTGTTCATACGATTAACGGTCTCTTGGAAGGATGCCTGGTAGCCTAATTGAGTGGTATTTATTTCAACTAAGTATTGGGCGTCTTCTATTTTCATTTCTCGTAGCAAGGAAAACCCACCTTTCCGTTCTCTTAATGTAATAAGTCTATCAAATGAAAGAGAAAGAGCAAGAGAAAGAATGAGGGGGAGTTCTGACCGTTTGTCTTGCAGAAATTGAAAAAGGATTTAGTGAGGATAAGTGATGAAGATGCCCACCCTTTTTCTGTCTAAAGAATGATTCCTTCAAAAAAAAAGTGCTATAATCAAACAACGATCATTCAAAAACAAAGGAGAAAAAAATGCGTTTAATTATTGATGGCGATGGTTCGCCAGTTAAAGAAGAAGTCATTCGATTGGGTGAGAAATTGAATCTGCCAGTTATTATTATTACGAGTGTCGATCATTACACGATAAAAGAATATCCAGACTTTGTTCATTTTATCTATGTCGATAAAGGAGCGGATCGAGCCGATTACCAAATTGTAAAGGAAATCAAAACCGGCGATGTATTGATTACGCAAGATTACGGGCTGGCGTCGCTTGTCTTACCAAAAGAGGTTCGTGTTTTTCATCACTCAGGTGAAGAATATTTAAAGGAAACGATTGATGTGTTATTGCTGCAACGCTATTTGAGCGCAGCAATTCGCCGGTCAGGAAAGCGGACAAAGGGTCCGAAGCCTTTTACCAAACAAGATCGTCAAGTGTTTTATGAGAGGTTGGAACAACAATTACAAGAAAAAGAAAGAAAGAATCGTATGTGAAATCCTTCTCATTAATTTTTTGTTAAACTATGTTCCCAAGCGCGGATTTGTGATAAAATGTGTAGGAATTACATACGCAAGTTCAGGAATTTTTTGGAAATATTAGGAGGACGCGTTTTGAAAATTATTCTATTATATGGCGGTCAAAGTGCAGAACACGAGGTGTCAATCTTATCGGCTTTCTCAGTCTTAAATGCTGTTTACTACAATTACTATCAAGTACAGTTAGTCTTGATTACAAAAGAAGGGCAGTGGATTAAAGGGCCGTTACTTTCTGAAAAACCGGCATCCAAAGAAATATTAAATCTTACTTGGAGTGAGGATGGTTCAGTTGGTGCTTATACAGGAGAAAAGATTCGTCCGTGTGAAATACAAGAAGAGCAAGCCATCGTCTTTCCCTTATTACATGGGCCAAATGGTGAAGACGGAACGATTCAAGGTTTTCTAGAAACAATCGGAATGCCTTATGTAGGGGCAGGTGTTTTAACAAGTGCTTGTGGCATGGATAAGATTACGACGAAATATCTATTACAAGCAGCAGGGATTCCTCAAGTGCCTTTTGTTCCTGTTTTAAAAAACCAATGGAAAGAAAATCCACAAAAAATCTTCGAACAGTGTGAAGGAACACTCTTGTATCCAATGTTTGTCAAACCAGCCAATATGGGCTCAAGTGTCGGAATTTCAAAAGCTGAGAACCGCATGGAGTTACAGTCGGCATTAGAAGAAGCGTACAAGTATGATACGCGTGCGGTTATTGAACAAGGGATTGAAGCCAGAGAAATTGAAGTTGCTATTTTAGGCAATGAGGACGTTCGAACAACTTTAGCAGGAGAAATTGTTAAAGACGTGGCTTTTTATGATTACAATTCAAAATACATTGACAATAAGATAACCATGGCGATTCCGGCACAAATTCCCGATGAAGTGCAAGTCAAAGCCCAAGAATATGCGAAGTTGGCTTATACGATGATTGGTGGTAGCGGACTGAGTCGTTGTGATTTTTTCTTGACAAGTAAGAATGAATTGTTTTTAAATGAACTGAATACCATGCCGGGTTTTACGCAATTTAGTATGTATCCAGCTCTTTGGGAAGCAACGGGTATTCAGTACGGTGACTTAATTGAAGAATTAATTCAACTAGGCATCAACCGTTTTAAACAACGTCAAAAATTTTTAATTGAGATGTAAAAAAAGTGGAAAGCACCTGAAAAGCACTGTGGCTTTTCGGGTGCTTTCGTCTTTCAATTCAAAGGAGAAGAAGTATGAGATTAACAGCTAGAGAAATTGCTCAAGCCCTAAAAATCGTTGGAGATTATGATCAAAGTGTCTTGACAAGTGTGGAATTTGATAGTCGTTTAGTGAGTGAGGGAAGTTTATTTGTCCCGCTGGCAGGCGTTCGAGATGGTCATGAATTTGTAAATGAATCACGCAAGCAAGGAGCCCTTGCGACTTTGTGGAGTCGACCGCTTACGGAGGCGCCGCAAGAAATGATTGTTTTTCCAGTAAATGATGTGAAGCAAGCTTTTCAAACACTTGCCGTTTATTATAAAGAAAAAATCCAACCTCAAATCATTGCGATTACTGGTAGTAATGGTAAGACGACGACGAAGGATATGACTGCGAGTGTCTTAAGCCAAAAGTACCGAACTTACAAAACACAAGGGAACTATAATAATGAGTTAGGTCTGCCTTATACAATTTTGCATATGCCAGAAGATACCGAGATGTTGGTCTTGGAAATGGGCATGGACCATGCAGGAGAAATCGCCTTTTTATCGAATTTGGCTCAACCAGATGCTGCTGCGATTACGATGATTGGTGAAGCGCATTTAGAAAACCTTGGTTCTCGTCGTGGCATTGCGCAAGCAAAAATGGAAATTACTCAAGGATTGAAAGCCAAAGGGTTACTCCTGATTCCAGCCTCAGAACCTTTATTGAACGCTTATTTGCCAGTTGTTTCTCAAGAGGTTCAAACTTTTGGGGTGGAAAATGGGACAATTGCTGGAGAAATATTAGAAGAAACCAAACAACAAACAACGTTTCAAATCGCTGGTCAAGTGTATACAATTCCTGTATTGGGGAGTTACAATGTGACGAATGCTTGTATCGCTTATGGGTTTGGGAAATATTTTGGACTCAAAGAAGCAGAAATTCAACAGGGCTTATCTGAGTTTCAGTTAACCAAAAATCGGACAGAATGGGTAAAGGCAAAAAATGGTGCAGATGTTTTGAGCGACGTGTATAATGCCAATCCAACAGCAATGGGTTTGGTTTTAGAGAGTTTTGGGCAATTAGACTTGCCGGGTCGCCGTTTTGCTGTCTTAGCAGACATGTTAGAATTAGGACCAGATTCGAAAGCCATGCACGAGGCGATGGCTGAGCATATGAATGAGCGCTATGACGGTGTCTTTTTGTTTGGGAGTGAAATGGCCGCTCTTTATGAAAAATTAAAGAATCGTTCTTTTGACGTGCATTATTTTCCCGTCGCAGAAAAACCTGCGTTAATTGCGACACTGCAAGCAACCCTCCAGCCGAACGATAGCGTTTTGTTAAAGGGAAGTAATGGGATGGGATTGACTGAAATCGTCCAAGAACTATAAGAGAAAACAGAAAAGAAAACTTTATGTAAACAAATCCTGAAACTTGCTGAAAGGATTTTATTGTGTTAGAATACACACGTGCCGAAAGATGAAGTGAATGATTGTGGAGTATGTAAATCCTCAATCAATGAAGATAAAATAAACATTGCGTCAATTGAATGATAAAAAGATGCATGAATTGATATTCGAAATGAGGCTAAGACAAAAAGCAAAGAACATTTGTCCTAGTCTTTTCTAATGCCCTTCGAGAAGCGGTTTTTCGGTGTGAAATGAAATGAAGTTTGGTACAGGGACGACCACTTTCTTTCATTATGTGCTCTCAACGCTTCAAATTTGTCAGAACACCTGCTGTTCTAGACGGGGGTTACCCCTAAAAATAAAAGCGATGAATATGAAGGAAGCCTTGATATTCAATCATCACTAGGAGGATTTATTTGAAATTTAAAGATTTAAACTTATCACCGGATTTACTCGCAGCGGTTGAACGCGCAGGATTTGAGGAAGCAACACCGATTCAAGCAGAAACGATTCCATTAGCTTTAGAAGGCAAAGATGTTATTGGACAGGCGCAAACAGGTACGGGGAAAACAGCTGCGTTTGGTCTACCAATGTTAGAAAAAATTGATGCAGGAAAAAGACAAGTTCAAGGATTGGTCATTGCGCCGACACGCGAACTTGCAATTCAAACACAAGAAGAATTACACCGCTTAGGACGCGATAAAAAAATTCGTGTTTCTGCAGTCTATGGTGGGGCGGACATTGGTCGTCAAATTCGCCAATTAAAAGACAATCCACACATTGTTGTTGGAACGCCAGGTCGGATGTTAGACCACATTAAACGAAATACTTTAAAATTAGCAACAGTCGAAACATTAGTCCTTGATGAAGCGGATGAAATGTTAAATATGGGCTTTTTAGAAGATATTGAAACAATTATTGCCCAAGTCCCTGAAGAACGCCAAACCTTATTATTCTCAGCAACGATGCCGCCAGCAATTAAAAATATTGGTGTGCGTTTCATGAAAAAACCAGAACACGTTGCGATTAAAGCCAAAGAAATGACGGCTGATTTAATCGAACAATTCTATATTCGTTCGAAAGACTTCGAAAAATTCGATATCATGACGCGTTTATTAGATGTTCAAACACCGGAGTTAACGATTGTTTTTGGTCGTACGAAACGCCGTGTGGATGAATTGTCTCGTGGGTTAGAAGCACGCGGTTACCGCGCAGAAGGAATTCACGGCGATTTAACGCAACAAAAACGAATGAGCGTTTTACGTGCCTTTAAAAACGGTCAATTAGATATTTTAGTCGCAACGGATGTAGCTGCCCGTGGGTTAGATATTTCCGGTGTGACGCACGTATATAACTACGATATCCCTCAAGATCCAGAAAGTTATGTTCACCGGATTGGTCGTACAGGTCGTGCAGGGAAAGAAGGAGTTTCTGTCACATTTGTAACGCCAAACGAAATGAGCTACTTACACGTGATTGAAAACTTGACGAAAAAACGCATGACACCGTTACGTCCACCAAGTGAAAATGAGGCATTCAAGGGTCAACTAAGTGCAGCTTTAGAACAAATCGAAAGCAAAATGGCTGAAAATGGCCTTGAACGTTATTTAGAAGGTGCCGATGCTTTATTAGAAAAATATTCTGCACAAGACCTTGCAGCATTATTAGTTAAAAGTTTAGCGAAAGATCCTGCCGATGAAGTTCCTGTGAAAATTACGCCAGAGCGTCCGTTGCCTCAAGGTGGCGGTAAAAAAGGTTTTGGTGGTAGCCGTGGTGGCAATCGTCGTGGGGGGTACCGTGGACGCGATGACCGTCGTGGTGGCAACCGTGATCGTAATCGTGACGATCGTCGTTCAAGAGAAGGCGGCAATCGCAGCCGTGATGATCGCCGATCAAGTGAAGGCGGCAGCCGCGGTCGTGACGAACGTCGGACAAATCGCAGTGAAGACAGCAGTAAACCAAGACGTCGCAGTAGCAATGACAAAGGTCGTAGCTTTGTGATTCGTAATAATCAAGATTAATCAAAAATGAGAAGCAAGGGATTCCTTGCTTCTTTTTTTACGATTTTTTGGTAGAATAAGAGTAATTCAAATGAAAAGAGTAGAGAAAATGATTCGAGGAATAGGAATTGATGCGGTGGAACTTCATCGCATGAAAAAAATTATAGAAGAAAAGCCTAAAATGATTGCTCGAGTGTTAACCAATCGAGAAAAAGACTTATTTGATCAATTGCCTTTGAAGCGGCAAATTGAGTTTTTAGCAGGACGTTTTGCGTGTAAAGAAGCTTTTTCTAAAGCGTGGGGTACAGGGATTGGAAAAGTGACTTTTCAAGAAATTGAAGTCTTAGTGAATGAAAAGGGAGCGCCGATTGTTACGAAGTCGCCATTTACACAAGGAAACGTTTTTGTGAGTATTACACATACGAATGAGTTAGCTTTTGCTCAAATTATTTTAGAAGAAACGAAGGAGGGATAGATGTGGTCGTATCTTATCATCGTCCAACAAAAGTAATTGTCGATCTAGCTGCGATAACAGAAAATGTCTCTCAAGCCGTTCAGCAACAGCAAGGGAAACGAGCGGTGTTTGCCGTTGTGAAGGCGAATGGTTATGGTCATGGTGCTGTGCCTGTTGCAAAGGCTGCTGTTGCAGGAGGTGTCACTGGTTTTTGTGTCGCGACACTAGATGAAGGGATTGCCTTACGTCAAAGTGGGATTACTGAAGAAATTTTAATTTTAGGTATTGTTGAAGTCCACTGGTTGCCATTAATTTTAGAGTATGACTTTGCGATTCCAGTCGCAACGCTTGAGTGGCTAGAAGAAGCATGGGATTATTATAATCACCAACAATTAACCGGAGAGCTGCGCGTACATCTGTCGTTTGATACTGGGATGGGCCGAATTGGTTTTCAAAATCAGGAGACGCTTTTACGAGCGGTTCATTGGTTGGAGGAGCATTCACCGTTTCTTTTAGAAGGTGTTTTTACTCACTTTGCCACCGCCGATATGGCAGACACAGATTACTGGGAAATGCAAAATCAACGTTTTAAAACAGCTTTAGCTGCTTTGCCACGTTTGCCGCGCTACATTCATGGAAGTAATAGTGCGACGGCACTTTGGCATGAAGATTGTGGTAACTTGGTTCGCTTAGGGATGTCGATGTATGGGAACAACCCTTCTGGTAACGTTTTGCCGCAAAAATATCCTCTTCAACCTGCATTGGCGTTAGAATCGGCTTTGGTTCAGGTCAAACAAGTCCCTCAAGGAGAAGGCATCGGCTATGGTAAAACTTATGAAACAACGGAAACGCAATGGATAGGGACCGTACCGATTGGTTATGCGGATGGCTATGTCCGGGGAATGCAAGGGTTCGCTGTTTTAGTTGAGGGGCATCGCTGCGAGATTATCGGTCGAGTTTGCATGGATCAACTAATGATTCGGCTACCGCAGGCTTTTTCGGTAGGAACGAAAGTCACATTGATTGGTGAAAACAAAGGGGACACGATTACTGTACAAGAAATTGCCGATTATTTAGGGACGATTCATTACGAAGTCATTTGTTTATTGTCGGAACGTATCCCAAGAGAGTATCAAATGATTCATGGGGTGGATCAATGAAGCGAGGCGCCATCTTCTTTGCCGACTTGTCCCCAGTAAGAGGATCGGAACAAGGGGGCGTTCGCCCGGTCTTAATCATTCAAAATAATCGTGGAAATCGCTACAGTGAAACGGTGATTGTTGTTGCGATTACGACCCGAAAAACCAAAACAAAATTACCAACACATGTCGCATTACCGCGTGCCATCAGCGGTTTGAAACAAGATTCGTCAATTTTGGTCGAACAAATTCGCACGATTGATAAAAGTCGCATCCAAGAAAAAATTTGTCAACTCACCGTCGAGCAAATGCGTCCAGTCGATCGCGCATTAAGAATCAGTTTGGCCTTAGGCATATGTGAAGGAGAGTGTTAGATGTTCCCTACGCTAGGACTATGGGTGACCTGTTTCCTTTGGTTATTCTTAGTATTGAAACAGACTCGTCGATTTTTTGGTCAAATGCGCCAACAATCGCAAGGCTATTGTTTATTGGTTCAAAAAAAGCAAGTAGAAGGGCAAGGGATTCTTGTGTTTCAACAAGGTCAAAAAGAATGGCAACTCGTTTGTGGACCGCATGATTATCTCAAATTACAGCCACCGTTACGCGGTGAGTTGATTTTATCCCAAGGGGAATTTTATGCCTTTGAAGTGAAGGAGTGACAAGATGAAAAAAATTGGATTTTATGGATCAGGGAACATGGCGCAAGGGATGATTCAAGGTTTGCTTGCCAAAGGACAGTATGAAAAAGAAGCAGTCTTTGTCTATAATCGGAAAGCTGCTCCAACATTAGAAGCAACGGTTGCAACCTATGGGGTGACACCGATTCTGGATGAAAAAGCGTTTTTCGAAGAAGTTTCCTTGATTGTTTTGGCTGTGAAGCCGCAAGTGTTACGAACGTTGTATCCGAGTATTCGGAAGCAGTTAACGAAAAAGCACTTGTTAGTTTCTTTAGCTGCAGGTATTTCTTTGGCGGAGCTTGAACAAGGGCTAGGTGCTCACAAGCTGCTTCGCGCGATGCCCAATACCCCTTTGGCTGTATTAGAAGGTACAACGGCTCTTGTTAGCAATACGCAGGTAACAGCAGAAGAACAGCAGTTGGTGTTGCAGTTATTTCAGACCTTAGGGCAGGCGCGTTTTTTACCAGAGTCCTTATTTGATGCGTTTATTGGTGTGAGCGGTTCGGCACCGGCTTATGTGTATTTGTTCATTGAGGCACTGGCAGACGGCGCGGTATTAGAAGGTATGAGCCGTGAGGATGCCTATGCATTTGCTGCTCAAACCGTCCTAGGTAGTGCGAAGATGGTTTTGGAGACGGGGATGCACCCAGCAGTCTTAAAAGACCAAGTTTGTTCCCCTGGGGGTACGACAATTGAAGCGGTAAAAAGTTTAGAAGAAACCGGTTTTCGTCACAGTATCATCCAAGCCGTTCAGGCTGCTGCTAAGAAAAATCGGAAAATGCAAAAATAAACGAGGGACTGTGATCGCGATCACAACCCTCGTTTATTTTTAGTCTGATGGAGAAATCACTTGGCGTGTTTTGGCAAAAGGAGCGATTTGAATCGGTCGTTGATAAAAAGCTTGTAAGGTTTCGTTTTTTAAAATGGTTGCTCGTTCCCCTTGTGTGAAAATCGTTCCCTCTCGTAACAAGCAGACGTGTGAAATAAAAGGCATAATTTCTTCCGTGTGATGGGTTACAAATAAAATAGTCGGCGCGTGGGGCGTGTCCGCGAGCTTTTGAATGTTGTGTAAAAGTTCTTCACGAGCGAATAAATCCAGTCCTGTACAAGGCTCATCCAATATCAAGAGTTCTGGCTGCGCCATTAATGCACGTGCAATTAAAACAATTTGTTTTTCCCCTTGAGAAAGTTGTTGGTAGGTTTTTCCAATGAGCGCAGTGGAACCAAGATTTTTCAAAAGTGACTTGGCCTGGTCCAAATCGTTTTCGTCGTAAGCTTGATAAATTCCGATGCTTGCGAATTTGCCAGATAAGACAATTTTTTCAGCGAGCTCGTTCATGCGTAATCGGACTTGGAGTGCAGAGCTGACCCAGCCGATACGTTTACTTAATTCCGGTAAGGATGTCTGACCAAAGACTTCTCCTAATATTGCCACCTGCCCACTAGAAGGCCAGAGATTTCCCGTAATAATTTGTAGTAACAACGTTTTTCCAGCGCCATTTAAACCTAAAAGCGCCCAATGCTCCCCTTGCTGAACTTTCCAGTTAATTTGCTGTAATAACGTTTTTCTTTGTCGAATATAGTGCACTTCCTGTAAATCAATGATTGGCATGCGCGCTCCCCCTTTTTGTCTATCCTAGCGAAAAGCCTGTCATTTGACAACTATTTGCTCGCATAACAAAAAAATCGTGCCTTCAAAGTGAAATGAAAATTCAACTTTGAATGACACGATAAGTGAAAAAATGGTCGTTTATTTATTTTCGGCGACTGGTTGGGTCGAGTCTTTTTTCGATGAGTCCTAAGAACCAGTCAGCAAAAATGGACATCGCAGCTGTCGGGAGCGCCCCTGCTAAAATAATGGCAGCCCCATTTGTTGCGTTGGTTCCTCGGACGATAATGTCCCCGAGTCCTCCAGCACCAACGAAAGTCCCGATAGCCGTGATTCCAATGGCTAAGACCAAAGCGTTTCGAATCCCTGCCATGATAACTGAAATTGAAAGTGGAATTTCAACCAAGTATAAACGTTGCCAAGGAGTCATTCCCATGCCTTTGCCGACATCCAAAATGCCAGCATCTACTTGTCGCATGCCTGTGTAGGTATTTTTTAAAATTGGTAAAAGGGAATAGAGAAAAACGGTCACGATCACGACGTTCACCCCTAAACCTAAGCCAAGCATTAAAACAGAAACCATCGCTAAAGCAGGAATGGTTTGAATTAAATTGGCAATCCGCATAATCCAATCGGCCAAAGTTAAGTGCCTAGAAATCCAGATCCCCACGGGAATTCCGATAATGGAAGCGAACAAGACCCCATAAAAGGAGATTAAGAAATGACGAATAAATTGAGCAAAGACGTAGCCGCCATTTTCATTAAAGTAAACCATGAATTGTTGGAAAGTATTTAAATCAGCCATTCGTCTTCACTCCTTCAAAATAATTGTTTTCTTCTAAGAACTGTTTTGCTACTCGCGAAGGTTCCAATAGATCATTATCGGAACGATAGTTTAACTCTTGCATCGTTTGTGTATCAATGACACCTTCAAGTTTTAATAAAATATCGGTAAGTTCAGGTACTTCTTCTAGCACTTCGAGTGAAGCGACTGGTGATGCGTCATAAGGAGGGAAGAAATTCAAGTCATCTTCTAACATCACTAAATCATAACTGGCAATCCGGCCATCTGTCGAATACCCTAAGACCACATCCATTTGATGTGCGGCGACGGCGTTATAAACGAGACCAATCTGCATAGGTAAAATCGAGCCAAAACTAAAGCCGTATTGCTCGACAAAACCTTGATAACCATCTCCTTCACGAGCCATCCATGCACGGTCAGCCCCGACAACCAATTGATCGGCAACAGCAGCCAAATCGCTGACTTTTTCTAAGTTGAATTCTTCCGCCGTGTCTTTACGAACGAGGAAAACATAGGTGTTTGCAAAGCCGTAGGAAGGGAACCATACTTGTTCAAAGCGTGATTTGAATTCGTTTCGAACGGTCTCAAAGGCACTTTTTGGATCGGTAATTGGCTCAAGCTGTAAGGTAGAGGCGATATCGGTTCCTGTATAACGAATGGCTGAGATTTGAGCATCCCCATTTAACATCGCTTGATGATTGATGTTTGTTGTCCCTAAGTTATTGATAATGGTAGTATTTTTATCGGTATAATGTTCAACCATTTCCGCGACAATACTTCCCATAATTTGCATTTCTGTCGTAATGCCACCGGTAATCGCGATTGTATTACTATCCGCACTTGTCTTTAATCCAGGTAAAGAACAAGCAGATAATACGAGCGTCGTCAGTAAAATCATTACATGAGTGATTCGTTTCTTCATTTATTCGGCCTCCTTTTGTAAACCAGAAGGGGTGAATTTTGTTTCTAATTTTCCTAATAAGTAGTCAGCTAACAAAGCAAGGAGTGTCACCGGAATCGTCCCTGCAAAAATGAGACTTGGCTGATAGTTATCGAGCCCGCTAAAAATCAGCACCCCTAAACCGCCAGCTCCAATATAGGAAGCCAAGCTCGCCCAAGCAATGACATAAACAGCTGCCAATCGAATTCCTGCCATAATTGTTGGTAAGGCTAAAGGTAATTCGACTTGGAAGATAGACTGAGAAGCCGTCATGCCCATCCCTTTGGCTGCATCTAAATAGTTAGCATCCACATTTTTTAGACCAATATAAGTATTTCTCAAAATTGGTAAGAGTGAATAAATAAAGAGAGCGACAATGGCGGGTAAACGACCCACACCTAAGAATGGAATCATTAAAGTTAAAAGTGCTAAAGAAGGAATGGTCTGTAAGGCACTTGTAATGCCTAAAACGATATTTGCAATTTTTGGTGTTCGTGTCAGTAAAATACCTAGTGGAACAGCGACAATTGCGCCTAAAACAAGGGAAACAAACGAAATATAAATATGTTGCAATGTCGTGGTAATGAGTTCGCCACCGTATTCTTGAAAGAATTGCATTGACTAGACCTCCTTTATTTCATCTGTGTTAAAGGATTCCACCGCATCGGTAATTGTGTCTTCCTCACCAAACACGACATCATAAACAATGTCGACTAAGGAAGCGCGTGTCAAGATGCCAACGATTTTCCGGTCGTTGTCGACCACCGGTACATATTTTAGTCCCCGTTTTAAAATACGTTGCAAGGTGTTTCTTAGTAGGGCATTTTCCTTAACGAAAAAGACTTCTGTTTGAATAATATCGCCGACACTGCTCGTTAAGCCGCGGTTTTTGTTAATCGATTCGATGTCAACAAAGCCTTTTAAGATGTTTTGATTGTCGGTAACCAAGAGCGTATCCACACGTTTTTCACGCATGAGACGAAGTGCTTCTTGAATGGATTTTTCCGTTGTAATGGTGATTGCTGTATTCAGCATGACCTCATTGACTTTTGTTGTATCTGGTTTTGCTTGTAGAAGACGGTCTTCTCCCAAAATTTCTTCAACGAATTGATTGGCAGGGTGTCGTAAAATGTTTTCTGGTGTATCAAACTGAATGACTTTTCCCTCACTCATAATCGCGATGCGACTTGCAAGTTTTAAAGCCTCGTCCATATCATGTGTCACGAAAACAATTGTCTTACCTAACCGTTCTTGTAAGTCCTTGACTAAATCTTGTAAAGAGTCACGTGTGATGGGGTCTAAGGCTCCGAATGGTTCGTCCATTAAAATAATGTCTTGATCAGCTGCCAGTGCACGTACGACACCGATTCGTTGTTGTTGTCCGCCAGAAAGTTCATTTGGATAGCGGTCGAGCATCTCTCGCGGTAATTCGACTAGGTCAATCATTTTTTCAGCCGTTGCTTCTTGTGTTGCTTGGTCGACTTTCAGGAGCCGCTGAACTAGCGTAATATTTTCTCGAATGGTCATATGGGGCATCAGTCCAATACTTTGAATGACGTAGCCAATTTTTCGACGTAATTCCACTGCGTTTAATTTTTGGATGTCCTGACCATCAATCATGATTTTTCCTTTTGTGGGTTCTGTCATGCGGTTGATCATGCGCATGCAAGTTGTTTTTCCACTCCCACTTGTTCCGATAAAACAAATAAATTCACCTTTTTCAAAAGATAAATTCACGTCTTCTACCGCAACTTTACCACCTTTATAAATTTTGGAAATTTGTTGAAATTCGATCAAGTTAACCACCTCTAGTTTTCTAAATTTTGTTGGTTCGTTAAGTATAAGTGTGCCAAAAAAAAGCACGATTGACAAATTAAACGCAAAAATAATGAGGCGAAAAGTGCGATAAATCAACTCTTAAAGCCACTTTTAATCAAAAAATAATCCAGCCTTATCCCTTGTGAGCCGTGACGTTGTGAATTTTCAACCTTTTTTCAAATTAAAATTTGATGAGAAAGTGAGGATTCCTCAAAAAAAGACGAAAAAACAGGCGATTTCTTCACAAAGAAAAGGTAAGAGTTTTCTAAAATCAGAAAGAATGTTAGAATCAATAGGACGTATTTGTATAAAAGAAAGAGTGAAAAAAATGTTAACAACGGAAGATTTTGATTTTGATTTACCAGAAGCGTTGATTGCCCAAACCCCCTTAAAGGATCGGACGAGCTCGCGGCTACTCATTTTAGATTCCAAAACGGGCGAAATGCAGGATAAACATTTTTATGAAATCATCGATGAACTTGCCCCAGGCGATGCCTTAGTCATGAATGATACACGTGTGTTACCCGCTCGTTTACATGGAGAAAAGCCGGATACCGGTGGGCACTTAGAAGTACTACTGCTAACAAACCTTGAGGGCGATACTTGGGAAACACTCATTAAACCAGCCAAACGAGCGAAAGTGGGAACAAAAATTTCATTTGGTGACGGACGGTTACAAGCCGTTGTTGAAAAAGAATTAGCGCATGGCGGACGGGTGATCCGTTTTACTTATGAAGGGATTTTTCTAGAAAACTTAGAACGTTTAGGTGAAATGCCTTTACCACCTTACATTAAGGAACGTTTAGCTGATCCTGATCGTTATCAAACCGTCTATGCAAAAGAAAATGGCTCTGCTGCAGCACCGACTGCAGGGCTGCATTTCACAGAAGCGTTACTTGAGAAAATTCAAGCGAAAGGGATCGAGTTGGTTTACGTCACGTTACATGTGGGTCTGGGAACCTTCCGTCCAGTTAGTGTGGAAAACATCGCAGCTCATGAAATGCACAGTGAATTTTATCGTCTAGATGAAAAAGCAGCAGCAACCTTAAATCAAGTGAAGAAAAATGGTGGAAAAATTGTAGCTGTCGGTACGACTTCGATTCGAACCTTAGAAACAATTGGAACCAAATTTGAGGGAGAAATTCGAGCTGATAGTGGATGGACCAGTATTTTTATTACACCAGGCTATCGTTTTAAAGTCGTAGATGCCTTTTCAACAAACTTTCATTTGCCAAAATCAACCTTAGTGATGCTTGTAAGTGCGTTTGCCACACGAGATCTTACTTTGGCAGCCTATCAACATGCGATTGCGGAACACTACCGCTTCTTTAGTTTTGGAGATGCGATGTTTGTTAAATAATAAAAAAAGACAGCTGTTCAATGTTCGAACAGCTGCTTTTTATCTTTCGGAAGGCATTTGTTGGTTTTGTCGCCTGTGATGCAAAGTAACTCTTTTCTCACGGTTTAACAAAAATCTTGTTTTCAATGAAAAGATTCAAAACTAACTTCTCTTTTGCAAATCATGTTGCTTTAAACAGGTACGGTGTAAGGATAAATCTGATTACATGTGGCCTTTTTATTGCTTCTTATTACTTTGCATGCTTGAATGCTTAGGTGAAACTTTATACTTCAACAACTTTTTTTGTTACGTACTTCCTACTGCTTGATACTTAACTAGAAAATCGAACCAACAAATGTTTTGTCCTTCCTTACACTCATATAATAGCACGGAATGTAATCGTTTGCAAAAGATATGCACTTAAAAAAGCAGAGTCGAAGAAAGCACAGGTCGCGTCTCTTCGACTCTTTCATATTAAGGATCTTTTAGTCAGGGGGTGTTTTTCTTTGCTGCATCATTGGCTAAAACTCGGTGATTTACCGGTAAGAAATTTCAGCTAATTGCTTGTAAAAAGCAGCCTTCGTCGCATGAATGTATGGAGTCAACCAAAGGTAACCAATCCCTAATGTGAAGAGACAAAGAATATGCCAACCAATAAAACTAAGGTCAAGGATAAAAAGTTGCCCCTTAAAACCATCCATTAAACGCCGACTCTCGGTAATTGCATCCAAATAACTTGGCGCAACGCCCGTATTCTCGTAGGCATCGTAATAGACATAGTAAGCTTGAGAATAAGCATACTGTTTAATGATGCCAGGAATGATGAATAAAAGAGCCCATAAGAAAGTAAAAATCGAGCTCAGCAAATAAATAATGACAATGCCACCTGCATATGGCGATTTAAACCCTAGAAAGATATCTTTGAAAGGCTCGATTTTCAAAGATGGATTTCGTAAGATGTCTAGAAAAGTCCATGTAATTCCTGCGGTGAAAAAAGCGCCAATAATTCCTCCGAAAAAGGAAGAACCACTTGAACTACCGGGGTTAAAATTGGCTGAGGCATCGATCGTACTTGTGTTGCTGTTTAGGAACATGACGGCGGGCACTGCAATGATCATAAAAAGAATGACAAGGATAATGGCAATTGCTGCGGGAACGAGGTTCATCAACACGGCATCTTTCCAGCGACCAGCTAACATTTCTTTCGCTTCTTGTTTTAATTCAGCATTTGATTTCATAATAAATTTCACTCCTTTTCTTATTGTTGCTTTTTATTGTACCAAAAGAATTTCAGAAGATGAAAGGAATATTAAAGATTCCATTTGTATTTTAGTTAAATCTTACGTTTAAGTTGCAAAAAAAGTTCGAAAGATTTATGATGAAGGGTGGAGAATTTACATCAGTCAAAGCGTAGAAAGTAGGGAAATGAATGACGGAACCAGCCATTCGTTATCGATTAATCAAAAAAGAAAAACACACAGGTGCAAGATTGGGTGAAATTATTACGCCTCATGGTACCTTTCCAACGCCAATGTTTATGCCAGTAGGGACCTTAGCAACAGTCAAAACCATGGCGCCTGAAGAATTAAAGGCAATGGGTGCAGGCATTATCTTAAGTAACACGTATCATTTGTGGTTACGTCCTGGAGAAGATTTAGTGGAAGAAGCAGGTGGCTTACACAAGTTTATGAATTGGGATCAACCGATTTTAACGGATTCAGGTGGTTTCCAAGTCTTTTCGTTAGCGGACATGCGCCGCATTGAAGAAGAAGGCGTGCATTTTCGCAATCATTTAAATGGCTCAAAAATGTTTCTTTCACCAGAAAAAGCCATTCAAATTCAAAATAAACTCGGTCCGGATATTATGATGAGTTTCGATGAATGTCCGCCATTTGATGAAAGTTATGACTATGTCAAAAAATCGGTAGAGCGGACCTCGCGCTGGGCGGCTCGTGGACTAGAAGCGCATGCCAATCCGGATCGTCAAGGCTTATTTGGAATTATTCAAGGGGCAGGGTTTGAGGATTTACGCCGTCAAAGCGCCCGTGATTTAATCAGTATGGATTTTCCTGGGTACTCGATTGGCGGGTTATCGGTAGGAGAAAGTAAAGAAGAGATGAATCGCGTCTTAGACTTTACGACACCCCTAATCCCTGACAATAAACCGCGATATTTAATGGGGGTTGGCGCACCAGACTCTTTAATTGATGGCGTGATTCGTGGCATTGATATGTTCGACTGTGTCTTGCCAACTCGAATTGCTCGTAATGGGACATGCATGACCTCGAAAGGTCGTTTAGTCGTCAAAAATGCGCAATATGCGCGTGATTTTCGTCCAATTGATGAAAATTGTGACTGTTATACTTGTAAAAATTATACTCGTGCCTACGTCCGTCACTTAATTAAAGCGGATGAGACCTTCGGGTTACGTTTAACTTCTTATCACAATTTACATTTTTTAATTAACCTTATGAAACAAGTTCGTCAAGCGATAATGGATGATCATCTACTTGAATTCCGCCAACATTTTATGGAAGAGTATGGCTTTAATAAAGATAACGCAAGAAATTTCTAATTTTTTGTGAAAAGACTAGTGAAGCGATTCCTTTTTTGGTAAAGTAAACGTAGATAAAAAGTAGAGGTGAAAAATACATGTCAGCAATAATTATGATTCTTCCAATCGCAGCAATGCTATTCTTTATGCAACGCTCGCAAAAAAAACAACAACAAGAACGTCAAAACCTAATGGATAGTATTACAGTCGGTAGCCGCGTGGTAACGGTCGGTGGCTTACACGGTGTCGTATCTGAGATTAACAAAGACAAAAATACGGTTGTTTTAGACTGCGAAGGAATTTACTTAGAATTTGAACGTGCATCAATGCGTACGGTTAAACCAGCAGCAGTGGTAGAAAACGATGACTCTGTGACAGAAGTCATTGTTGAAGAAGAAACACCAACAGAATAATTGTTAAAAATCCAGTTAGACAAAAAAGTCTAGCTGGATTTTTTTGGCGTATTCAAGTAATTCATCAGCGTAGTCATCCATATGAACGAATTGAAAAGTTTCGATGACCCGATTGATTGTTTTCCAACCCTCTTGATTTCCTTGAAGCAATCCTTGGAAATACTGTAAGAGTAATTTTCCATCGATATCTTCTACACGTAAGTTCGTTTCAAAGAGAGGGAGTAGTTGTTCAACGGTATCGTATTCTTTTCGATCGAATAACAAAAAAATGGCATTGGAGAGTATTTTTTTCTTGATTTGATAGATTTCGGAAAGTCGTTCAAAGGCTTCTTTTTTCTTAACTAAATTTTGAATGGTGTTTAAAATAAAGGTAGTCGAATAAACAAATAACGTATTTCCGAAAATAGAAAATTCAAATGCACCCCATGTTTCAATCGAATCTAGATAATGTGTCAATGTCTTTTGAACTTGGTTCAGTGATTTGGTATCCAAGGGATAAAGTTCTTTGAAAGATAAAACCAGTGAATACTGGGCAAACAATGAATAATAGTAAAAATCTTTGGTTTGTTGATAGTATTCGAAGACTCCTGGTAATGCCACATGTATGGCTTCGTAATTCTTCTGATAATAGTCATGATAAAGTGTTTTCGAGAGTTCTTTTTTCTCAGAATATTTTTGTTCATGTAAGAGCAGTTCGAATTCATTCAAAGAAACATTCATTCGAGCGAGATATTGTTCAATCAAATAAAAGGATATTCGTGTGCCGTTTAGTTCTAAAGAAGAAAGTGTGCTTCTGGGAGAAATCCCTTTTGCTAATTGTTCTTGTGTAATCGTTCTTTCTGTCCGTAATTTTTTGATTAGATTTGAAATTTTGATATGAAACCACCCCTTTGACGAATAACTGGACAAAAATTTTGAAAAGTGACTTAGGATAGTATTATATAAGTGGGCAAAGAATGCTAAATAGTGAGGTGGAGAAAAATAGAAAATGTGATTAGTGAAATTCCATGGGGTATAGTAGTAACTCGTTAGAAAACAATGTAGATGTTGTGAGTATATCTTTAAATGATATTATATATTATTTAAGGATGAAAAACTAGAAAGGAAAGTTAGTTAAATATGAAAAAAATATTGATTAGTGGGATTTTAAGTGGGATGATTTTATTTGGAATTGCACCAAACAGAGTGAATGCAGATGGATTCAAAGCTGATAAATACGTTGGAAGTAGCCTAGTTGTTGAGGATGATGAGTTTTATTATGTATTAGAATCAATTCCCTCGAATAATAATCGAACATACTCTTCTGCACAAAGTTGGGATATTGTAAAAGGAAACCGTGTATATCAAGGGACAATTACTGAGGAAGCAAGTGTTACTCTTGAGGTATCAGTAGATGTAAAAGGGTTTAAGTTTAATCTTGGTGGCGTCTATTCTAGAAGTGGTCAATTTAAAAAGTATAAACAATACGCAAAAATAACGGTTAAATACAATGTTTATCGAAAAGTTGATAATAAATTTGTAGAATCAAAAACAGCGACATCTAATACATGGTACTATGATTACGTAGCTATTTAGTAGAGCAGATAATGAGTAAATTAATTTATCTTTTTCTTTATTTTTTAATTACAACATTAATCCCTCGTGGTGGGGTTTCTTGGGATTTAAGTAGCCCCATCGCAATCTTGTCGGAAAAATGGTTACTTTTTCTTTTAGGAATCGTCTTATTTAGTCGTCCATTATGGATGGAATGGAAACAAGTAACAAAAAAACATGTCATTATTTTTTCAGTGATTGCAACGTTACTTTGTCTATTGTCCGGTATTGTCATAGCAAAAATCTTTGGGGTTCCCATAGGAGTCGAGCGGTATTCATTCAAACTTATTTGGGTAATCACTAATATTTTTGTCGTACCATTGGTAGAGGAGTTGGCGTATCGTTATGCGATGATTTTACCACTTGAAAGAAATAGCCAATCACTATTACTCAGGTCAAAAATAGGACGTCTCAGTTTAATCGTTCTATCAAGTAGTGTATTCATGTTGGAGCACGCTGCGACGAGTGAAGGGAATTTGATTTTACTAATTCCTTATTTGATAATGGGATTGTTGTATGGCTTTGTTTACTATTTCAAAAATAATCTTTGGTATAGTTTAGGCGCACATATTTTTTACAATGCATCAGTTCTTGTATTATCACTGGTTATGAATTAATTGACCAATCACTCACTAGTCGAGAAGGATTAGTGAGTTTTTTTGGCCTAAATTGTTATTTATATCACAAATTTAAAAAGTTGTTTTTCATGAATAGAAGGAAACTTCATTAAAAAGAGCTTCTTTTTTTCGTTTTATAAAAATAAATAAAAAAGAATGCTAATAGGATTAAAGGTTGATATCAAAGGTTTTTCGTTAGGTAAGATCAAATGAAATGAAAAGTTGTGAAGAAAATCACAGAAAAGTATTTACAAACTTCAAAAAGTCGTGTATCATTCTATGTGTGAAGTAGTTAACAAATAAAAAGTAAAAAAAGACCCCATATCATAGGAGGATTATCATGAGTAAAAAAGTAGAGAAAAAAGAAAAAGAAGTGGCAACAATTGATGTATCTGTCATGATTGATGATTTAGCGGTTAAAGGGAACATCGCATTGAAAGCAATGGAAAGTTTTGATCAAGAGAAAGTCGATCATATTGTACATGAAATGGCAATGGCAGCTTTAAATGAGCATATGCCTTTAGCGAAAATGGCAGTTGAAGAAACGGGCCGCGGAATTTATGAAGACAAAGCGATTAAAAATATGTATGCTTCGGAATATATTTGGCATTCGATTAAACATAATAAAACAGTTGGTGTCATCAATGAAGATGATCAAACAGGTTTAATTGAGATTGCAGAGCCAGTGGGAGTTGTTTGTGGGGTAACGCCAACAACCAATCCAACATCAACGACGATTTTTAAAGCGATGATTGCTCTAAAAACACGCAACCCAATTATTTTTGCCTTCCACCCAAGCGCGCAAAAATGTTCTGCAGAAGCAGCACGGATTGTTCGTGATGCAGCAGTTGCAGCAGGAGCTCCTGAAAACTGTGTCCAATGGATTGAACATCCATCAATTGAAGCAACCCAAGGTTTGATGAATCACCCTGGAATTGCCATTGTTTTAGCCACAGGTGGCGCAGCGATGGTCAAATCAGCCTACTCAACAGGTAAACCAGCATTAGGTGTCGGACCTGGTAACGTACCTGCATATATTGAAAAAACAGCGAAAATCAAACGTGCAGTCAATGATTTAATTGTTTCAAAAACGTTTGATAACGGAATGATTTGTGCTTCTGAGCAAGCAGTTATTGTCGACAAGGAAGTTTATGCAGCAGTTAAAGCGGAATTCCAAGCGCATCAAGTGTATTTTGTAAAACCAAGTGAATTACAAAAATTAGAAGATGCAGTCATGAATGAAGGCAAATATGCCGTTAATCCATCCATCGTTGGAATGCCTGCAACAAAAATTGCGGAACTAGCAGGAATTAAAGTACCAGAAGGCACGAAAATGCTAATTGCTGAATTAGAGGGTGTCGGCGCAGATTATCCGCTTTCACGTGAAAAATTATCTCCAGTTTTAGCAATGATTCAATCAAATAACACAGAGCATGGTTTAGAGTTATGTGAAGCGATGTTAAACCTAGGTGGACTGGGACATACGGCAGTGATCCATAGTGAAGATGAAGAGTTACAAATTCGTTTCGGTTTACGAATGAAAGCTTGTCGTGTGTTAGTGAATACACCATCAGCTGAAGGTGGTATCGGAAACATCTATAACGAAATGATTCCTTCATTAACATTAGGTTGTGGTTCTTATGGGAAGAACTCAGTTTCTCGTAACGTATCAGCGGTTAACTTAATTAACGTGAAAACTTTAGCGAAACGGAGAAATAATATGCAATGGTTTAAATTACCTTCTAAAATTTATTTCGAAAAAAATTCATTAATGTACCTAGAAAAAATGGAAAACTTAGAACGTGTCATGATTGTTTGTGACCCTGGTATGGTTCAATTTGGCTATGTGGACCGTGTACGTGACGTGCTTGCTCGTCGTAAAAATATGGTTCAAATTGAAGTCTTCTCAGATGTAGAACCAAACCCTTCAACAAACACGGTTTACAAAGGAACAGAAGTAATGATGAACTTCAAACCAGATACAGTGATTGCTATCGGTGGTGGTTCAGCAATGGACGCGGCGAAAGGAATGTGGATGTTCTACGAGCACCCAGACACTTCATTCTTTGGAGCGAAACAAAAATTCTTAGATATCCGTAAACGTACTTACAAAATTGATAAACCAGAAAAAACACAGTTTGTATGTATTCCTACAACATCAGGTACAGGTGCAGAGGTCACACCATTTGCGGTAATTACCGACAGTGATACTCATGTGAAATACCCATTAGCAGACTATGCATTAACACCAGACGTAGCGATTATTGATCCACAATTCGTTTTATCCGTACCAGCATCTGTAACAGCTGACACAGGAATGGACGTGCTCACTCATGCAATCGAATCCTACGTTTCCGTTATGGCTTCTGACTATACTCGTGGGTTAAGCTTACAAGCAATTAAATTAGTCTTTGATTACTTAGAACAATCAACCAATCGTCCGGATATGGAAGCTCGTGAGAAAATGCATAACGCTTCAACAATGGCAGGGATGGCTTTTGCGAATGCTTTCTTAGGAATTTCTCACTCCATCGCGCATAAAATTGGTGGAGAGTATGATATTCCTCATGGACGGACCAATGCGATTATCTTACCGCATATCGTTCGTTACAATGCAAAAGATCCACAAAAACATGCAATGTTCCCTAAATATGACTTCTTCCGTGCAGATACCGACTATGCAGACATCGCTCGTTTCTTAGGTCTAAAAGGTCAAACGACAGAAGAGTTGGTTGAAGCACTTGCAACAGCAATCACCGAATTAGGTGAAAGTGTTGGAATCGAAATGAACTTGAAAGCACAAGGTGTCACTCAAGAGGTGCTTGATTCAACGGTGGATCGCATGGCGGAATTGGCTTATGAAGACCAATGTACAACAGCCAATCCGAAACAACCACTCATTTCTGAGTTAAAACAAATCATCATTGATGCCTACAACGCATAGTTTCATCAAAGAAAAAACGAAGACGAACGAACCGTCTTCGTTTTTTTCTTGTACTTGACAAATTTGTCGGTTAGACTAGGAAGAAAGAGTAACCAATAAAGGACGGATGATCAATGGCAATCATGGAGACGGTACAAGCATTAGTCAATTCGCAAGGCGACTTATTGCACTTGCAAGAACGTCTATCAATGCAAAAAGAAGTAATGAGTGATGAAAGATTGCAAGCTTTTGTGTTTGATTTAAGAGACTATGCAGATAGTTTACGAATTCTAACGGATTTTATGCCTTCTACGATGCTTTCAGTTTTAGAGGTGTCAGAAATATCAGGGGCGCTCTCTGATCAAAATAAATGGTTGAGAGCGTTGATTACACAATTGGAAGACATCGAGGCACGTGAGGCTAGCAGTGAATTTTTTGACTTAAGTGAAGGGGAGTTACGTCGTCTCATTGGAAGTTTGCAAGGCGTTCTAGAACTAAATGGCATGAATTTGCAAGATAACTTAACCTTTCAAAGGCTGTTTAAAGAAAAGGGATTCCAGGTAGCGACAAGCGCTGTTCCAGCACAAACGCCAGTCAAAAACGGGCTTTTCAAAAGGCTCTTTGGAAAAAAATAAAAAAGTTTCGACTGCTCTTACAAAAGGAGTAGTCGAAACTTTTTTTAGCGTTGGCTATAGCGAGTGAAATCGATGGCGCGTGCTTCACACCAAGTTTTCGTTTGCCCGGTGAATAAGAGGGGAACTTGTTTTAAATCGTTGGTTTGTTTGGCTCCAACAAGTGTATACAAAGCTAAGAGTTCTTGTTGCCATTGCTTGACCAAAGCGATGGTATCGGTTAAATCATTCACGAGAAGATGATTTAACAAACTTGCGGATAAACCGACTGATTTCGCACCAAAACATAAGGCTTTAAATATATCATAAGCGTTACGGATACTTCCAGAAGCAATTAATTCAAAGGGAACGGGCACCTCATTGGCTTCAAGAAGGGATTCAACGGTGGTAATACCGAAATCATTTAAATAGGTGAATTCGCGTTTCTTGCGTCGCGCATTTTCAATTTGGGTGAAACTAGTCCCCCCGCTACCTGCAATATCAATACTTTTAACACCTACATCTAAGAGTTGTTGGATGGTTTGACGCGTCATCCCAAAGCCAACTTCTTTGACGATGACGGGCACATCAAGGTGGTTCGTGATTTCTTCAATTAGGGTTAACCAATCCGTGAAGTCTCGATCTCCTTCAGGCATCACTAGCTCTTGGGGGGCGTTCAAATGAATTTGTAAGGCATTTGCCTGGAATAGATCGACTGCACGTTGGGCTTGCTCAAGAGAGCTCCCGGCACCAATATTTGCGAGTAAGATCCCATCAGGAAACTCTTGTCGCACGATTTTAAAAGAGTCCGCCAAGCTCGGATCTTTTAAAGCAGCTGAAACCGAACCGGTCGCGAGCATTAAGTCCGTTTCCTTGGCAATCATCGCGAGCTGTTGATTGATGTGCCTTGTTTTTTCACTCCCGCCAGTCATGGCATTAATAAAAAAGGGAGAAGTTAGTTTTTGACCAAAAAGCTCGGTTTCAATGTTCGCCTGGAAATAAGAACTTTGAGGCAAAGATTGATGAATAATGCGCACGTCATCAAATGAATTGTTTTTTTGTTTATGAAAGGCTTTGGCTAAAGAAACGTGTTCGTCTTT
Source organism: Enterococcus sp. LJL98 (assembly GCF_054871745.1). Taxonomy (NCBI): domain Bacteria; kingdom Bacillati; phylum Bacillota; class Bacilli; order Lactobacillales; family Enterococcaceae; genus Enterococcus; species Enterococcus sp. LJL98. The sequence goes on along the minus strand of NZ_JBTXLU010000009.1, from coordinate 22,824 downwards.
ACGGTTCATTCGTTTTTTCGACCTCCTTGATAATGGTAAACATGTAAGGGTAAAGGAGTGATTTCAGCTTTTTCCCACATGGTCATTAATGGAAGGATCCCTGTTTTCTTATCGGCGATAACGATGCCACAGTCTCCTCCACCGGCACCAGAAGACTTTGCAGCACCGCCACACTTTTCGGCTAAATCACAGAGTTCTTTCAAAGCAGGTGTTTCAATTGTCACACCCGTTAGATGCGCAAGATTGGCTAATAGTTGACGATTTTTTTGAATCATTCGTTTGATGACCGCGATGTTTTTTGTCGTGAAGCCGGTAATCATTTCTTCGACGCAACGTTGGCTTTCCATCAGAAATTGCTGGTAAGCTAAAGCAGTGTCTTTTTTGTCTTCTTTTGATTGGTGTACCTGGTCGACCAAGTCAGAAGTGGACGCAGGGCTACCTGTCCATCCAATTAAGAGTCGCAAGTTTTTAGGCACTTCAAGTGGTTGGATTGAAAGCATCGGCCAATCTGCTGCCAGTAATTGGGCTAAAGACCATTGCTGTTGTTTGTCTTTTACCCAAGTGCTATCAAAAGTTGAAAAAGCGAGCCAACCGCCATAACAGCTCGCTGCGATGTCGCCGCAAGAGCCATTTCCTTGAACTGCTAAATGAGCCAAAGCCGCAATTTTAAATTGGGTTAAAGTATCCATTTTTAAATCGTAAAAGACATTTAAGGCTTTTACCGTTGCAACTGTGACGGCGCCGCTAGAACCAAGTCCATACTTTCGACCGTTGGAATTATCGAGTTCACTTTTGACTTTTAAGTGATAGAAAGAAAGAAGCTGTCCTTTTTCCCGCGCATATTGCTCTGTTAGGCGGATGGCTTCTAGAATATAATGAAAAGGATTCTCGCGGTGATCAAGCACAAGCACGCCTTTTTTACGGGTCCAACGAATCGGCAAGTCGCTGTATTGTTGTGACTGGATACTGCCATTTTTAGTTGCCGATTCAATCGTCACCGTAATAAATTGATCGACCGCAACAATAATTGCTGGGTGACCAGGTTCGACGACTGCGTATTCTCCAGCGATATATAATTTGCCGGGGGCACTTACTTCAATCATTGGTTCACTTCCGTTTCTAAGATTTGAATCCCAGGTCCGCTATAAGCACAAGTGAGGCTTGCTTTTGGAAATTCTTTTTCGAGTGCAGTCAAAATAGCAGCAACATTGTTTTTTTGACATAGCACTTTAACGTTTGGTCCTGCATCCATGGTAAAGTAACAAGGGAGTCCTTCTTGCCGGATTTGCCGTACGAGATTCATCGCTTTTAAACTTTCAGGAGACCAATAGGTAAAGGGTGGGTTAGCTCCGAGGGTGGTGCCATGCATCTTTAATCCGTTTGCTTCAGTAACGGCCCCTAATTTTTCGAAATCTTGGGCAGCAATGGCCCCTTTAGCAGTTTGTAAGTCGAGTGGACTTGTTTGTAGCCAACCATCATAAAAGACCGATGTTGCCACGGTTCGTTCCATGCCATCGCGACTGGAAACGTCTTTTTTCTGATCATTTATTAAAATAAAAATCATCGCCAGTTCTTCTTCCCATTGTTGCGAAGGGACGATTTTTGCGAAAGAAGTGGCATCATCATGTCCCTTTTCCCACTCAACAAATCCACCGAAGATACTGCGACAAGCAGAACCTGAGCCGCGGCGTGCCAGACGTGAGAGTTCTTCGTCAGATAAATTAAGCTGTAAGGCAGCGTTACAAGCACCCGCTAATGCAGCTAAACCACTAGCTGAAGAAGCTAGACCGGCAGCTGTCGGGACAAAATTTTGACTTTCCACGGTTGCAAACCATTCTTTTTGGGCGCGAGTCCGCACCAAGTTAAGAAAATGCTGAACTTTTTGGGTGCTTTTTTCATCTTGCAAGACGCCATCTAAATAAAAGGTGTCTTTTTCTAAAGTTTTAGAAAATGTGACCGTTGTTTCTGTATAAAAGGCGTCCAATGTCAACGAGAGGCTATTGTTCATTGGCAGGATGAGCTCCTTGTCGGCCTTTCCCCAATATTTGATTAAAGCGATATTTGTGTAAGCGCGTGCCGCTCCTTTATACATGTTCATATACTCCTAATCCTTGCATCCAGGTGTCTTTCACCCCGGCGTTTTTTAATTGTGTTTGAATTATCTGTGCATCGTGTACATCTTTGCATAAAACCAAAAAGCAACCGCCGCGACCACCGCCAGTTAATTTTGCACCTAAAGCTCCGTTTTGTAAGGCAAGAGTGATGAGTGCATCCAAACGTTCATTGCTGACGGTTAAGGCTCTTAAGATTTTTTGTGCGGCAGTCATGGCTGCTCCAAGTTGCTGGGGCTGGTTGGAAGTGATTGCCAGTTTGGCTTGCTTCGTTAATCTTCCCAGCTGTTTGATCGAATCCTTTGTCTTTTGCGGTTGCTGCTGAAGCAACTCTTTCACAGCGGCCACGGCTTCACGTGTGCGACCTTTTATACCGGTATCGGCAACAATTAAGTAAGCGTCAATATTTAAGGGAAAGGATAGAAATGCTTTTCCTTTCTCGAAATAAATAGGCTGGTGCCCGCTAGTCGTTGCAGCGTCGATGCCACTTGGATTGCCATGGGCGATGCTTTCCGAATAATCAACGTAGGTTAATAATGTTTTCGCAGAAAGTTCTTGTTGTATCCAGTGAAAGAAGGCGCGCGTAATGGCGACTGCTACGGCCGCACTTGAGCCCATTCCGCGAGCGGAAGGAATCGTGCTGTCAATTGTTAGGTGGAAGTCCCCTTGTTGAAAGTCTTCTTTTAACTTATCTGTCAATTTTTGAATCACTCGCAATTCAGGAGGAGCCGTTGCTAAATAGCCTTCATAATGACTTGAAGTCAAAAATGAAGGAGACGATGAAACAAAAGTGCAGGTCACGCCTGTTCCTGTGAAAGGAAAGGCAATGGCGGGTTCGCCATAAACCACTGCATGTTCACCCATTAAAATAATTTTTCCTGTCGCATGACCAATGCCTTGATTCTCCATTTCTGTCCTCTTTCTCAATTGCTTGTTATCATATCCTTATCCATATTACTAGATAAAGTGGCATTCGTTAAGCCTAAGTCTTCATTTTTAAGTAGAATGCTAACAAAAATTAACACAATTGTCACAAACAAAGGTGTTTCTCGTAGAAAAAGAGTGCGGGTTCAAAAAAGTGGGTCGAGCATTGTAAAAAAAAACGGACGTTAATTGGTAAAAAAGAGTATAATAAGGAACAGAAGTCAAAAAGAAGAAGAGAGGGTTCTCATGCTATCAATTGTAGTTCCTTGTTATAATGAAGAAGCCACGATCGAATTGTTTATCGAAGCAGTGGAACGGGTGATGCAAGGACACCCACAAAAAGTCGAGTATATTTTTGTTAATGATGGATCAAAAGACGGGACTTTAGCTGAATTGAAAAAGTGGCACCTTGCTCGGCCTGAAACGGTTCGTTACCTTTCGTTTTCACGGAATTTTGGTAAAGAAGCAGCCCTTTATGCAGGCTTACAGCATGCAAAAGGAGATTTGGTGACGGTCATGGATGCAGATTTACAAGATCCACCAGAGCTACTCCCGCAAATGATTGAAATGATCGAAACAAAGCCAATTGACTGTGTTGGTACCCGACGAAAAGATCGTCGAGGAGAACCTGTCATCCGAAGTTTCTTCTCGCGGCTATTTTATAAGATGATTAATCGATTTAGTGAAACGAAGATGGTGGATGGAGCTAGAGACTTTCGTTTAATGACACGTCAGATGGTAGATGGTATTTTGGAAGTTTCAGAATATAACCGATTCTCAAAAGGTATTTTTAGTTGGGTTGGTTTTGAAACAGAATATCTATCTTATGAAAATCGAGAAAGAGTGGCAGGCGAAACTTCGTGGTCCTTTTTTAGCTTGCTGAAATATTCTTTGGATGGTGTGGTCAATTTTTCAGAAGTCCCATTGAAATTCGCCTCTTGGATTGGTGCAATCTCTTGTATCGGGTCTGGGTTGGCACTACTGATTATCGTCATTCGAACATTAGTTTTTGGTGATCCAACGAGTGGTTGGCCATCGATGGTTTCGATGATGCTTTTTGTCGGAGGCGTTCAGTTGATGTGTTTAGGTATTATCGGAAACTATATTGGAAAAATTTTCTTAGAAACAAAAAAACGTCCGATTTATTTAATTAAAGAAGCGAGTGACGACAAGATAAAAGGAGACAGCAAGGAATAAGCTGTTTCCTTTTTTTAATTTTTTCTTAATGAATGTATTTTCACAAACTATAAAAATAAAAGAAATAGATTGACGTGAATCGTGATTATAACAGGGTTTGCAACGAAACTCTCAATTATTTCTCTTGTGTAAAAAAACTTGATAGTTTCTCAATTCACATGCTAGGTATACTAAGTTTGTAAATTAAGAGGAGGAACAAACAATGACAAAAACAGTAATTATCGGTTCAAACCACGCAGGGATTGCCGCAGCCAATACACTTTTAGATAAATTTGAAAACCAAGAAGTCGTTTTAATTGAAAAAACAGACCATATTAGCTACTTAAGCTGTGGAACTGCTCTTTGGGTAGGTCGTCAAATTGAAGCGTACGATGGGCTATTTTATACAGATAGTGAAGAGTTTCAAGCGAAAGGTGCAACAATCCATATGTCAACAGATGTCACTGATGTTGACTACGCAAACAAGACGGTTCATTGTGTATCTGCAGATGGCAAAGAATGGGATGAAAGCTATGATAAACTTGTTTTAGCAACCGGTTCTTTACCAATCGCTCCGAAAGTTCCAGGGCATGACTTGAAAAATATCCAGTTCATGAAAAAATTCCATGAAGGTCAAATGATCGATCAATTATTAGATCAAGAAGACGTGAAAAATGTAGCAGTGATTGGTGCAGGCTACATTGGTGTGGAAATTGCAGAAGCAGCAAAACGTCGTGGAAAAAATGTATTATTATTTGATGCAGCCGATCGTTCGTTACCAAACTACTACGACAAATGGTTTACAGATGACATGGACAAAAACTTAGCGGATAACGGCATTGAACTTCACTTAGGGGAGTTAGTGGAGGAATACCGTGGAACGGATAAAGTAGAAGCGGTTGTCACAGCAAAAGGTGTCTACGAAGTGGATGTGGTCATCAATGCGATTGGTTTCCGTCCAAATAGTGAACTTGGGAAAGACCATCTAGAAAAATTTGTTAATGGCGCGTACTTAGTCGATCGTCATCAACAAACAAGTGATCCAGACGTTTACGCTGTAGGGGATTGTGCAACAGTCTTCTCAAACTCCTTACAAGATACAGCTTACATCGCTTTAGCAAGTAACGCGGTTCGCAGTGGTTTAGTTGCAGGAGAAAACATTGGTGGAAACAAAATTGAATCACCAGGAGTGCAAGGCTCAAACGGGATTACAATTTTTGACTTACACATGGTATCAACAGGTTACTCTGTTTTATCTGCGCCACGTTTTGGTTTAGACGTGAAATATACAGATATTGAAGATACACAAAAACCAGCCTTCATGAAAAATAATGACAACGTGAAAACACGGATCGTTTACGATGCAAAAACACGTCGTATTGTTGGGGCTCAAATGTCTTCAACAACTTCAGAGATTGGTATGGCAATTCACATGTTCTCATTAGCAATTGCGAAACAAGTAACGATTGATGAGTTAGCATTATTAGACTTATTCTTCTTACCTCACTACAACCAACCATATAACTACATTAACAAAGCGGCGGCTGCTGCAGAATAATCGGATAAAGCAAACAACGTCGAAGGCAATTAAGCTTCGACGTTGTTTTTTTGCGCTTCGTTCCAAGCGATACTGTCATTGACGATGGCCTCTAGGACTTCAAAATCAATTTTCTTTACATTTCTGAAACGCAAACAAATTTTCCCAATATTTGATTTTGCGAAGTGTGTTTCATAAGAACGTAAAATTGGTTGGCCGTGCTTTTTTCCTCCTATATAGAAGGAAAGATTATTTTTTTGTGGTGCAAGACCAATTAAAGAGTCGTAAACATCGCCTTTTTCGGCATTGGCAAGGTGGCCGTAACCAATGAGGGTAATAGTCTCGCTTTGAATTAAGCGTCGCTCAAGTTGCGGGAACGTTTCTTGCATCCAATGATCGAGCGTCAGAAACATCTCTTCGTGGGGACTCGTATGGATCAGTTCTTCAATCGAGTTGGCAGGAACGTGCATGGGAATTTCTCCTTTCATTTAACGTAGAGTTATGTTGAGTTTAGCACAAGCTGGTTTTCTTTACGAAGAAAAGAAACTGAAAAAAACATGAAAGAAAACATTGACTCGACTGCAATAAGATGCTATACTATTGTAGTTGAGAAATGAAAGAAGGAGCACCCGCTTCTCGCCTGAGGGATTGTATCGCTGGGCAGAATAGGATTTCAGACTAGACTAGGCTGGAGTACGCGCGGGTTCTGATATAGAACTCGTTTTTTTGTATTTCCAAGCTAAAGTGGCTTTCTTTCTCGCAAAAAACTTGGAGGTGAATGACCATAGCAAAAGATATGATGGTAAACGACGGCATTCGTGCTCGCGAATTACGATTGATTGATCAAGATGGTGAACAACTTGGAGTAAAATCAAAGGCAGAAGCATTAAGCCTTGCTGAAAAAGCAAACTTAGATGTTGTCTTGGTTGCCCCAAATGCCAACCCGCCAGTTGCACGTATTATGGACTACGGAAAACATCGCTTTGACATGCAAAAGCGTGAAAGAGATGCCCGTAAGAAACAAAAAGTGATTAACGTTAAAGAAGTTCGCTTAAGTCCAACGATTGATGTTCATGATTTCGAAACAAAACTTCGCAATGCACGTAAGTTCCTTGAAAAAGGCGATAAAGTAAAAGCTTCTATTCGTTTTAAAGGACGTGCCATTACCCATAAAGAAATTGGTCAGAAAGTCTTGGATCGCTTGGCGGAAGAAACAACAGATATTGCAACGGTTGAACAAAAAGCGAAAATGGATGGACGCAGCATGTTCTTAGTGCTCGCTCCAAAAGGCGACAAGTAAATAGCGGCTCACTCAAAAAATGAGTGAAATAGTCAGATTAATGAAAGATTTTGAGGAGGAAATTAGTTATGCCAAAACAAAAAACACACCGCGGATTAGCAAAACGCGTTAAACGTACTGGTTCAGGCGGATTAAAGAGATTCCGTGCGTTCACAAGCCACCGTTTCCACGGTAAAACAAAGAAACAACGCCGTCAATTACGTAAAGCGAGCATGGTTTCAAAAGGCGATTACAAACGCATTCGTCAATTATTAACTCGCATGAAATAATTGAGTTTAATCAAGCTTTAAACAAATCAAAAAAATCAAGAGAAGATTTATTTATATTTAGGAGGAATTAAACATGGCACGTGTTAAAGGTGGAGCAGTAACTCGTCAACGTCGTAAAAAAGTGCTTAAATTAGCAAAAGGTTACTACGGGTCGAAACATACTTTATTTAAAACAGCAAAAGAACAAGTAATGAAATCATATAGCTACGCATACCGCGATCGTCGTCAAAAGAAACGCGATTTCCGTAAATTATGGATTGCACGTATTAACGCTGCAGCTCGTATGAACGGCCTAAGCTATTCAAAATTAATGCACGGATTGAAATTGGCAGAAATTGATATCAACCGCAAAATGTTAGCTGACTTAGCAGTACATGATGCAGCTGCATTTACTTCATTAGCAGACCAAGCGAAAGATGCTTTGGCGAAATAATGGCACATCTACCTCATTCTTAGGAATGGGGTATTTTTTTATTTGTGCTTAAAATGAAAAATAAAAAAACGCCCTTTTTTAAAAACATGGTAAAATAGAAAATAAAGAACTTTATTTTATGAAAAGGAGCGAGACGGCATGGATTTTTATGGAATTGGCTATCTAGAAGCGCAGTCAGGGATCAATGATTTTATCAAATACATTTTTATCTTTAGCGTACTCTTTGTTTTTGTTATAGTCTTTAGTTTTTATTTACGCCATCAAATTCAAAAGAAATATCGAGACTTAAGTCTTTTAGTCTTTTTGTTATTATTATTTTTATCTGGCGTACAATATTCCGAATACAAGGGCAGTCAAAATCGGCATTCAGAGTCATCACAAATGGTAAATTTTGTGGAACAAGTCGCAGCAGAAAATCAACTTCAAACCAGTGATATTTATGTCAATGCCACACAATTACGTGATGGCGTCATTGTGAAAATTGCTGACGAATACTACCGAACGATTTTAAGTAATGAGCGAAATACCTATATGCTTGAACGGACGTATTTACTAAATCCAACGATTCATCTCGTTGAATAAGGAGGAAGAAAATGTCATTTTATAGCCCAATTATCTTAAAACTTGCTTTAGGAATTATGTGCTTGGTACTCCAAATTAATTTATTAGGCAAAGCAAATCTGGCACCAACCTCTGCCATGGATCAAATTCAAAACTATGTCTTAGGTGGAATTATTGGTGGGATTATCTATAGCGATTCGATTTCAATTTTGCAATTTATTTTAGTTCTATTGATTTGGACGATTTTAGTTTTGTCTTTGAAATTTGCGAAAGAACACAATCGACACATTAAGAATTTGATTGACGGCCGCCCCAAAACGCTGATTCATAATGGGAAGGTCGATGTAAATGAATGCTTACGTTCAGGGATTTCAGCGAATGATTTAATGTTTAAACTACGGGCAAATAGCATTTACGAAATTGAAACCGTAAAAAAAGCAGTGTTGGAACAAAATGGTCAGTTAACGATTATTGAGTATGGCGATGATATGATCCGTTATCCGATTATCGTAGATGGTCAAGCCAATAACGACGTGTTAGAATTAATTAAAAGAGACGAAGAATGGTTACTTGCTAGTATTCAAGAAAAAGGTTTTGATAAAATTAGTGAGATTTATTTAGGGGAATATCTTTCGGGAAAATTAAATTTGTATAGTTATCAATAACAGGAAAAGGTGGAAGAAAATGAATCATCAAAAATATTTACAACGTTTATTTCAGTTTGAGTCAAGTGATCCTTACTTAAAGGAAGGGCAAAGGAAGGGCGCCAATAACGTTTTTCCCAGTCTAAGTCTCTATTTTTCTTTTGAAGCAATTTCCAATATTTTTTTAAGTGTTTATGTCGTTTGTTAGACGGAGAAAATCGCTTCATAATCACAATTCGACGACTTTGAAAGGACTTTCCGATTAGTTGAACAATATGAAATCGATCAATTAATACTTTCGCTTCAGGAAAAAGTTCTTTTGTTAAAGAAATATAAGGAGCATAAAAGTCAGTAACAACGATTTTTACTTGGTTTCGATCGTTCAAGGAATATCGTTGAAAATAAGCTTCAAGTTTTACTTTTCGTCGATCTTCCAAGATATCTAATAACCACGTGTATTCACCGTCCATTAGAATACGGCTCATTGCGCCTTCGGTAAAAGCGCCTGATTTAAATTCATCAAAACAAAGAACCTTTGGAAGCTCTTGCTTTTCTGGTAATCTGGGCTGATAAAAATATCTAAGAACTCTTAAGACAGTCATTGTAGCCACACCGATTTGTTTGGCGATATAAGTCATCGATACGTTATCTTCTAACATTGTAGCGATTTTTAACTTCACTCGATTGGAGATTGAGCAGTTAAAACGAGTTAAAGTTGATTCTGCAGTAAAAGTTTGATCGCAGCATTTACATTTGAATCGCTGCTTTTTTAGACGGAGGTATGTTTTATATTCTGAAACCTTGTTTAATTGAGTCATTACTGTTTTGAATCCCCACTTAATTAAGGATTTTCTGTTTTTCTCTCTGCGTTTTAAACAAGCCTGTGACTGATAAGAAAGGACACCATTGAAAACATGACATATTTCCCCTTTATAAGCTTCTTTTGAATAGATACCTAGGCCATCGGTAGCCTCATTTGTAGGAAAAGTAATATTAAAGTCTAGAATATCTAGGATTTCTCTGATAAAATGAGTACTGGACATCTTGAACACTCCTTTAGTTTGGTTTTCGACGACTTTATTCTAACGGATTTCAAGGTGTCTGTTTAGTTATATGCACAAAAAAAGTGCTGGTAAGTTTCTACCAACACTAGAAAGTATAGAGCCGTTTTAAGCAGTCGATAGGATAAAGAAATAGAAATCCTACTTGTTAAAGTAAGATTTCTATTTCTTTATCGTGAGACATTGATTGAGATTTTCGGAACTCGGTGGGGGTGACCCCAACTGTTTCTTTAAAGAGGCGAGTGAAATACCGTGAGTTATCATAACCAACTTGTTCTGCAATTTGATAAATTTTTAAATTCGATTGGCGAAGAAGTTTTTTCGCATGCTCCAGACGCAGCTGAGTGAGATAGTCAATAAAATTTTGTCCAGTTTTTTGTTTGAATAAACGACTTAAGTAGACAGTAGTGACAAAAAAATGCTCAGATAAAATTTGTAAACTAATATTCTCCATAAAGTGGATAGCCAAGTAATTCTTAATTTGTGTAATCAGTTCACCTTCCATTTTTTGAGATTGAGCTTGTCGTAGCTCATTAAATAATTCTTCAATAAACTTTAATAAAAGTGACTCAATTCGAAAAAAGTCTGTTTCTTGATAAATTTGAAAGAGAAACTGACTAAACTTATGGTGTGTTTGTTCCATTGCTGGGAAAAGACGATGGCGAAGCATCTGTAATTCGAGAAGTAAGTTAGTCCCGAATTGATGACAAAGATCCAAGGTAAAGGAATGGCTCTGGGAAATATCCGCCATAAAATGTTGAAGCTGTTGCACAATAGAATCTAAGGACGAATTTGTGACGAAAGATTCAATAAATTGTTGAATCCATTGCTCTTGGTTCGTATTGGCCTCGACGAACAGTTCTTCAATTTGTTGGTAAAAAAGTGGTTGATAATTGTGGCGGATTTTTTGATAATTCGCAGCCTTTCTCGCTTGGATGCTCGCTTTTTTTAGTGATTTTCCATCGGAAAGCTTTTTTGAAATGCCAACAAATAGTTGATTTTGTTGGCAAAACAATGAGGCGTGTTGGATGAATTCTTGCCAATTCAACGTAATTTCAGCTGAAATGAGTAATAAAAAGCATTCTTTTTGAGTATAAGGCACGAAAATAGCTTGCTGGACAATCAAAGTAGCTACTTCTTTTTTTAGTTGTTCGATTTCTAGAGAAAACTCAGATGAAAGATGTAACAAGTATGCAGTTTGTCCATTTAACAGTGGATAATTGGAATCATAACCATTAATATAGTTCATAATCATTAAAGGGGTAAGTATTTGGCTATTCTTTCGCTGGATTGCAGCTTGTTCTTCTTCCAACTGCTGACCAATTTTTGCCAGACGTTCATGAATCGCTGGGAAATGAACGGGTTTCGTCAAGTAATCGAGTGCACCAAGCCGCATTGCCGTTTGGGCGTAGGAAAAATCACTGTGGCTTGAAAGAATCATTGTTTTAACTTGAGGGTACTCAACAGTCAGTACTTCTAAAAGGTCTAGTCCATTTTGAACGGGTATTTGAATATCGGTAATAATCAAGTCAATTGATTGTTCTTCTAAAACAATTAGCGCACGCGCAACACTCGTCACACCTGCAATGACTTCAAAGTGGTGTTTTTCCCATTCAACAAATCGCTGTAAACCTTGTAGGACAAATTCTTCATCATCGACCAATAAAACTTTATACATCAATTTTCTCCCTTCGTTCAATTGGAATAGTTAGTAGTATGCAAGTTCCGGTTGATTTAGAGGAAAATAGTTGTAGCCCATATTCATCCCCGTAGTATAACTTGCAACGTTGGTTTACGTTTTTTAAACCAATATTATTTTTCCCCATCTCATTTTGATTTAAATTCGCTTCAATTTCAGCTAACTTACTTGCATCAAATCCAACACCGTTATCACGGATCGCGATTTGTAATGTTTGGTTCTCATGTTCTTTAAAAGAAATATGAATCGATTTCTCCGATTCTTCTTTATCTGGAAAGGCATGTTTAATGGTGTTTTCAATAATGGGTTGGATTGTAAAGCAAGGGATAAGGTAGGTAGAAACAGTTGCCAATCCATCAACTTTGAACTTGATTTTATTAAGGTAACGATAATTCATGACATCAAGATAAACTTGGGCGCTCTGGATACTTTCTTCAATGGTTTCTTTGTTTTGGCTCCCTTTTGTCATCATTCGCAGTAGTTGGCAAAATTTCTCAATCATTTCAGGTGATTTCCCTTGTCCATCAGAGTCGTAAAGGGCTTGCCAACGAATCATATCCAAGGTATTGTACAAAAAATGTGGACTAATTTGCATTTGTAGTGCATCAAGTTGGGCGGATTTTTCACTTAACTGGGCGTTTTTTTCTTTAATTTCAGAGAGATAGACTTGATTGATCAGCGTTCTTGTTTGAATCACCATATCGTCAAAAGCGATACAAAGTTGCCCAATTTCATCTTGTGACTTTGGTCGGTAACTCACAGAAAAATCACCTTCACCCACTTTTTTGGTAGTAGCAATTAGTTTCTTAACCGGTCTTGATACACTAGAAGAAACAAGATAGAAGCCAAAGAGACCAATAAGTAAAAACAAAAAAAGAATGGCTAGATTTGTATTACGAATTTGATTAATCTGAGCAAAAACTTGTTTTTTGTAGGTCAAGTTTACAAGATAAAAGGGAGAAGAAACTTTACCTAGATAGTTAACAAGTATTTTTTCCTGTCCATTGTTGAGTGTCATGCTTCCTTCACGTGTGTTAAAAATCATTTTTTTAAAGTTTTTGGTATCGTTTGGAAAAGGAGGAGACAAAAAAGAAGAGTTAATCCCCTCTAATAACCCTTGATTGCCTAAAATAAACGTATTACCATTTGTAGAACCAGAAAATTCTTTTAATAATTGTGAAAAGTAAGTCGGATAAATACAAGCGATAACCATCCCAATTGGCTCTTTTGAGAAAGAGTCTTTGATTTGATAGCTAAGAGTGATACAACCAATAATTCCAATTGTTTCATTGGTCGACTCGAAAAAATATTGACTCGTCTCACTAGTAGAGTCTAACCAGACAGGATAACCATTCGCCTTGACGGTCTTTTGATAAAGTTGACTTGTTTTAAAGGCACTTCGATTGGGAATAGTGATTGTTTGATTGAATTCACCATCATATTTAGCTACGCCATACTGTGTATCTTCTGTTAAAAGAAGTAAGGCCTTGATACCACTACTTTGCTTTTGATGTTGTGTAAGTGTGGATAAGAGAAAATCTTCTTTCTTTTTGAATTGTGTTAGTTGTTCAGAATCTTCAAGAGTTCCACCTTGTATGAGGGATTGATTTTCTTTTACAGCATTTAAAACAGCCTGATCGCTTAAAAGTCGTAACATAATTTTTTCGTAATTGGCGAGTTGTTCCTCGACTTTATAACTGGCATTTTGAACGAGTATGGAAGAATAACGAGTATGTTCACTTTGTGCTTGTTTTCCATAGTAATACTGATTAAAAAAAGTAATAAAGACTGTTGGGATAATTAATAAGGCACTAAAAAAAAGAAAGAGTCTTGGAAAAATAGTCATTTTTCGAATTGTACGAACCCAGTATTTAAATTGTTTACGGAAAAAAGTAATCATTTAAAGCACCTCGAAAGATTTTTTAGAATTTTACAATAGAATTTAAAAGATAAAAAATCATTATAAGAAGAGTATAAAGTAAATAAAGCGCTTAATAAATACTTTTATCTAAATTAATTTCTTCAAAAAAGCCAAATAAAGACAAAACCTCCTTGGAATCTGTCTTTGTTTGGCTTTTTTAGTATTTAAAAAAGGGGAAATTGTGAATTATTCAATAAAATTTGCTTCATTAAAACCTGGAAGAGCTTCTTTTTCGGCTAGTTCTTGTGCTGCAGCAAATTCTTTTTCGGCATCGGCATTAGGATTGGCTAAAATGGCTTGAACAGCACGATCCACATAAGTACCAAAGTCTGCTTTTCCGTAAAATTCTAAACGACCATTTTCACTAACTGCATCCAAGACTGCATTATACTCTTCTGGAAACTCTGCAAAGTCTGTGATTTTCATATCCGTACGAGGAATCATTACAGGAGCGATAGAACCTTTACTTGCAAGGTTTTCATAGTGAGCGCTGCGTTGTTCTTTACTTGAGTACCAGCTAATGTACTCCCAAGCTGCATCTTTTTTCGCTTGGTCTGTTTTAGCATTGATGACGTAGGTTGTTCCAGCAATCGCCGTTGTTTGTTTTCCAGCAGGGCCAGCAGGTGGAAGTGCGAGACCTAAGTTGTCAATGTCCATACCGTTATTTGAAACGTCGACTACCCAGTCTGTCGCAAACGGCATTAACGAAATTTTATCTTGACTAAATTGTGTTAAGAGGTCACCAAATTTTAATGTACGGTCACTTTGTAAAACTTTATTTTTTGCTAATTCTTGGTAGTAATTGGCAGCTTTAATGACAGCTGGATCAGTGAATGTTAAAGTTGCAGTTCCATCTGGATTTTGTTGTGTTAAATCGCCACCAGCTTGCCAAACGTAATATTGGAAGAACCAATCTGTCCATTCAGCAGTTAACGTGGCATAGCCTGTAATCTGCTTATCAGGGTTATTGACTTTTTTAGCTACCTCAAGTGCTTCTTCCCAAGTCGTAGGAACAGTCTCAATTTCTTGTTCATTGAGTAATTTCTTATTGTAACCAAATAGCATCGGATTTACTTGAATTGGTAAGCCGTAGTAGTTGTCGTTTTTTTTAAACATGTCTAAATAAGCGGTGTCAAGTGCTTTTGTATCTTCCCATTTATCTAAATACGGGTTAAGTGATTCAGCAATCCCGGCACTAATAAACTTGTCCATTACGGTAAAGGAAGCTTCGATAAAATCTGGAGCGGTTCCAGCTGCCACTGCTTGATAAAATTCATTCCCAGGATCTCCTTCTTTGACAACTTTATTCAAAGTAATCCAAGGATGTTCCTCCAAAAACTCTTTTTCTTGTTCGTCCGCAAATTCATCTACATTTCGACTCGTTTGCCAAACTGTTAG
Source organism: Enterococcus sp. LJL98 (assembly GCF_054871745.1). Taxonomy (NCBI): domain Bacteria; kingdom Bacillati; phylum Bacillota; class Bacilli; order Lactobacillales; family Enterococcaceae; genus Enterococcus; species Enterococcus sp. LJL98. Next base: position 7,790 of record NZ_JBTXLU010000009.1, on the reverse strand, counting down.
TTCGACTTTTTCCTTGTCATTTGCTTTTGATTCACTCATGTTTTCTTCTGGTTTATCTGTAGAAACGGTTTTGTTCTCACTTGAACCACAGCCCACAAGTAAACTAGAAGTTAGTGCAATTCCTAACAATGAAGCAAACCATTTTGTTTTGTTTCCCATAATCCATTCTCCTTTTTTATTGAAATGATGTGCACCTTTATTGTACGAGTAATATTTTAAAATGTAAGTACATTAATTTTACCTTATTGAGAGGCAAATTTAACCTTTTTATTTTTAATCTTCTTTTGAACAAAGATAAGTTAATAATAGGGCACCAAGGGATTAAGATTTACTCTCGCTTTATCTTGCATTCTCTTTAGAATAGAGATAACGAAGAAAACAAGGAGATGAAGAACATGCACGAACAAAAATACTTCGGATATTTTTGGCGTCAAAAGATGACACCGTGGTTTATTTTGACCGTACCGATGCTATTTACTTTATGGTTAAAATACTATCCGATTTTGAAAGCAATTTATATTTCATTTTTTGACTATGATCCGATCCATAAGCCAGGAATTTTTGTCGGATTAAAAAATTATCAAACCATGTTTGGGACACAATACTACTGGGAAGCATGGCAAAACACGGCAGTTTTTCTACTGCTCCAAATTTCAATGACCTTTTTAATTCCGATTTTTCAAGCCCTTTTTTTAAATGAATTAGCACGGATGAAAGGCATTGTTTCAACGTTATATGTTTTGCCAGTCTTAATTCCTACGACGATTAACGTCATTATTTGGCGTTGGGTATGGCATCCTGATTATGGAGTTGCCAATCAAATTGTTAAATTTTTTGGTGGGCAGCCACAATTATGGTTAAGTGATCCTGCACTTGTCAAGTTTTGTATTATTTTTCCAGGGATAATTGGTGGAGGAGTCGGTGTGCTTCTTTACTTGTCAGCAATTCAAAATATCTCAGAAGATGTGATTGAATCAGCTGCACTCGATGGCTGTACGGGTTGGAAACGAATTTGGTATATTATTTTACCAAATATTCGATTTATCGTCTTCATTCAATTAGTTATCGCAATCGCGGCTTCCATTCAATTATTGGATGCGCCGTATATGTTTACAGCAGGTGGGCCAAGTGGTGCGTCAACAACGCAAGGGATTTATATCTATAATGCCTTTAATAAAGATTACAATTATGGTCGAGGATCGGCGGCTTCCGTTATTCTAATGGTCGTGGCACTTGTCGTAACAGCCATTCAAATGCATTTTGAAAAAGCAGGGGAGGAGTAAGAGATGAAAAAGAAAGAATTTCAATTAACTGGTAGTGATAAATCATTAAAAGTAACGGCAATCATTATTACGATTTTATCGGCTATTGTCATCTTATTTCCTTTTGCATTAACAGTGAGCAACGCGATGAAAGACAATGCAAGAATTTACGATTCGCCGCCAAGATTACTACCAGAAGCGGCTCAATCACTTAGTTTGGTCGTTGATTACAGCCAAGTCGGAATGATGAGTAATGACGAATTGGAGTCGTTGATTCAGACCGATATGATTAGTAGCCTATTTGGTATTTACACAAAATTAAATCGTGAATCGATCTTTGAAACACGATTTTATGGTGTGAAAGACGGAAAGACGATTTTTTCAAGTCGCGTTCATCAAGTACAACTTCAGATGGAAAAAGATTATGGTGTCTTTAAAGGTGTTGTTTTAAAAAATCAGACGATTCGTTATAAAAATCGTACAGAAAAAGCAGCGAATCAATTAGGTTATATCTTTGATGCGAATGGCTTAAAAGATGTTACAGCGCCAGATAGTTTGCAAAAAGACACATTTGATAAAGTTTATCCGGTTCTGACTGAAAAATTTAAGACCGATGGCGAGTTGATTGCTGTTAGTCAAAAGCGTAATAACTGGTTATTACTTGAAAGTTTTGTTCATTACATGAAATTGCCAAAATACATTTATGGCAAGAATCCAACAATCGCAAAATATGGCTTTATGGTTTTTGTGCTGAATACAATCATTGTCATTACATTTGCTATTGTCGCGCAAACATTACTATGTTCTATTTCAGCCTTTGTGATTAGTCATTTATTAAGTCCACGAGCTGGTCGGATGGTGTTATTGTATTTTTTAGGGGCGATGATGATTCCATTTGTCAGTATCATGCTGCCACAGTTAATTATGTATAAAGACATGGGTGCTTATAATAACTATGCCGCACTATTATTACCGTTCTTGTATCCGTATGGTTTTTACGTTTTCTTGTTTAAGGGATTTTTTGACCGCATTCCAAGTGCCTTTTTTGAAGCAGCACGCTTAGATGGTGCCTCAAATTTTTACCTCTATTCAAAAATTTGTATGCCGTTATCAAAACCGATTATTTCAATGATTGCTTTACAAACTTTTCTTGGGAATTGGAATGACTTTTTCTGGGCGTGGCTTGTCACAGAAAGACAAGACCGTTGGACATTGAATGTGGCACTCTATAATATTGCCAATAATGCCGGTACAAAACAAAATGCTTTAATGGGAATCGCCTTTGTGACCATCTTGCCGGTCATTATTGTGACACTCTTATTTTCAAAACAGCTAAAAGCGAGCATTATGTCGTCAGGTGTGAAGGGATAGAAAGGAGGAAAGTGATGAATAAAAAACTTTATGCAGGTGTAGTTTTCATTATAGCATCTCTATTTATTAATATCAGGGTTGATGCTGAGACAACAGGATGGACTCTTTTACCAGATGCTTCAGATGAATTTTTAGGGAGTCATTTAGATGAAACAAAATGGAAAAAAGGGATTTGGTATGATACCTCATCAAGTTTGGCGTTTAAAGATGAAAATGTCTATCTTTTAGAAGGAAATATGGTAATAGAGGCGAAAAAAGAAAATTATAGAGGAAAAAATTATACAATAGGAGCAGTTGAATCTAAATTTGATGTTCCAGGAAGTGCTACTTATGTAGAAGTTCGTGCAAAAGTATTGAATAAGTCAGCGAATATTTTAAGTGCTATTTGGTTACAAAGTTCACCATTATCTAAGTATTTGAATCCTAACCCCGAAATTGATGTGATGGAAACCTTCAATTATACGCATATGACGAGTACACTCCATACCTGGGATCAAGAACCAGCTATTCATTTTCAACGAGGAAAAAACAGTTGGAATACAGGGGTAGTAGATATGAGTCAAGAGTATCATACATATGGACTTGAAAGAAATGAAAACAAATTACGCTTTTATTTTGATAGACAGCTAGTTTGGGAAAAAGAAACAAACATTAGTTCCTTTGTTGAACTATCTCGTCATTTAGTTCTGAGTTTAGAAGGTCATTTGGGAAAACCAAATGACAAATACCTTCCAGAAAAATACTTAATTGATTACGTTCGAACTTATTATAATAGTTCTTTTTTAGATATTCCTCAAGATGGAGAGTATCAACTAATGAATAAAAAAAGTGGAATGGTTTTATCAACAACTCCAGGAAATAATCAGCTGAAAAGTCAACTTATTCAAACAAGTAATCAAAATTTAGCAACTCAAACTTGGATTTTAGAAGGGAAAAAATTGGGGAGATATACGTTACAAAATAAAGCAAACCAATTATTTGTTGATTTGAAAGAAGACGTAGGAGTGAATCAAAATGGTAATCCCATTATTCAATATACGGGGCATGGAAAATCTAATCAGGAATGGTTTATCATTCCAACGACTCAAGGAGCATTTAAAATTGTTTCCTCTTTAAGTGGTAAGAGCTTAGCCGTAAAAGATGCTTCAATAAAAGAAAATGCATTTATAATACAATGGACTTATGAAGATAATGAGGATCTAAATGATGAATGGATTTTGATTAAATAAATAAAAGGAGAGAAAAATGAACGCAACGATTGAATGGAATCAAGAAAGCCAAACGTTTCATCTAACAAACGATTGGCTAAGCTATGTAATTCAAATTGATTCATTAGGGAAGTTACTTCAGTTGTATTTTGGCAAGCCTGTTCCTTTACAAGTGGATTATCGTTACTTAGTGGAACATGCGAACCGTCCGATGGCAGTGAGTGAAAAGAAAGAATCAATTCTTTATTCTTATGAACATTTAAAACAAGAATTTCCTGAACGAGGATCAAGTGATTATCGACAAATCGCCATTGAAATTTGCCAGGAAAATGGTTCACAATCAAGTGATTTTCAATATTTGAAGCATAAAATTTTCCCGGGTAAACCAACAATTCCAGGATTGCCAGCGAGTTATTTAGAGGATGACTCAGAAGGACAAACGTTACAAATTCATTGCTATGATCAGGTGATGCAAGCCGAAATTATCTTGAGTTATACACTCTTTTCACGTCAAGCAATCATCACAAGAAATGTGTCTATCCATAATAAAGGTAAGCAAACACTACAAATTGAGCGATTGATGGCCTTGAATTTAGACTTACCTGATAGTTGCTATCAAATGTTACAACTAGATGGTGCTTGGGGGCGAGAACGTCATCTAAATCAAAGAGAACTATCCCCTGGTATTCAAAGTATTGCCTCGAATCGAGGGCATAGTAGTCATAATCATAATCCATTTTTAGCACTTAAACGAACGGAAACAACAGAATTTTCAGGTGAAGCAATTGGGGTTGCTTTCGTTTATTCAGGTGATTTTCTCGCCCAAGTACAAGTCGATACTTATCAAACGACACGTTTACAAATGGGAATGAATTCCGAAACGTTTAGCTGGCAACTGAAACCAGAAGAAATTTTCTATAGCCCAGAAGCGGTACTTATTTATTCTTCCAATGGTCTGAATGCAATGAGTCAGCAATTTCATCAATTTGCAAATCAACACCTTGTTCGTGGTCCGTGGAAACAGAAAGAACGTCCTGTTTTATTGAATAATTGGGAAGCAACTTATTTTGATTTTACTGAAGAAAAATTACGTCAACTTGCAACTGAAGCACAGGATTTAGGGGTTGAATTATTTGTGTTAGATGATGGCTGGTTTGGGAAACGAAATTCTGACCATCAAGGATTAGGAGATTGGTGGGTCAATCAAAAAAAGTTGCCAAGTGGCCTTGCCGGATTGGCAAAAGAAGTCAACCAATTAGGCTTGCAATTTGGAGTATGGATTGAACCAGAAATGGTCAACTCTGATTCTGATTTTTATCGTAAGCATCCTGATTGGGCATTTCATCTTCCGCAAAGAAGACAACGAGAAGGACGCAATCAGTTAGTCTTAAATTTTTCACGTCCAGAAGTCGTAGAAGCGGTTTATCAACAGTTGACACAAACATTCAAAGATGCGAATATCCGTTACGTTAAATGGGATATGAATCGAAGTCACTCAGAAGTTTTTGACGCACTTAAAACAAAAGAACAACAAAAAGAGTTGAATCATCGTTATCTGCTAGGAGTTTATGAATTGTATGAACGTTTAAGAAGTGATTTTCCCGAAATCTTATTTGAATCTTGTGCTTCGGGTGGTGGACGTTTTGATTTGGGAATGCTTTATTATGCCCCACAGACTTGGGCAAGCGATTGTTCTGATGCTGTTGAACGCTTAAAGATTCAGTATGGAACAAGTTTTATCTATCCATTGTCTTCAATTGGAGCACATGTTTCAATTGTTCCCAACCATCAGACAAATCGAAAAACGAGTTTACAAATGCGCAATGATGTTGCAATGTTTGGCGTGTATGGCTATGAGCTTGATTTAGCAGCCTTGAGTGTTAAAGAAAAACAACAAATCAAAAAGAATATTCAGTTGTATAAACAGTATCGTAGAGTTTTTCAATTTGGGAATTTCTATCGCTTATTGTCACCTTTTGATAGTAATGAGACAGCTTGGATGGTTGTTTCAGAAGATGAGAAAACAGTCATTGTCGGCTGGTATCAAGTACTAAATGAGGTCAATGGTCCCTATAAGCGACTATACTTAACAGGCTTAGATAAAAACGGTGATTATTTCTGGGTGAATCAACCTGAAAAAGATATTAAGAAGAAAAGTTATTCGGGAGCGGAATTGATGCATGCCGGTTGGGTGACAACAACTGCTGCTGCGGGGCAATACCACCCAGAATTGAATTTAGCTGAATCAACGGACTTTATGTCAAAAATAGTTATTTTTGAAAAAGAGTGACAAAAAAACAAAACCCCTCCACCGATACGAATCAGATTGGTAGAGGGGTTTTGTTTATCAATAATTAGTAAGGTTGGAATGGCAATACTTTTCTAGACAGAAATGATAAGGTCTATTTATGGCACCATATCCAGTTGTCCTTGACAACGGGTCTCCTCGAAACGGTTTTCTTAGAGGCGTATTCACTTTGAATAAAATAAGCCGCTCTACCAGAAACTAACTGATTCTTGCTCATTATCAAATTCTTTTTCACGATCGGTATGGAAGTATTCAACATCTTGAAGTGAGCAAGGAATGCTTTGAATGGTTTTTTTTACAAGATGTGCATCTTTTTTCTCAAGAATAACCAATAATTTCACGATTAAATCAATATTGAATTCATTCTTTTTTTTTTGGTGTTAAATTATCTTTTTCTCAAAATGATCCAGAGGTGTTAGCTTGTTTTCCCCATTTATCAAAAGTAGAAGAGGTTAAATCATACTCTTTGACAATATCGCTTCTCTTTTTCCCAGAATCATATAATTAAATGATTTGATTTTTAAACCCTTTAGTTAAATATTCGACGTAGTTTTCTTTCTGAAGTTAAAAATTCCTCTAATGTGTTTCTTTATATTTTACACACCTTATTTTTACTGTCTAGCGCGATGTAACCTATCCAACATTAAAAATTTGATTGACGGCCGCCCCAAAACGCTAATTCATAATGGGAAGGTCGATGTAAATGAATGCTTACGTTCAGGGATTTCAGCGAATGATTTAATGTTTAAACTTCGGGCAAATAGCATTTACGAAATTGAAACCGTAAAAAAAGCAGTGTTGGAACAAAATGGTCAGTTAACGATTATTGAGTATGGCGATGATATGATCCGTTATCCGATTATCGTAGATGGTCAAGCCAATAACGACGTGTTAGAATTAATTAAAAGAGACGAAGAATGGTTACTTGCTAGTATTCAAGAAAAAGGTTTTGATAAAATTAGTGAGATTTATTTAGGGGAATATCTTTCGGGAAAATTAAATTTGTATAGTTATCAATAACAGGAAAAGGTGGAAGAAAATGAATCATCAAAAATATTTACAACGTTGTATTGAAATTTCAGAAAATGCAAGGAAAAATGGCAACACTCCATTTGGTGCGCTCTTGGTTGATAAAACAGGAAAGATTTTATTAGAACAAGAAAACATTGAAATTACCGAACATATTTGTACCGGTCATGCAGAGACAACACTCGCCGCTCGTGCTTCACAAAAATACGAAAAAGAATTTTTATGGGATTGTACCTTATATACAACGGCTGAACCTTGTGTCATGTGTACAGGCTCTATTTATTGGGCGAATATCGGAAAGATTGTTTACGCCATGTCCGAAGTGAAACTCTTGGAACTAACCGGTAGCAATGACCAAAATCCAACCTTCAGTTTATCTTCTAGAGACGTGATTCAACAAGGTCAAAAAGACATTCAAGTCCTGGGTCCCTTCCCTGAATTGGAAGTTGCGGCAGCAAAAGTACATGAAGGGTATTGGGAGTGAACTACTCACCACTTAGCTAAACCTGAAGGTTCTTAACGCTTGAAGTGGGAGCTTCTTGGGAATAGAGCATACTTGATAGCTTATTTCTTCACTAACAGCGGTTTCTCTTATTTACCAAGCTATCCCCG